>JBEVJT010000123.1:0-39749 GCA_040510075.1 Xanthobacteraceae bacterium | reverse complement strand
GGAAGCGTGTTGCGTGTGAGTTCCTGCATGCAGCGCAGCCTGCGCTCTATCTTCCGATCCGCATACGCGAGCACCGGGGGCCCATCATTCTGACGCCGCTTTGGCGCGGCCCGGGCACGCGGCGGTCGGGGGTAGTACAAAAAGACAAGCAAATACCGCAATTTGCGGGAATTGTATCGCGCCCCGGCGTGGTTATATTATGGGCACCTGATCCTGGAACGCAGAGAACGGCCAGGCCCGCCGCACCCGGCGGGCCCTGTTCGTTTTTCAGGCTATGTTTTCGCAATGACCCGCGCGAATCGCACCGATCACATCCGGCTCACCTCGCACCCCGATCCCGGCGCGAAACAACCGTTTCCGATTTCCTGGGGTGCAGAGAGCCCACGGGCGCGGGGGCCCATCATTGCGACCGTATCCCGCCCGCAAGATCGCAACGCCATAGGCAGCCACGGCGGCTCCTATGCTGTATATCGCGCGCTCGCGGTCTCGGCCGGAGCACTCGATCCCATTCGCCGGCCGGATCTGACCAACACCCATCCGGCGGCGAACATCGGAGCCTTCCCGCAGTGGAAGGATCCACGCACAATAGTGTCTCTCGATCCTTGGGGTCATCTGGTCGGGGAATCGTTCGCCAATGAGATCGGCCAAGGACTCGACGTCCGTCCAACAATCGCGATCACCAAGGCGCGTCTCGACTTGCACGAGATTGCCAATGCACTCGCCGCGGGCCGCCTACGCAGCGACGGCAACGTGGTGCATGAGAACGGCGGCATCTCCGTCGTCAAGATCGCAATCGATCCGGTCTGGTATCTGCCCGGTATAGCCGAGCGTTTCAGGTGTAGCGAAATGAGCCTGCGGCGCGCTTTGTTCGAGCAGACCGCCGGCATGTATCCCGAACTGGTCACCCGCCTCGACCTCCAGGTATTTCTGCCGCCGATTGGCGGCACTACGATCTATCTGATGGGTGATGTGGATAAGCTCGGGCATAAGGGCGCGCACATCACCTGCCGGGTGCATGACGAATGCAACGGTTCGGACGTGTTCGGGTCTGACATCTGCACGTGTCGCCCCTATCTCATCCACGGCATTGAAGAGTGCGCGCGCGATGCACAGGCCGGTGGCATCGGGGTCATTGTCTACAATCGCAAGGAGGGGCGTGCGCTGGGCGAGGTCACGAAATTCCTCGTCTACAACGCGCGTAAACGCCAGGAAGGAGGCGATGCGGCTGCTACGTATTTCGAGCGCACGGAGTGTGTTGCCGGCGTGCAGGATGCGCGCTTTCAGGAACTCATGCCGGACACAATCCATTGGCTAGGCGTGCCGCGGATCGATCGTTTCGTCTCGATGAGCGACATGAAATACGAGGCGCTCACGCGGCAAGGGATTGAGATCGTGGAGCGCGTGCCCATTCCTGACGAACTGGTGCCGGCCGATGCCCATGTCGAAATCGCGGCAAAGAAGGCAGCGGGATATTACGCGCCGGAACCTGTGAGTTCCGACGAATCGGCATCCGGACGCGCGCTCGACCAATATTGATCCTCAGCTCCGCGCTACCCTCGGCTTTTTGCTACACCCGCTCGCGCCATGCGGCGTCGAATCCGAATGGAGCAGAATTCATGAGTCAGCACGGGCACATTCCGCTGCAGCGCGCGATTGCCGGAGTCACTGTCGTCGATCACCCGCTCGTGCAACACAAGCTTACGCTCATTCGCGACAAGAGAGGGTCGACCAAGACGTTTCGTGAGCTCCTGAAAGAGATCGGGATGCTTCTGTGTTACGAAGTCACCCGCGATCTGCCGCTCACCAACGTGGAGATCGAAACACCGCTTGCGCGCATGCTGGCTCCGCGCATTGCCGGTAAAAAGCTGGTGTTCGCCCCGGTGCTCCGCGCCGGCCTGACCGTTGCCGAAGGCATGCTCGATCTCGTACCCGCCGCGAGGCTTGCCCATATCGGCCTTTATCGCGAGCCAAAAACGTTCGTGGCTGTGGAATATTTTTTCAAGGCGCCTTCGGATATTGCCGACCGCCTCGTCATCGCCGTCGTCCCGGTTCTCGCCACCGCCAATACTGCGGTCGCGGCAGTGGATCGCCTCAAAGAGCGAGGAGCGAAAGACATCCGGCTCGTTTGTCTGATCAGCGCGCCGGAGGGCATCGAGCGCATGCGCGGCATCCATCCCGACGTGCGCATCTGGACGGCCGCGATTGATGTGGCGCTTGACGAACAGGCCTTCATCGTGCCCGGTTTGGGCGATGCGGGCGATCGCGCCTACGGAACGAAGTAACAGAGGACAGAGGACAGAGGACGGATGAGGCTTGCGGCGGCCCGCTATTCTATTCTGTCGTCTGCCGTCCGTCGCGGGTAACGAGAGGAACGCATGCCTGAGGCCGATAATGAAGGCGCTAGATTTTTTGCTGAGCAACCCCAGAAAGCGCCGGGCTTTTTCCTGAAAGGCTCGCACCAGCTCGACTGGGGCATGAAGAACCGGCTCGCGCGCGTTTTCAACCCGCTGACCGGGCGCACCGTCATGCTTGCCATCGATCACGGCTATTTCCAGGGGCCTACGACCGGGCTCGAGCGCATAGATCTGAGCATCGTGCCGCTCCTTCCCGCTTGCGACGCGCTGTTCTGCACGCGCGGAATATTGCGCTCGCTCATTCCCGCGGATAGCGCGAAACCCATGGTCTTGCGCGCCAGCGGCGGTCCCAGCATTTTGAAGGAGCTTTCCGACGAAGAGATCGCCATGGATATGGAGGACGCGGTGCGGCTCAACGCCGCCGGGGTGGGCATCCAGGTTTTTGTCGGCGGCGAGTTCGAGACGCGCTCCATCTACAACATGACGAAGCTCGTCGACTTGGGCCTACGCTATGGTGTGCCGGTGATGGGAGTGACCGCGGTGGGCAGCAACATGGTGCGGGACGCAAAGTATTTTCGTCTCGCCTGCCGCATGATCGCGGAGCTGGGCGCGCATTATGTGAAGACGTATTACGTGGCGGAAGGATTTGAGACGGTCACCGCCTCCTGTCCGGTCCCTATCGTCATGGCGGGGGGAAAGAAGCTTCCCGAGCTCGATGCGCTCACGATGGCGCACAATGCAATACAGCAAGGTGCTGCCGGCGTGGACATGGGCCGGAACATCTTTCAGTCGGAGAATCCCAGCGCGATGTTGGCGGCGGTGCATGCAGTGGTACACAAGAACATGAACCCCGCACATGCGCTTGACATGTACAGGTCGCTGGCTTCTCAGAGCGCCAGGCTACGTTGAGCTATCCTCATTCCCGTTTAGTGGGCATCCTCTGACCTGCGTTAGGCCCGGCAAGGAGAAAAAGGCTCAGCGTCTGCAAAAAGAACCGAAGGCACGCTTGGTCGGTAGGAAGTAACCTCTGCTGCGCATGTGGACTTGGACGGAGCGGCTTCACGTATTGTATTTAGCCATGCCTTTCAAATATAGTGTGTTGTTTGTCATGGAGGTCTCTTATGAAACTGAAGGTCGTGTTGGCGTGCTTGATGGCTGCGAGCCTGGCGTCTCCGGCATTTGCCGCGACGTATTACATTGTTCAGAGCAGCAAGACCCACAAGTGCAAGGTCGTCACTAAGAAGCCGGCAGACAAAAGCAAGACTTCTGTCGTCGTGGGCAGCAGCACCGGCTATGCAACCAAACAGGAGGCAAGCACCGCCATGGACGGCATGCAGGAATGCAAAGCGCCCGCGTGAGCTCTGTCCGGCGTGGACTGAGCGCTTGAACGATGCAGCGTCTCTGATCAGTGCTGTTCAGAGACGCTGCACCTCAGCGATTATTGATTCTATTCGGCTGCTTCCGCGAGCGGCGCCCGTGCCTGGCGGGGACCTCCGACAACGACCGTGTCGAAATCCGCGTTCATGCCCTTGGTGATTATGGGCTCAGCGCGCAGCTTCTGAGATGGTTCGTACCAGGGCTGTTTCTCTACCACGCCGTCCTGCAGCGATTGCGCCAAAAGCCTGCCGATTTCTTCGCCTTCGAGCGGCACAAGCCGGCTGTCGGCGTCGTATCTATAAAGTTGCGGGCAGAAGTACAGCGCGTGAATGCGCGGGTCATATCCGTCGAGCACAAGATAAGGCTTGCCGCGAAGAAAAATGTTGTACTTCTTGGCGATCTTTCGTTCCGTCGTGGCCAGAGCCACCCGCAACTTGTCTTCCGCTGGACCGATGATGGTCCCCGCTTCGAGCAGGATGATCCAATCCTTCTTCGCGATATTGTCCGCATGGATCGGAATGTAATTCGAGGGAACCTTTCTACGAAACAAACCCATTCGTCCCATCTCCCCTGAAACTCGTCAGATATTGCCCCCTAGGCGCGGTCCAAGATACCGACGCCTGATCGGCCGCGCCAGAATTTTATTCCAAACCAGTTGTCCCTTATCGAGACATTGGTTGTGAGTGAAACTCTAAAGCATGATCCCGAAATTGGAACCGGTTTCCGAAAAAGATCATGCTCCACCAAAAAGATAGGGCGGGATGTCGAGAAAAGTCATCTTGCCCTAGTGTCCCGATTCCGAAGTTCGCATCATTCTGCGGACTTCTGAACCGCCACACTAAAGGCTGCCCGGGACGCCACCCGGATGTGGCGGCCAATCCGCGTCTTTTTTCGGGCAAGCTGTGGAGTTCCGCTACGAAACCGGAGCCTTGACCTTCGTTCCCGCCGGCGTGGAACTTCGGCCGGCCAGAGCGCGGCGCATTTCTTCGGTCAGGTCCCGGATATGGCTGCGCGCCTCCTTCTCGGCCAGATCGGCATCGCGGCGGCGCAGCGCCTGCAAGAGCTTTTCGTGGTCCTCGCAGGAATGCGGCAGGTGCATGGGCGTGTAGTTACGCTGGATGCGCATGGCACGAATCTGCGCCAGTACCGAAATCAGAAGACGTTCGAGGGTACGGTTTTGCGCAATGCGCACGATCTGCTCGTGAAAATCGAGCGCGAGCGCGTAATAACCCTCGAGGTCGCCGGCGCTAATGCGGCCGCGTTGGTCATCGACATTGGCCTGAAGCGCCGCCAGCTGCCGGTCGCTGATATTTTGCGCGGCGAGCCGCGCTGCCATGCCTTCGAGTGCCTCGCGCGCCACAAAGGTCTCGACCGCGCGCTCGGGGTCGTAGTCGATCAGATACACGCCTTGCCGCGGAACAATCTCCACGATCCCTTCTGCCTCGAGCCGATTGATTGCACTCCACAAGGGCGTGCGGCTTACGCCAAGTTCTCGGCTCAGCTCTTCCACGCTGATCTTGTCGCCGGGGGCATAACGCGTGCCGTTCAAAAACAGCTCGCGCACGAATCCATACGCGTCCCCGCTCAGACTAGATCGGCGCAGCTTCCGCACAATCCGTCCCTCCCGATTCGTTCAACGATCGGCACTGATACCCCAGCAATGCGCCGTCGCTCAAGTAGCGAGTGCCCCCGCTTCCGAAGTTCGTGATACACTGCGGCACTCCCTGACACGAACTGCGGAGGCATAAGGGGCACTACAAACCTTTGACTCTAGTGTGGCGGTTCAGAAGTCCGCATCATTTTCGCCGCGAGTCCGAAATGCGGACTTCTGAACCAAAGCCACACTAGATCAATAAGTTGCCAGTGTCCTTCGATTCCGAAGTTCGCAAACGAGCGTGCCGCAGAATGATGCGAACTTCGGAATCGGGACACTGGTGCCGCTTTTCGATTTGAAGTTCCTTTACGAGCGAGCGGCTATCGTTGTAGGAACTTCAAATCGGCGGCATTACTGGCAGCGTCGATCAAATCGTGCAGCGCCGTGAACTTCTCGCGGGGTTTGCCCTTGAGTTGACCGCGGGCGCGCTCGGCGGCGTCGATCCTCTGCCAATCGGCGTAGCCGACGAGCTTCCTCTCGGCGAGCGCAGTTCGAAGGTCGGCAATGCCGGGCCTCGGACTTGCGATTCCCTGCGCCAGATCCTCAAGAATGGTTTCGACCGTTTCCACGCTGTCCGCGCGATTGGTCCCGATGATCCCGGTTGGCCCGCGCTTGATCCAACCGGCAACGTAGAGTCCCGGCATCGGCTTGCCGTCGCGCAGGCAACGGCCCTTGTGGTTGAAAATTATCCCGTTCTCGGCATCGAAGCCCACGCCCGGTATCGGCAGGCCGCGATACCCGACGCTGCGGAACACGAGGTCGCAAGGGATATCGACGTGGTATGGCGTGGGCACCGCTCTCTGGGCAAAGGGCGGGCCTTGCAGCACGCTGTGCGCAAGCGTGATCTGCTCAACCTTGCCATTGCCGCTGATGCGTACGGGCGTCTTGCAGAAGTGAAAGATGATACGCTTGCTTGCGCTATTCCCGCTCGCTGCCGCGAATGTGCGAAAGATTTCCAGGTTTTTCCTGCCCTCGTCCGCGCGCGTATCGGCGAGCTCGGCACGGCTGGCATCATTGAGCTCGAGATCATCTGCGGTTACGACCGCGGCACAGTCGCGAATTCGCCCGAGTTCCTTGAGCTCGACTGAGGTGAATTTCGCCTGCGCCGGTCCGCGCCGGCCAATCACATGGATATCTCGAACCCGGCTCTCGGCAAGACCCGCAAGCGCCTTGTCGGTGATATCCGTCCTCCGCAGGTCCTCGACGGGGGTAGCCAGCATGCGGGCAAGATCGGCGGCCACATTTCCCTGCCCAACGATGACTGCGGAGTGACCGGAAAGATCGAACACCGCGTTCTGATAGTCGGGTTGTCCATTGTACCACCCGACGAACTCGGTCGCCGTATAGCTGCCTCGCAGATCCTCCCCGGAAATGCCGAGGGGCCGATCGGCGCTCGCGCCGTATGCAAGCACCACGATATGATAGGCGCGCAAGAGATCCTCTATGGTCGGAGTCCTGCCGATCTCGACATTTCCCCAGAAGGCGAAGCCAGGCGAGCGCGCGATCTTGTCATAGGTGAGGGTGACCTGTTTGATCTTTGGGTGATCGGGCGCCACGCCACCGCGCACCAATCCGAATGGAGTCGGCAGCCGGTCAAACATGTCAACGCGGATGCCCGGTCGTTTTCGCAATAAGGCTTCGGCCGCATAAAAACCGCTCGGGCCCGCGCCGACAATGGCGGCGTGGAGATCGGGCGTGCTCTCAGCGGACATGTGCGGCGGAAAATGCTCGGCTTGGATCAAAAACCGAGTTGGGCGCGGCGGGCTTCGGCAGTCGGAAGCGGTGTCTGTTTTTCGTCGATGACCGGCAGCTGGCGCGATTTTTCCTCGTTCACAACGATCCAGTGCTTCTGTTCGTCCGCCAAGTCCTCCTCGGAGAATATCGCCTTCACCGGACATACCGGAATACAGGCCCGACAATCGATGCAGATTTCATTGTCGATGTAGACCATGTCCTCATCGGCGTGAAAACAGGCGACCGGACAAACCGAAATGCACTCGGTAAAGCGGCAGAGTCGGCAATTATCGGTAACCACGATGGTCATGGTCCTCTCCTTCGCCCGAGCCCGGCGCTCCGCAGCCGGCAATCAAGTGTACCGGAAGAAGCCGTTAAATCAAACATGAAACATGAAGGTATCATGCGGGGTGCGGTATTTTTGAGCAGGAGAACGGCTCCGCGGAACGGGCCGTATTCATTGACTTCCCCCTGCGCGTGACGACAATACGCTGGCATAAAACATGAAAGCACGGTGCCGCTCAACGGCCACCGGCCTCCCGCAAGCCGATAGGTATTCCATAATGCAGGTACGAGTGCGGACGACTCTCCCGGCGATATTCGTATTCCTCGGGCTTAGCTGGCCGGCCTTGGCGCAGGAGCCCATCAAGCTTGGATTTTTCGGGCCGCTGACCGACCGCTTCGCCGCGCTCGGCATCGATGCGAAGAAGGGCACCGATCTCGCCCTCAAGCAGGCCAATGCCGCAGGCGGGGTCCAGGGCCGCAAGATCGAGCTCATTTCTTACGACGATCGCGGCAATCGCACCGAGGCGGTCGCGGTCGCGCGCAAGCTCATCGAGCAGGACAAGGTAGTCGCGATCGTGGGTGGCTCCCTCAGCCTTACCAGCATCGCCGCCGCCCCCGTCATAAGCGAGGCCAAGGTGCCGATGGTCGCGTCATATTCGAACGCGGTCGGGGTGGTCAAAGGCAACGATTACGTTTTCCGGTGGGCGAGCGTGGCCGACGTGCAGGGCTGGATCATGGCACATCACGCCATGCAGGAGCGGGGCTACAAGCGGTTTGCACTCCTTGCGCAGGACGAGGAATATGGCCGCGGCATCATCAATGGCGCGGAGAAAGGGCTGGCGAAGCTCGGCGGTGAGGTCGTCTACAAGAAGGCCTTTGCCCCCACCGAGCGCGAATTTCGCGCGATCATGACCGAGATCAAGAATCTCAATGTCGACGCGGTGCTGATGAGCGGATTTGGCCCGGCGCTGACCGCCGCCGGACGGCAGGGCTATGAACTCGGCACTTTGCCGAAGGCGCAGTTTTATGTGGGCTGCGACCTCAACCAGATCGACTGGTTCAAGGGCATCGGGGAATATGGCGACGGGACGATCGGCACGCTCGAAGTGATCACGCCGACCGATCACCCCTTCACCAAAGACTTCATGGCTGCTTACAAAAACGAATACAACGAGACCATCATCACCCACGAGGCGGCGCTTGCTTACGACACCACGCGCCTGATCATCGACGCGATGAAACGGGGCGGCGTCGACAGAGAAGGGGTGCGCAAGGCGCTTGGCGAGACCAAGAGCTTTATGAATCTGTCGGGAGTGAACGTCGCCTATACCGAGTTGCGCGAGCCGCAACTTCCGATCGCGCTTGGCATCTGGGACAAGTCGCTGCACGAAATCAAGCTATTGAAATTCGTGCAAGACAAGGAGCTGATCGATCCTCGGCCCTGGTACCAGTACTACAAATAGCCGCCGGGGAGTTTGCAGGATGGGTTGAGCGCAGCGAAACCCATCATCGTGGGTGGGTTTCGCACCGCTCAGCCCACCCTACGGCGGCGCGATGATCGAATCGATCAGCCTTTCCGTCCTCGGCCAGCAGCTGGTGAACGCACTCGCGCTCGGCTCGATCTACGCCATGATCGCGGTCGGTCTTGCCATGATCTACGGCGTGCTGCGCGTGCTGCACATTGCGCATGCGGGGATCTACACGGCGGGTGCTTATCTGGGTCTCTATTTCTACAACCTGACCGGCAAACTGGTGATCGCGGTTGTGGGCGCAATGCTCATCGCCGGCATTTTGGGCGCGCTGATCGAGCGATTCGTCTATCGCCCCATGCTGCCCAAGCCCCGCATCGTCGCGCTGATTGCCAGTATCGGTCTCTTCATTTGCCTGTCCGACCTGTTTCGTATTCTCGCCGGACCGCACCAGCTCACGTTGGACGTGGCGGCGTTGGCCGGACATTTCACCTTGACCGGCCTGACCATATCCCGCGTCGATATCCTGATCGTCGGCGGCACCGCAGCATTGTTCGCGGGGTTGTGGCTCCTGATTCGCCACACCGCACTCGGTTTTGCCATTCGCGCCGTGGCGCAGGACATCGAGACCGCAAAGGTGATGGGCATCGACGTGGACCGCAGCGTGCAGGCAGTATTTTTTCTCGGCTCCGCCATTGCCGCTTTCGGCGGCATCATGGTCGCCATCCTCTACAACGCGATCTACACCAGCATGGGCGATGTGGTCGCCTACAAGGGGCTTGCGCTCATCGTGATCGGTGGATTCGGGAGCATGATGGGCGCGGTGCTCGCGTCTTTTTTGCTCGGGATCACCGAAACGGCGCTGACGACCTATACGCAAATTCCGCTCTCGCGCGACGGCATCGCCATGCTGTTGCTGGTCATCCTCATTCTCGTGCGCCCGCAAGGCCTGCTCGGCAAGGAATAGCTCGTGCTGGATGCCTATGTGGTCACGATCCTGATCCTGATGGGCATCTGGAGCATCATTGCGCTGGGGCTCAACGTGATCACTGGCCTTGCCGGCCAGTTCAATCTCGGGATTGGCGTCTACATGGGTACGGGCGCCTATGTGAGCGCGATGCTGACGACCGAAACAGATTTGGGATTCTGGCAGGCGCTGCCCTTTGCGCTCGCCGCCTCGGCTTTTATGGGCCTTCTGACCGGGCTGCCCGCACTGCGCGTGCGGGAGGACTCGCTTGCGGTGCTCACGATCGGGTTCGTCTTTGTATTCGAATCGCTGCTCGTCTACCTGCCTTACTTCGGCGGCCCCGTGGGCATCAGCCGCATCCCGCGGGCGACGTTCGGGGGCGCGCCCGTCAGTAATGAGATTTATCTGCTCATCGTGATAGGGGCGCTGGCGCTCAGCATCGCAGTGTGCCTTTACCTGCGGCGATCATGGATGGGGTTGGCGTGGGAAAGCATCAGGGAGAACGAGCTTGCCGCGAATGTGATCGGCATCCATCCCGCGCGCTTCAAGCTCTATGCCTTCACGCTTGGAGCCGCGCTCGCTGGCCTGGGCGGGGTGCTCTATGCCCATTTCATCCGTTACGTCACGCCGTACGATTTCGGGTTTATTCCTTCGATCTATGTGCTGGTGATGGTGGTGCTCGGCGGTCTCGGTACTGTGCGCGGCCCGGTATTCGGCGCCTGCTTTCTAACGCTGCTGCCCGAGCTGTTCCGCTTCGTGCAGGACTACCGCAATCTGATCTACGGGCTCACCCTCGTCCTGCTCATGCTCTATGAGCCGCGCGGGTTTCTGGGCAGCGGCAGTTTTGTCGTGCGCGCGGCGCAAACCTGTGGCGCTGCGCTCAGAGCTATCCTCGCGTCCAAGCGCTCCTATGCTGCAAACCCATAACTTGAGCCGGCGCTTTGCCGGCCTTCTGGCGCTCAACGACGTCAATCTCGCCGTGCGCGAGCAGGAAATCTTCGGCGTCATCGGACCAAACGGCGCCGGCAAGACCACGCTGTTCAATCTTCTGAGTGGGATCCTGCCGGCCACCGGCGGCGTGATCGTCTACAAGGGAAGGCCCATACAAGGCCTGCCCTGCCACCGTATTGCGCACCTCGGCATCGGCCGCACTTTCCAGATCGTGCGGCCGTTCAGCGAGCTGACCGTGCTCGAGAACGTGCTGGTCGCGATCGGCGCCCGCTTTTGCACCGGCATCTTTTCGGCGCTGCGGCAGCACCATCGCAAGCGTCACCGCGAGCGGGCGCAAATTCTGCTCAAGCGCACCGGTTTGGAATCCTATGCGCGCGAG
Organism: Xanthobacteraceae bacterium; assembly: GCA_040510075.1. Lineage (GTDB taxonomy): Bacteria > Pseudomonadota > Alphaproteobacteria > Rhizobiales > Xanthobacteraceae > VAZQ01. Next base: position 28,579 of record JBEVJT010000123.1, on the reverse strand, counting down.
CTCGCGTGCAATTTGCCGCTGGGGCTATTGCGCCGGCTCGAGATCGCGCGCGCGTTGGGCTTGCAGCCCGATCTCATCCTGCTCGACGAGTCCTTTTCCGGCTTGAGTCATCGTGAGGCAACGGCTCTGGTCGAGCTGATATATCGCCTGCGCGACGACGGCATGACGGTGCTGCTCATCGAGCACAATGTGCGCCTTACCATGCAGCTCTGCGACCGGCTCGCCGTGCTCGACCGCGGCGAAAAGATCGCCGAAGGCCTTCCGCACGAGGTGCGCAATGATCCGCGAGTGATCGCCGCCTATCTCGGAAGCGAGCGGGATGATTGAGATCAGGGATCTGCACGTTTATTACGGGCACGTGCATGCGCTGGACGCGGTGTCGGTTGTGCTCTCGGCGGCACAGATTTTCGCGGTTCTCGGCGCCAACGGAGCGGGGAAGACGACGCTCCTGCGCAGCATTTTGGGCCTGAGCGCTTCCAAGGGCAGCATTGTTTTCGAGGGTAGGGATATCTCGCGGCTTTCCACTCACGAGCGCGTTCGTCGCGGTATCGCCTTGGTGCCGGAGGGCCGTAGGCTTTTTCCGGAATTTACCGTTGGCGAGAATCTGAAGATCGGAGGCTTTTGTCGACGTGATCGCGTGGCGCTCGCGCGCGATATGGAAGAGATGTGCGAACTGTTTCCCATCCTGCGGGAGCGCTTTCACCAGCAGGCGCGTACCTTGTCGGGCGGAGAAGGGCAGATGCTGGCGATTGCGCGGGCGCTCCTCTCACGGCCAAAGCTCCTGTTGCTGGACGAGCCCTCAGTGGGGCTGATGCCGAAAGCGGTGAGCGATATTTTCGAGATGATCCGCAATATTCCGCGCAGGAACTCCGTGACCGTCTTGCTGGTCGAGCAGAATATCAGAAAGGCCCTCGCCATTGCGGATCATGCCGCCGTGCTGGAACTCGGCCGTATGGCGCTCACGGGCACGGCATCGGAAGTGCGACGCGATCCGCGCACCCAGGAGGCCTATCTCGGGGGATGAACGACTTGCGGCACGTCTCGCTATGGCGCCATCTCGAACGCGCGCGCGGAAGCAACGTCGCTTGTCCCACTTGGCGCCCGCGCGGCGCTGGAGACCGGTCGGATGCTGGACCGGGCGACTGCGGCGGGAGCTAGGCCCGGTTTTGAGGATGCAGCAATCGCAGCAACCGCGGCTGTCCACTCACTGACAATACGCGCCATTTCAAATACTTTGGCGTCCCTTTCTTCTCATCGTCCGGGATATGAAGATCGGATCAAATAACATACCGGCCGGTCGAGCCGTTCAATGCGTCGAACATTGACACTGTACAGTAAGTCGATATAAATGATGCAGGCTCGCAAGTTGCGAGCGGACCCGGCCCATCACGGCGCCGGGTTTTTTGTTGCCCGCATGACGGCGATCGGCTGCACCGCGGGTTTTTCATTCCACCACACACGGAGGGACAATGCCTTTTCAACCCGGTCAAAGCGGCAATCCGGCAGGTCGGCCGCGCGGCGCTCGCAACAAGACAACCGTGCTTCTTGAACAGCTCCTCGAGGGCAATGCCGAGCCCATCGTGGGCAGGCTCATTGCGCAGGCGAAAGAGGGAAATCCGAACGCCCTGGGCCTTCTGATTCCGGCACTTCTGCCCAAGCGTAAGGACGCGCCGATCGAGCTCGACCTGTCCCCTCTCGAAGAGGCATCGGACGCCCCAGGTGCCATTGCGGCGATTATTACCGCTGTCTGCGCCGGCGAGATCACCCCGACGGAGGGGACCTCGCTTACCCGCATGGTCGAGGCTTACGTGCGCGCGAAGCAGAGGACGGACGAGGTCGGGTACAGGCCTGAACGCGAGAAAGCAGCGGATCTTGCGGCGAGCCCGCAACCGGCAAAGGTGCCCGTGTCGCGCAAGGCTCCGTCGCCTGTGACCACCCTGGTGCAAGCCCCGGCGCAAGCAGGCGAGCCAGGCATCGATTTATCTGCGCCGGAACCACTGCATGCCTTCCTTCGTGTACCGGCCAACCGATCTCTGCCGCGGCTGCGGCAAGGAATTTTGAGCACCACATCGCCGCTGGCGCGGAGCCCGACATGGCAGCCCGTTACTGTATCCCCATTGTTACCCGCGCATGCATCTCCGCCTGTTGCGGGCAGGCTCCCCGCCGCCACCGCCTGATCCGCATTGTATCCCATTGTTATCGGCTGGGGCGGCGCAACAAACACGGGCCATCACGGAGAGGGTCAAACCCGCGGGTGACTGTATTCTGATTGTTCTTCGGCGCGGAAAGTCTAGTCGCCGTAAGTGCCGTAGGTGACGCCGAGTTCGCGCAGCCAGCGGCGATATTCGACGGCGAGCCGGTCGGACCGGATATGCAGCTCTTCCTTCAGGTCCAGCGGGATGCGCTCGGGATGCTGCGTTTCAACGATGGCGCGGTCTTGCGCAAATACCGTGTCCTGCCGTCGCAATATGTCGGCCTCGGTCAGTTCAGGGCCGAAATTGATGGCAATGCCCAACCGGATGATGCAGTTGACCTCGTCGACAGGTTGCGCGGTCAGGAACGTGCAGAATTGATCGTCCTCCGTGCCGCGATGCGCCTCCTTCGGGTCGGAGATCCGGACATGCTTGTTGAAATACGCAGTGGTCGGCCGCAGCGCGCGATAAAAATATTCGGCATTTACCGGCACCTGCCGGTGATCTCCGTAAGGCTGGAAAACGCGCACTCCGGTCGTCGCCAAACCCTCCGGGCCCTTGCTCACCTTGTAATCGTTGACCTGATCGGGCGTGGCCAGCACCCCATTGAGCCCCGAATGCACGAACGGGAAATGCGTGGCATCGAGGAAGTTCTCGACCGAGCGGAATGCATTGGCGCCGAACGGATAGGGGCCCGCATGGAAGATGCGAAAAGGCTTGCTTTCCCATTCCGGAAAGCGCGGCACGTCATGGGGCGGTTCACCTAGCGAACCCCAGATGAAACCGTAGCGCTCCTCCACCCGATGGGGAAAAGCGCGCGCCTTGAGCGGCGGGGGCGTGTGCGGGTGCGCGGGTATCAGCACGCACTTGGCTTCGCAGTCGTAACGCCAGCCGTGATAGGGGCACACGACGGCGCCGTCGACGACCCAGCCCTTCGACAGCTGCGCGCCGCGGTGAATGCACAGATCCTTCCAGAGGTGGACCTTGCCGGCGTGCCGCCAGGCGACAAGCTCCTCGCCAAGGAGCCGAATGGGGAGAAGCTCGCCTTCCTTCACTTCCTTGCTGAAGGCGACCACATGCCAATCATTTACGAGACAGGCATCGGGCTTCGCCGGCGCAGGCATGAAGCGCGGATCAGAACGGTAGGGCGTCTGTTGCAGCATGCGGTCGCTTATATCATCTCACCCTCAGCTCGTCCCCGCGTAAGCGGCGACCCAGTCCTTGGCTCTGGATTCCCGCTTGCGCGGGAATAAGCGGAATAACTTACTGCGCCGCGACTGGTTCTGCCGCCTGAACCTGCGAGTCCTTCCAGCGCTGCGTCACCGTGCGTGTCGGCGGCTCCGCCTTCGAGACCCGGCACAGCATTGCCTTGAGCGGACTCGAGCCCAGCACGACATCGCAATTGTCGAGGCTGTCGTCGACGAGCACGTTTGAGCACACTTCGAATACGCCGTGGTCGGGGCCGGGCGCCTCCGGCAGCCACCATCCATGCGGGATGGTGACCACCTGTTCGTGTGTCGCCTCGTTCAGCGTCACCTTCATGCGCAGCTTACCGCGCACGGTCTCGATCCACACGTAATCGTCCTTCTTGATACCCAGCTTGGCCGCGGTCCCCGTATGCATTTCACAGAGCGGCTCGGTGTTGAGCGAGCGCAGCGCCTTGAGCTGTCGTCCCTGCGAGTGCCAGTACATCGGCTGCTTGGCGCCGGTGTTGAGAATGAGGGGATAATCCTTCCACCGCTCCGGCGTGGTGATCGGGCTTTCCGGCGGCTCCACATGCGCCGGCAGCGGATCGTAGCCCCATCCGTCCATCATCGTGGAATAGATCTCGAACTTCCCGGTCGGCGTGCCGAAGCCCATGCTCTTGTATTTGTAATATTCGACCGGGACTTCGATCCCATGGTCCTTTTTCTTCAGCTCCTCCCAGGTGATGCCCATGGGCTTGAGCCCTTCATTGGCGAACTCCTCGAGCGTGGGGAAATATTCCTCGAAGCCGAGCTTGCGGCCGAGCGCGATGATGAATTCCCAGTCCGAGCGCCGCTCGCCGATCTCCGCGAGCTTGCGCGAGACGGTATCGATGAAGGTCGCCTGCGGCCCTTTTGTCAGGAGGTGGAAGCGCGGCTCCTCCCGCTCCAGATTACCGGCGGCGGGGAGCACAATGTCGGCATATTCGGCCGTCGGCGTCATGAAGATGTCCTGCACCACCAGCAGGTCCAGCTTCTTCATTGCCTCGATGATGCGCGCCGTGTTGGGAAAGCAGGTCACCGTGTTGTTGCCCACGACAATGTAGGCCTTCACCGGATAGGGTTTGTCGGTGAGGATCGTGTGATAGAGCGAGGGCGGATGCGCGTAGGCGTATGGAGTGAGATTGAGCGCCTTGTAGCGGTCGCCGCCGAGCCGCTTCTTTGCCTGCTGCGGAGGCAGCTTGTCCCATAGCTCGAAGTAATTGATCTTCCCGGCAGGATAGAAAACGTTGCCGCCCGGTGCGTCGAGGTTGCCGGTGAGACCCATCAGGATGAGCAACGAGCGCGTAGCCTGGAACGTGTTGTTGCCGAGCTGATCGGTGCCATTCCCCCACACGATGCAGCCCGGGCGCGTCGTCGCATAGGTGCGTGCCGCATGCGCGATCATTTCGGGATCGCACCAGGTGATGTCCGCCACTTTCGAGAGCGGATATTGCTGCACGCGCTCGCGCAGCTCGTCGAAGCCGTGGCAGTAGTTTGCGACGAACTCCTTGTCGTAAAGCTCTTCGTTGATAATCACGTTCATCCAGCCGAGCGCCATGGCCGCGTCAGTTGCGGGCCGCAGCGGCAGCCAGAGGTCGACGGCCCCGGCAGCCTTCGGCTTGCGGGGATCGACCACGATATTGACGGGCTTGCGGTTGAGCGCGTCCGTCAGCGGCGTGTGGCCGATGAGTCCGTGGTCATTGCTGGTGCGCTTCTGGCTTCCCCACTGCACCATACAGCACGGCTTGCCGTAGAAGTCCGGTATAGGCGTGGTGTCCCAACCCTTTTGGGAGAAGTTGCCGCTCGCCGTCACCTTGGAAACGGCGACGCGCGGCCCGTAGCAGAAATACGCAATCGCCGTGACGTTCGGTGTGCCGAACAGATTTGCGAGCCGGCTCACGATGTGTGTGTTGTTGATGCCGGTGCCGCGGCCGAACGCAACCGCTTCCGCCCCATGCTGCGCTTTGATGCTCTGCATCTTGGCGGCGATGCTCTCGAGCGCCTCGTCCCAGCTGACGCGCCGCCATTTGCCCTCGCCTTTCGCACCCACCCGCATCATCGGATAATCGATACGGCCGGGATGATAGAGCTGCTCGACCGAGGCAATGCCTGCCTTCGAGCACAAGGCACCCCGGTTGATGGGATTATCGCGATCGCCGATCACCTTGCGGATCGTGCCGTTTACGCGTTCGACGATAGTGCCGCATCCACCGTGGCACATGCGGCAAACGGCTTTGAATTGTTCGACGATCTCGCCGCCAAACGAGCGGCTTGCGGCTTGCGTTTCCACGGGGTCTCCTTTGAGCGGCAGGCGCGCTCGCCGAGCCGAGGGGCGATGCGCTTCAGGGATAAAGAGCATCATTCGCCGGGCTTCACCGACCCGGCCGCAACGTTTCATGTTTTATATCACGCCCGTGCTAAAGGGACAATCTGCCTTTCGGCATTTGCAAGCCAGTCCCCGCTGGGCGCGGCAATGCCCACCGGTTGTCCGCAGCGACTGAGCACCAACGCTCGCTCCAATTCCTGGGCGTCGGCGGGGTTGAGCGCGCCCAAAAGCCCAAGCACGGCTGCCATGGCGAGTTCGGCACCCCGACGCGCTCCGTCGTCGATCTTCACCGCAACACCCAGACCGGAACGCGGGATGCCCGCAACATGGACGCCTTCGGCGCCGGTTTTCACCACGAATGCACCATCGGCCGCGCTCATCGCGCGGGTATCGAAGCGGCCGGTTCCCGCCACGTGCCAGGGATGCGCCGACACGGCTGCGACGATCCGAGTGGCCGCAGTGCCTCGCCCGCCATCGAGGCGCTCCGGGGTAACCAATTTCGCCATTGCCAAGGCGATGGCGCGGAGGGGTAGTGCATATGCCGGGATACCGCAGCCGTCGATCCCGCATGGCGCCTCGTCGAGATTGCACGCGGTCATATCCGCGAGCGCTTGCGTGACCATCTTCTGAACCGGGTGCATGCGCGCGATATAGTTCTCGACCGGCACATCAAGATGCCGCGCGATTGTGAGAAAGCCGGCGTGCTTTCCCGAGCAATTATCGTGCAGCGGCGACGGCTCTTGTCCGCTCGCGGCGAGATCCCGCGCCGCTTTCTCGTCAAGCGGTTCATGCGCGCCGCAGGCAAGCGCGTCCGGCGTCAAGCCGATCTGCGGGAGCCAGCTTTCGATGGCGCGCTCGTGCCCGGGCTCTCCACTGTGCGAGGCGCAGGCAAGCGCGATATGCGCATCGCTCAAGCCGAAGCGATCGGCAGCGCCCGATTCGATCAGCGGCAGCGCCTGGATCATTTTGACAGCCGAGCGCGGAAAGACCGGGCGCTTGACGTCTCCCCACGCGGCAAGGACCTCGCCTTCGGCGTTGACGACGGCAAGCGCCCCGCGATGAAAACTTTCGACTTCATCGCCGCGGCGCACTTCGACCAGAACTGGATTGGTTGCAGCCAAACTCATGGGCGGCGCACGCGGCGCACGATGCGCGGCAGCAAGACAATTGCGGCAAGCACACCAAGCGCAAGCAGGCCATAACGTAGCCCACTTGGCTCACCGCTCAGCGCACCGCGCCCGGCATAGCCAAGCCACGTATAGGCGACCGCGGCAGGGATTATGAAGAAAAGGGTCGCAAGCACGTATTGGTAGAGCGGGATGCGCGTGAGCCCCAGTACGTAATTGGACAAGTTGAACGGAAAAAGAGGCACCAGTCGCACAAGTGCAACGAAACGCCAACCCTCCGCGTCGACGCCTTCGATCACTCGCTTGAGCAGACCTTTGGCCCTGCGCTCGACCCAATCTCCGAGCATGTACCGCGCAGCCAGAAAGGCGAGCGTCGCGCCGAGGGTGGCGCCCAGCACGTTCCAGAGGCTGCCCCAGAGGGGTCCGAACAAAGCGCCTCCAGCGAGGGAGAAGATCACGCCCGGAAAAAAAGCAACCGTGGCGACAGCAAAAAGAACAATATGCGCGACGGGGGCCCACGGGCCGGCTGATGTCAGCCACGCATCGATTGTCGCGGGATTGATTGCATTGTGGTGGAAGGCGGCCCATCCCGCGCCGGCGATGAGCAGCGTGGCCAGTGCAAGGCGCGGCATCGCGCGCCGCAGCTCAACCATCAACTCTCTCGCCGGCCAACCTGATAACCTCCGGCATCGCGACGCAACGGTTGCAGCAACATGCGATCTAGCCGCAGTTCGCGTGGATCGCGGAACTGCTCAGTGCCGATGTTCAGGGCTTCGTGTCCTGCGTCCGACGCACGGGTTAATATACGCAAGTTGTATCATCGAAACCCGCGTAGAGCATTGCTCGCCCGAAAGCACATGCCGTCCAGCACGGCGGCAACGAGACTGTGGCCGGTCAGCGCGGAAGTCTTCGGATTGCGCCGCGAGGCAAGGGCAAGAATGTCGAACTTGAACCGGCCAAATTCGCCGTCCGCCTCGATGATGCCCAACGGGCCTGGAACGTGAGGATCGGAGCCAAGCTCCACACGCGTGCGGTCAAGCCCGATACCCGCAAGCGCGATGGTCGCCGCGACATTGGCGTTCTGGGGGTAATGCACCGCCGCTTCGCGCGCGCTGCCGGAGAAAAAGATCACGCGGTGCTCCTTGGCATCGTCGCCGAGCAGCGCATGGGCGGGCGTACCTCGCCAGGCTGCTGGGCCCTTCAAAGAAGTGTAGGTGACCGATTGGAGGCCGGCGGTGCGCGCAGCGAGAAGGCCGTCAATGCCCGCCACCGCGCCGGAAGCGATCCACAGCTCCGTTCCTTCGCGCATCGAGGCAATGAGCTTTGCCGAAAGCTTATCGTCCGCGAGGGCTCCGGTTGAGGCGATCAGCAGGTCGCATCCGCCTTTGAGGATATCGGCGCCAAAAGCATGGACCGCGCCGTGCCCGGCAGCCTCGATGACGATCGCAGGGGTGCGCGCCAGCAAATCCGATAGCGCGGTGAACACCGGAAACCTGCCTGATGCCCTCTCCGCAAGCTCGGGGAGTTTTTCCGGAATATCAAGAACGCCGATGAGCCGATCCAGCTCGCCGCAAATATCGAGACACCGGACGATTTCGTCGGTGATCGCCCCATAGCCGATCACCCCAATACGGGCCGGAGGATGCCACGACATGACCGGAGACCAGACGACTGATGACGGAGGACAAAGGACAGAAAAGGCGTGGTTCAGTTTGGAATATCACGTGTCTGTGGTCTGTCCTCTTTCATCTGACATCCGGCTTCTGTTCTCAGTCGTCCCGCTACCGCATGTTGGCCCAAGGATCCATTTTCCGGGCCGCCGGCAGGTCGCGCGTCTTCTTGACGGTTTCGTTGTAGACCTTTTCGATCTCTTCCGACTCCTTTTTCTTTTTCGCCATGGCCTTTTCGAGCTCTGCCTTGCCGTTATTATTACCCTCCTCGTCCATGCGCGTTTGCGCATAGGCAGGAGCGATCAGGCCGGCGATAATTGCGGCAATGACATAAATCCTCATTGTCAGCGTCCCCTATTGCCCTCGAGCCGGCGGAATACTGGCTGGCGAATGTGGCAAGACCAGAACCGCCGCGGTGCAGATTGGATGGTCGGTAGGCCATTTTGCGCAACACCGGCCATGGAGATAGGGCGCGGACGGTTGCCCTTGATGACTGAGAAAGCCGATTTCGCGTAGAGCGCGCCGAGGCCCACTTGGGTGAGAACGGCGGCTTTGACTTTCAGGAACACCAACACGCGCGCAGCGGAATCACGCCACCGCTTCCACTTTCGTTTCGGCGCGGTCCGGTTGTGCTTTTGCCGCCGATTCGGCGCCGCTTAGAACGGAGCGTTTCACCAGCACATGTCCTTCGAACAGACGGCGGGCGGTGCGCACGACGAAGGCTGCGGGCTCGGCATAATCTGCATGCTTTTCCAGGTGCACATCGAGATGTCCGGAGGGATGCTCGATGCGCAGATCTGCAGGAAGGGTCACATTCCCCACCAACATGGCAGCGAGCGTTCCAGGCGTGACCCCCGCCGTTGCCACGGCAACTGACCCTGTTATGGCGAAAGCGCCGTGACACAGGTGCGGCATGAAATATCGCCCGCACAAGGTGCCGCCACGCACCGCGGGCGCGATCAGCACCGGCTTTGGGATCACCCGATCGGCCGCATCTGCGATCCCCATTCGCCGCCCTGCCTCGATGCGCATCTTTTCCAGCCGCGCAAGGAAGCCTTTGTCCGCATTGAACTCGGCCACGCTTTCGTACCCGCTCTTTCCAAAATCTGCGGCGCGTACAATTACAACCGGCATGGCGGCATCCACGCAGGACACCTCGATATCCCCAATACGATCGAGCGGCGATCCTGTTGGCAGAAGCTTTCCGGTCTTCGACCCCGCCGCACCCAGAAAGGCAAGATGCACCGGCGCCGCAGTGCCGGGCACGCCGTCAATGGCGGCATCGCCGTCGTAAGTCACCATGCCGCCGGGCGTTGCGATGCGGGCTTCGATGAACCGCTTCGTGTTGACGTTGTAAATACGAACCGTGGTGGTTCCCGGCTGGGCAGGGACGAGGCCCGCTTCGATGGCAAATGGCCCCACGCCGGCGAGCATGTTACCGCAGTTCGGCGATGTATCGACCACACGCTCTTCGATTTTGACCTGGGCGAAAAGATAATCGACGTCGGCGCCGGGCCGTCCGGACGGACTGACGATCGCAACCTTGCTGGTCAGCGGATTACCGCCGCCAATGCCGTCGATTTCGAGCCAGTGCCCAGAGCCCATGACCGCCAGCAGCACGGAATCGCGTTTTGCCGGGTCGGCAGGAAGATCGGAGGCAAGGAAATAAGGCCCTCGCGAGGTCCCGCCGCGCATGAGAACGCAAGGAATGCGCAGCAGGTCGTTCATGAGTTTCCTTCCTGAAATTATATCGGACAGGGTCTTGAACAGATTAGCAACAGCCTCGCACACTTGTACAATGCGCCAACCCGCGACTGCTGGGACTTGCTTTCGCGGATCAATTGCCGGGCTTGGGCATTTCCAGTACATCCGCGCGGCCAAATCGCGGTCGCGGCATATGGCTACATAGGTGCGGGAGCGTTTTTCGGCTACAAAATCCGACAGCGCCCACCACTGGAATTATACGCGGAGGAAACAGCACATGCGTAAATTGGTGCTTCTGGCTTTGTTGACGGGTGTGGCCGCGATGGCCTCGGCCCCGGCGATGGCACAGGCGCAGATTGTCATCAAGTTCAGCCACGTCGTGGCCAACGATACCCCGAAGGGAAAGGGCTCGCTGAAGTTCAAGGAGCTTGCTGAAAAGTACACGAATGGCAAGGTAGTCGTCGAGGTGTATCCTAACTCGACCCTCTACAAGGACAAAGAAGAGATCGAGGCGCTGCAGCTCGGCTCCGTGCAGATGCTGGCGCCGTCCACGGCGAAGTTCGCGCCTCTCGGCGCTAAGGAATTCGAGGCGCTCGACTTGCCCTGGCTGTTCAAGGACGAGCCAACCTACGCCGCTGCCATGAAGGGTGAAGTGGGCAAATGGCTGTTCAAGAAGCTCGAACCCAAGGGCATCCTCGGCCTCGCCTACTGGGACAACGGTTTCCACATGACCTCGGCGAACAAGCCGTTGATCAATCCTACTGATTTCCAGGGTTTGAAGATCCGCATTTCCGGGTCGAAGGTCGCAGACCGCTACTTCCGCGATGTTGGCTCGATTCCGCAGATCATGGCCTTTTCGGAAGTCTACCAGGCGCTGCAGACAGGCGTCGTTGACGGATGCGAGAACACGCCTTCGAACTACTTCACGCAAAAATTCTTCGAGGTACAGAAAGAAATTACCGTCTCCTACCATGCGCACCTGCAATATGCGGTGATCGTCAATGCCAAGTTCTGGAACGGCCTGCCGGCCGATGTGCGCGGACAGCTCGAAAAAGCAATGGACGAGGCCACCGACTACACGAACTCGATCGCTACGCAGGAGAACGAGGACTCGCTCGCTGAGATCAAGAAATCCGGCAAGAGCAAGTTGCACTATCTGACGGATTCGCAGAAAGTTGCGTGGCAGAATGCCATGCAGCCGACCTACAAGTGGGCAAAGGGTCGCGTCGGTGGCGAGGTGCTCGACCTGCTTGCGAAAGAGCTCAATGTGAAGATGAACTGATCACGGGGTCTGGACCGTACAGCTCAATTGAACCACACTTGCGCGACTGACGCCTTCCACTGCCTCTCCCGAACCGTGAGAGGAAGAAGAATGGCGCCCATCCTGCCGGTGTGAATCCGTCTCACCGTAACGTGCTCTAGCTGGGGGTGGCACGTCGACAATGGCAGAGACTCGCGCAGGCTCGGCCACACCGCTCCAAGGAACGCCTGTGAGCCATCGCAGCTCGGGCGTTCTGTTGCGCGCGCTGGATCATCTCGAGGAGTGGCTGATCGCCACGCTGATCGCCGCGGCAACGGCGCTGATCTTCTTCGCCGTCGTGCACCGCTACGGCACGGGTCTTTCGATCAACGGCGCGAAATGGGCGGAAGGGCACGGCATCCCGCTCGTGCCAGTCGTTCTGCGCGGGATCTATACCTTTTTTTCCGAACTCGACGTCTCCTGGGCGCAGGAACTCTGCATTTTCATGTTCATCTGGATGGCCAAGTTCGGCGCCGCCTACGGCGTGCGCACCGGCATCCATGTCGGGGTCGACGTCATCGTCAATCTGTTGCCGCCCGAGAAGCGCAGATGGGTGATCCTGTTTGCGATTGCCTGCGGCGCTTTCTTCACGGGCGTGATCGCGGGCTTCGGCGTCACGTTCGTCGCGCAGATGTATGCGACCGGCCAGCAGTCGTACGACCTCGAATGGCCGATGTGGGCGATCTATCTCGCCATTCCAGTCGGCTCCGCACTGATGTCCTTTCGTTTCCTTCAGGTCTTCTGGGCCTATTACTGGACCGGCGTGCTGCCGCATCACAGCGAGGCGCACGTCGAAGGCACCCCGGCCATTGCCGTTGACCCGATGCACCCCTCGGTAAGCCCGCAAGGACTTGTTCCGCGCCGGTGGTCCACCCCGCTCGCGCTCAGCCTGATCCTGGCGCCGATCCTGATCCTGTTGCTTTGCTTTGCGCATAAGACTGGCACGGTCGTGCTGCCGCAGTCGCTGCGCGCGATACTACTATTCATTCTGCTGATCGCGTTCATGCTGACCGGGACGCCCGTATCCATTTCGCTCGGGCTAACGGTGTTGAGCTTCCTTTATATCCTGACCTCCGTGCCGATCGAGTCGGTCTCCATGAAGCTCTTCACCGGGCTGGAAAGCTTCGAGATCATGGCGATCCCGTTCTTCATTCTCGCCGGCAATTTCCTCAGTCACGGCGGCGTTGCCCGCCGCATGATCAATTTCGCCGTCTCCTTGATCGGCCACTGGCGCGGCGGACTGGGTCTTGCCGGCATCATCGCCTGCTCGATGTTTGCTCTGGTGTGTGGATCGAGTGTCGCAACGGTTGCGGCAATCGGCGCGATCGTGCTGCCGGAAATGGTCCGTCACGGCTATCCCATGCACTTCGGTGCGGCCATCATCACGGTGGCCGGCTCGCTGGGCATCCTGATGCTGCCGTCGATCCCGAAGATCGTCTATGCGGTGACCACCAATACCTCGATCGGCGCCTTGTTCGTGGCGGGATTGCTGCCGGGGTCGCTGCTCACGGCCATGCTGTGCACCGTCACCTGGTACATCGCCAAACGACGGAACTACCCGTTCCTGGAAAGGGCGAGTTGGGGCGCCACCTGGGTGGCATTTCGCGAAAGCGTGTGGGGTTTGCTGCTCGTCGTCATCATCATCGGCGGCATCTACAGCGGTATTTTTACCGCCACCGAGGCCGCCGCCATGGCCGCCGTGTATTCGTTCTTCATTTCGGTATTCGTTTACAAGGCGATCAGGATCAAGGATGTGCCGCGCGTGCTGCTGCGCGCAGCGAACACCAGCGCGATGCTGCTCTACATCATCACGAATGCGGTGCTGTTCTCGTTCGTGCTGACCAACGAGAACATCCCGTCCGCCCTGGCCGACTGGATTCTGGCGCAGAATCTCGGCTGGTTTGGCTTCCTGCTGCTCGTCAACGTCCTCCTGCTGATCGCCGGCAATTTCATGGAGCCGAACTCGATCATCCTGATCATGGCCCCGATTCTCGCGCCCGCCGCGAAACGACTGGGCATCGATCTCGTGCATTTCGGCATTGTCATCGACGTGAACATGGAAGTCGGGCTGTGCCACCCGCCGGTCGGTCTCAATCTGTATGTGGCCTCGATGATCGCCAATATGCGCATCGTCGAGTTGGCCGTCGCCGTCTTGCCGTGGCTTTTGACGATGCTGGTCTTCCTTGTCATCGTCACCTATTGGCCGGAGCTGACCCTGTTCCTGCCGCGGCTGCTCGGCATGATGTGATTCGCGACGGCGGTTTGTCGAAAAAGTTCATCGCCGGCTTCCGGCGCCTCGGCCATCACATTGTGCCGGGAAGAGGGTGAACCTCCATGATCTCGATGGAGGCGCTCGGAATGCCGAGATGCGGGTGATCTTCAAACAGCTTTGCTGCCGCTTCGTGGGACTCCGCCTGCACGATTGCATAGAGCATGATGTCGTTTCTGGCGGCGCCGCTCCCTTGCGCCGTGACCCGCCGCGTCTTGCCGACGCCGGCTCCCTTGTCGACGAATATGCTGGCATTCCTGCCCATCCATTTTCCCCAATTCTCGCGCATCTGCGCTTCGGCTGCCTTGCGGGTTTCCGGATCGGTCTTCTTCCACTCATCGATGACGGAAGCCGGCGCGAGATAGGTCACGAGAAATTTCTTCATAAAGTTGTCGCTCCTTGTGGTGATTTTCGCACGCGCAAAGCGGGCGAAAATGGCGGCGGCATTAAGGCCGTGTGCCGCCTTGGCCGGTTGAGGTCGCGGGCAGCGCTTCGGCAGCGCCTGCGAGCAGGCCCCGGCGCTCCTTGGCATAACGAATGAGGGCGAGCCAGCGATAGATGCCGTGTACGAACTTGCTGTAAGGAAGAGTGACGAAGAGGGCGAACACGACGCCAAGATGCACGGCGAGAAGCACGCCCATGGCGGCGCTCTCGCGCAGGACGAGGAGCACGAGACCGGTCAGGTTCACCAAAAAAAGCATGACGACGAAAGCCGTATCCATGCCCAGGCGCGGCTCGTCCACCATCGCGGAATCGCGTTTGAACTTGGCCCACAACAGGCCCACCGCACCGATGAGCATGCCGACGCCGCCCACACTTCCAAGCACAACCGGCAGGTCGTACCACGGGTAGGGTGCCTCTCGATGCAGGGCATAATGATAGATCGTTGCCACGCATGTCGAGGCGAAGCACAGAAAGAAACCATAAAAGACAAGATGGTGATGGAAACGGCGGTGGTCGGTCGGCCGCTCGTCCTCGTTGTAGCAACCGATGTCGCCGCCCTCGAGATAGCGCAGCCGTCCCGCGTCGCCGGTGCCCTCCCAAAGAGAGCGTGAGTCGCCCAAGCCGCCAATCGGCGCCAGGCCGCGCCAGAACATGCGTGCCCCCATCCCCATGGCAAACAGCGCATAGAGGAATGCGATCCCGAAGATGAGCGCCATCGCACGGTGCGGCATCAGCGCGTAAAACGCGCCGGGCCCGGTATGCACCCCGACCAGGACGGATGCGTCACGCCAGGCGGCAAACCCGAACACGAAAGCCGCAACGGAGAGCGCCGCGATGATGGTGATCCCGAGCCCGTTGCGATCGAATAGCCCGGCGCACGAACGTGGCCAGGCGAACGCGCGATACGAATCGTTGCGGACCTGCGTCAAGACCTTGGGTACGTTCACCTTGAACTCGTGCGGCGGGGCAAACTGGCAGTCGTAGTAGCAGGCGCCGCACCCGTGACAGAGATTGGCAAGATAATTAAGGTCGCCGTCGGGAAACGCGCGCCGCATTTCCATGGCGGGAAAAACTGCGCATAGCCCTTCGCAGTAGCGGCAGGCATTGCAGACGATCATCAGGCGCTCGGCCTCTGCGAGCGCCGCGCTCGCATGTGCTGTTTGCAGGCTAGTGAGCTGCATTTGCTGCGGCGCTCGTTCCTGCGATGCGGCCGAACACGCTGCCAATGGTCATGCCGACGCCGGCGGCGTAGCCGCGGCCGAGCACGTTGCCGGCCATGATTTCACCAGCGGCGAACATATTGTTCGCCGCCCCGCCGCCTTGCATGAGCATGCGGGCGTCCGCATTCACGCGCGTGCCGAGGTAAGTGAACGTGATGCCGGGGCGAACCGGATAGGCATAGAACGGCGGGATATCGAGCCGCCGCGCCCAGTGGCTTTTGGGCGGATCGACTCCTTCCGTGCGGCAACCATCGAGCACAGTGTGATCGAAACTTCCCGGCTGCACGGAGGCGTTAAACGCGTTGACGGTTTGCTCGAGCGCGTCGGGGTTGAGCTCAAGTCTGTGTGCCAGCTCGCGGATGCTTGCCGCCTCGAAGGGCGGATAGAGCGAAGGCATGAACAGCCCGAGCGACTTGGCGTCGAACACGATGTAGGCGATCTGGTCGGGTTGTCCTGCGACAAGCCTCCCCCAGATGGCATAACGCTTCGGCCAAATATCCTCGCCCTCGTCGTAGAAACGTTGCGCATTCCTGTTTACCACGATCCCGAATATGACGCAGTCGAGCCGCGTGATGATGCCGCCGTCGAATTTCGGTGCGCGCGCGTCGATCGCGACGGCATGGCACTGCGTCGGATCGCCGACGGGCGCGACGCCCTTCTCGAGCAACAGTTTGAGGACCGTGCCGCGGTTGTACGGCGTGCCGCGAATCAGGAAATTGTCAGCCGCCGCTCCCCAGGATTGTTTTAGCCAGTCAATATTTGCCTCGAACCCGCCGCAGGCGGCAATCAGCGCGCGTGCCCGAACGCATTCCCGCGCTGGCGCGCGCACGACGGTAGCGGAGCGGCATGTGCCGTCCTCGATATCGAGATCGACGACCTCGGCCTCGTATTCAAATTCGATCTCCAAACGCTCGGCAGTGAGATAAAGCGCGTTCAGCATCGATCGCCCGCCGCCGAGAAAGAACGAGTTGGTCCGCCCAAGGCTCAAGGTGCCGCCGAGCGAGGGCTGAAAGCGCACGCCCTGTTCGGCGATCCAGGTGAGCATCTCCTTGGACTCGCGGATCATCATGCGCGCGAGCTGCTCGTCGGTGTGCCCGCCGGTTACCCGCAAAAGGTCCTCCCAGAACTCCTCCTCGGTGTAGGGACCGGTGAGGATTTCGGTCGCGCTGTCATGGGCGCAGCGCATGTTGCGGGTGTGACGGGTGTTGCCGCCGCGATAAAATTTGGGCGCGGCTTCCAGCACAAGAACGGAGGCTCCTGCGCGGCGCGCGGCAATGGCGGCGCAGAGTGCGGCATTGCCGCCCCCGATGACGGCAACGTCGTAAAATCTTCTCAGATCGGCCACGCTGGGAGAATAACACAGCCGCAACCAGGCTGCTCCCCGGGACGGATCCCGGTGCGCAACCCGTAGCCCTCAGACCATTCGCGACAGGATAATCAGCACAAACGTAACCGTTATGGCCCCGCCCATGCGGGTTGCGATTTGCGCGAACGGCATCAGCTGCATGCGGTTCGCGGCGGTCAGAATGGCAACGTCACCGGTTCCACCCTGTCCGCTGTGACAGGCGTTAATGATCGCCGCCTCGATCGGATACATGTTGAGCCAGCGCCCGACCAGCGCGCCCGTGGCCATGAGCGTCGCTACCGTGCTCACGATGGTGATGAGGTTCGGCACGTTGAAGGCGGCCACAAGCTTGTCCCAGGGCGTCATCGAGACGCCGATGGCAAACAACAGAGGGTATGTCACCGCGGTGGAGAAAAACTTGTAAACGACGAAACCGCCCTGCTGCAGGTGCGGAGAGACCGCGTGGGCCAGCTTGGCGATGACGGCAAGAAACAGCATGGCGACCGGCGCCGGCAGTCCGAACAGGCGGTGGCACATGATGCCAAGGAGATAAAGCGTGATGGCGGTCAGCCCCGCCGCCGCCACCGTGCCCACGTCGATGGGCGCGCCGGTCTCGTCCTCGGCGCGCTGTTTCGCAGGATCCATCTCGTCGTGCTCACCGGGCTGCAGGCGGCCTTCGCCGGTCCATTTGGGGTAGCGCTTGCCCACGTAATTGAGCGTGCCGGCAAAAAGGATCGCGGTGAGGCTGCCAAGCATGACCGGCGGCAGCACCTGTGCGAACATGTCGCCCTGCGGCTGCCCCATGATTTCGGCATAGCCGACGGAGAGTGGAATCGCGCCCTCGCCGACACCTCCGGCCATGATCGGAATGACGACAAAAAAGAAAGTGTGAAATGCGCCCATGCCCAGCAAGGTGCCCACGAGCGTGCCGACTGCTCCTGCAACGATCGAACCAATCGCAAGCGGCACGAAGATCTTGAGGAATCCCTGCACCAGGACCTGACGATCCATGCTCAGGATACTGCCGACTATGATGCAGGCGATGAACAGATAGAGGAAGTTGGTGTATTTCGTGAATTCAACAACTGATTTCTCGAGTTGGGGCGGCAGCAGCTTGTAATAGGCGAGCGCGGAGGGAACGAAGGTCGCAAAGATTGCGCCGGCCCCGATATTGCGAAGCACAGGGATGCGTTTGCCGATTTCCGCGCAGGTAAAACCTCCGATCACCAGCACCGCGATCATGGTGGAGACCTCGCCCTTGATGTCGCCGGTGTAAGTGAACCCGGCGAGAAGCGCGATCAGAATCACATAGATCGGAATCGGGATGATCCCGATGCGCGTGTCGACGATCTTCCACCACCCTTGCGGCCACCAGCTTTCCTGCAACAACTCAGGCACTGCTTGGACCGAGGCGCTCTGCTGCATTTTCCTCTCCCAACGCGCTCTTCCGCGCAGAGCGCCTACCGGCTTCGTCAGTCTTGGAACGTGTTGAGGTCGACGTCCGGGCGCCGCTCGTCCCGCTGCAGATCGCTGTCGGTCAGATCGTCGAACAGAACGGCCGCTTGCCTGATGAAACGGTCGTCGAAGGTCTTCTTCAGGTCGATCTTCTTGCCTTTCAGATCGGGATCGAACGTCGCCATCATGTTCAGCGCGCTGTTCATTCCCTGCCGGGTGATGATCCCGGTTCTGGAATAGACCAGAAGATTGGCTTTGAGCGCCTTGACGTAGATGGCGCGGTCACCGAGGAAATATTCAGGCGGCACCACAGCGACGATCTCATCCGTGGTGGCGGTCGCGATCCATCGCAGTGTCTTATAGAACGCGTTGACCAGCGCCTGCATCGTGGCCGGGTTGGCAGCGATGAACTCCTGCTTGGCATAGAGCACTGCCGCCGGGTTTGTGCCGCCGAAGATCTCGTAATTGACCCTCGGATAGCGGCTGTCGACGAGGATTCGTATCGCTCCGTCCTCTTGCAGGCGCGTTATGACCGGATCGAGATTGGAGATGGCATCGATCTCGCCGGTTTTGAGGGCCTTGACTGCACCTTCGCCCCCACCGACGCCGATGAACGATACATCGGCCGGCGCCACTCCAGCCTTGGCCATCAGATACAGCGCGAAGAAGTGGCTGGACGAGTTCGGAGCAGTGATGCCGATCTTCAACCCTTTGAGGTCGGACATCGATTTGAACGGCCGGTTCTTGCTAATGGCAAGCACCACGCCGGGAAACCGGCCGAGTTCGATGACCGCGCGCACGTCCTGGCCCATGGCCTGCGCCCGCAACATGTGCTCGTACGCGCCTGCGGCCACATCGACGGAGCCCGCGAGCAGGGCATCAAATGCCTGGCCGCCGCCTTCGAAATCGGCCAGCGTGACCGCAAGCCGATAATCCAGGAAATGCCCTCGGCGGTCGGCAATCGTCACCGGCAAGTAATAGAGATGCGCCTTGTTGGCGACGCCGAGCTTGAGCGAGGAGGGCGGTTGCGCGTGGGCCCGATCGGCGAACCCCCGGCAGATCGCTACGCTTGCGATACCCGTTGTAACCGCCCGGCGGCTGTATTGCCTTTCGGCCATGGGGGCTGCCGAGGAACTGCGCTGGATGGAGCATAGTTTCATCCGCAATCGGCAATTGCAACAGCCGACCGCGGCAGTACACGAAGATCGCGCACGCAAGCCTCTAAGGGCTCGTGCGCCGGAAAGAACTGATTTCAACGCGCAGCGCGCGCAGGATACGACCGGCGTGCGCATGAGCGAAATGGCGGAACAAGCTTACCGAGATTTCTTCGCCTTTCCTTCGGCAGAGCACGGATTCTCGTTCGAGCAGGTGTCACCAATCACGCCGACGGCCTGGATCTCAATCTCGATTCCAGGCCGCGCAAAGTTCGTCACGGTGATCAGGGCGCTGCCCGGATAATTGCCGTTCTTGAAAAAGTCCTTCCGCATTTCCACGAACTTGTCGCCATATCGTGGTTCCTTGATGAAGACCGTCATGGTGACGACATTGTCCAAGCTGCCTCCCGCGCGTTTCAAGATGGTGTCGATCTGTGCAAAGACCTGCTTGACCTGCGCTTCGAAATTGTTCGCGATATTTTTGCCCTGGCTGTCCTGGTCTGCAGTTTGCCCCGCAACCCAAACAATCGTTCCGCCGGAGGTGATCACTCCCGGTGAGAACGCGCGGGACAGCTGAAACGGCGTCTTCTCCATGTACTCGGCGCCTTGGGCAGCCGTGCAAAGCAAAACGAGCGAGATTGCAGCGCGGGACAACATGCGGAAGCCTCCATGCGTGTGAAAAGAGTCGAGTCCGGCCAGTGTTCTTGAGCCTGGCGGGCGCGTCAATTGTTGTCCTCTGCGCTCGGCGGATTTCCGGTTTTGCTCCTTGCATATGGACTATGCTTTCCCCAAACGTGTTGGGAATGGTGCAGGGGCACTTCGGCGCTCTGCGGCCTTACGGAGAGAGAGGAAAAATGAGTGTGAAGCCTCGTACGGGCGGTCAAGTGCTCATCGATCAACTCGTCATCCATGGCGTCGATCACCTCTTCTGCGTCCCGGGCGAGAGCTATCTGGCGGCGCTCGACGCCCTGCACGATGCTCCCATCGAGGTCACGGTCTGCCGCAACGAAGGCGGCGCCGCCATGATGGCCGAAGCTTATGGCAAGCTCACCGGCCGGCCCGGCATCTGCTTTGTGACGCGCGGTCCTGGCGCGACCAATGCATCGGCAGGGCTCCACATCGCGCGGCAGGACTCGACTCCGCTCATTCTGTTCGTAGGACAGATCGCCCGGCGTATGCGCGAGCGCGAAGCGTTCCAGGAGATCGACTACCGCGCCTTCTATGGTTCGATCGCCAAATGGGTGACGGACGTCGAGGACGCGGCACGCCTGCCAGAGCTTGTCTCCCGCGCCTTCCACCTCGCCAGCAGCGGACGTCCCGGGCCGGTGGTGATTGCGCTGCCCGAAGACATGCTGACGGACGAAGTCTCCGTGGGCAATCCGCCGCCTTATGAAATCGTCGAGACGCACCCGTCGGCGGCGCAGATGGCGCAGCTGCAGAAGCGGCTTTGGGCCGCCGAGCGCCCGCTTGCGATCCTCGGCGGTTCGCGCTGGTCGGCGCAGGCGGTCGAGCGCTTCACCCGTTTTGCTGAGCGCTTCTGCCTGTCGGTTGCAACCTCGTTCCGCCGCCAAATGCTGTTTCCGTCTGAGCACCCCTGTTACGCGGGCGATCTCGGCATCGGGCCCAATCCCAAGCTGCTCGCCCGCATCAAGGAATCCGATCTCGTTCTGCTGATTGGCGGCCGCCTCTCCGAGATGCCATCGCAAAGCTATACGCTCTTCGAAATTCCCGCACCGCGGCATCCGCTCGTTCACGTGCATCCCGACCCAGGCGAACTCGGCAGGGTCTACCGGGCGCGCGTTGTCATCAATGCCTCGCCGACCGCGTTCTCAGCGGCACTCGAAATGGTGCAGCCTCCAAACAACATCGTGTGGGCCGATCGCACCCGCGCGGCGCACGCGGAATTCCTTGCCTGGAGCGATCCCGAAGCGGTGCATCCGCCAGGCGCGTTTCAGATGAACAAGGCGATGGCATATCTGCGCAAGGCGCTTCCCGCGGACACGATCGTCTGCAATGGGGCGGGGAATTTTTCGGTGTGGGCGCATCGCTTCTGGCGCTTCAACCATTTCGGTACCCAGCTTGCGCCCACTTCGGGCTCCATGGGCTACGGCATACCGGCGGCCGTTGGCGCGAAACGCATCTTCCCGGACCGCCAGGTTCTCGCCATCACCGGGGACGGCGACTTCCTGATGAGCGGCCAGGAATTTGCAACCGCCGTGCAGTATGGCTTGTCGATCATCATCGTTCTTCTCGACAATAGCATGTACGGCACCATCCGCATGCATCAGGAGCGGGAATATCCGGGCCGCGTCTCGGCATCGATGCTCAAGAACCCGGATTTCGCCGCTTATGCGCGGGCCTTCGGCGGGCATGGCGAGCGCGTCGAAACCACGGAGCAATTCGCGCCCGCGCTCGATCGTGCGCTTGCGAGCGGCATGCCCGCCATCGTCCACTGCCTGATCGATCCAGAGGCGATCACGCCCACGACTACGCTCACCGCATTGCGCGAAAAAGCGCTGGCAGAGCAGCACTAGAGCTTGACGCGAGTATAGGTGTCGGCTGCGCTAATACTGGAAGCGCGAGATCGCCTCTGCCCACCCGCGCTGCAGCTCCGCAAACGCCCGCTGGTGCGCGGCGACCATGTCTTTCCACGCGGCTTCGTTGGCGCTGCGGACGCGATCTGCGAGCCGCATCCCCTCCTGAATCTTTGCTTCCATCTGCTCCAAAGCCTTCTTGTACTCGGCGCGCGCCTGCTCGCCCGCCTGCTGCATGCGCTCCTGATACTCCTTGGCCTGGGCGCGCCAGATTTCAGTCTGCGATGTCAGCTGATCGGCAAAATTCTGCTGGATGGTCATGGTTTTTCTCCTCACTCACGGGATTTTATGACCTCACTTACGGGAGAGCCCGAAGAAAATCGAAATCGCAGCCCTGGTCCGCCTGCAACACGCTGTTGCGATAGAGCTTTGCATAGCCTCGGCTTGGAGCCGGGCGCGATGGTGCTCCCAGCGCTTGCCGCCGCTTTGCCAGCTCGTTTGCATCGACCAATAAATCGAGCGACTTCTTCGATACGCTCAGGCGAATGCGGTCGCCGTTGCGTACGAGCGCGAGCGGGCCGCCAAGCGCTGCTTCGGGCGCGACATGCAGCACGATCGTGCCGAATGCCGTGCCGCTCATGCGCGCATCGGAAATGCGGACCATGTCTTTGACACCGGCGCGGGCAAGCTTTGCAGGAATGGGCAGATAACCGGCCTCGGGCATCCCGGAATCGCTGCTCGGCCCGGCATTCTGCAGAACCAGAATGTCCTTCGGCTCAACCTCCAGCCCGGGATCGTCAATGCGTGCGGAAAGATCCTGCAGGGAGGAGAAAACGACCGCACGCCCCTCCCGCTCGAACAGCGATTTGTCCGCGGCGGAGCGCTTGAGAATGGCCCCGCGCGGCGCAAGCGAGCCGAACAATGCGATGAGTCCGCCGGTCGGTTCAATCGGGTGTTCTGCGGATCTGATGACATCGCGATTGACGTAAACATCCTGCTCGGCCTCGATTCTTTCACCAAGCGACTCGCCGATAATGCTGATGCAATCGAGATGCAGCTTGGGCGCAAGCTCGCGCAAGACTGCTCCGACCCCTCCGGCAGCGAAGAAATCTTCCATGTAGAATTGGCCCGTCGGCTTCAGATCTACCAGGACGGGCGTCTCATCGCTGAGTTCGTTGAGCCATGCCAAGGGCACTTCGATGCCGAGCCGCCCCGCGATGGCCGTGAGATGAATGATGCCGTTCGTCGAGCCGCCGAGCGCGAGCAAAACGCGCAACGCATTCTCGACCGATTTTTTTGTGATGACCTCTTTGGGCGCGCGTGGTTTACTGGCAAGGCTTGCGGCCAAAGCGCCGGTGGCTTCCGCTGCACGCAGCCGGTCGGCATGCACGGCGGGAATGGCGGCTGTTCCGGGCAATGTCATTCCGAGTGCCTCGGCAATGCACGCCATCGTGCTTGCCGTACCCATGACCGCGCAGGTACCGGCGCTGACCGCGAGACGCCCCTCCACTGCTTCGATCGCCGGCTGCGAAAGGCTGCCGGAACGATACTGCGCCCAGAAACGGCGGCAATCGGTGCATGCCCCGAGCCGCTCTCCATTGTAGCGGCCGGTGATCATTGGCCCCGCCACGAGCGCAATGGCGCTGACGCCCGCAGAAGCCGCTCCCATCAGCTGGGCAGGCACGGTCTTGTCGCAACCTCCCATGAGCACGACCGCATCCATGGGCTGCGCCCGGATCATCTCCTCGATGTCCATCGACATCAGGTTGCGAAACATCAGACTGGTCGGAGTCAGGAACACTTCGCCCAGCGAGATGGTGGGGAATTCGAGCGGCAGCCCGCCTGCGGCGATGACGCCGCGCTTCACCGCATCCAAGAGTTCGGGGAAAAGCCGGTGGCAGTTGTTGAAGCCGCTGGCGCTATTGGCGATCCCGACCACCGGGCGCGACAGCATCTCGCTAGAATAGCCCATCGAGCGCGCAAACGACCTGCGCAGATAGAGCGAAAAGGCCGGATCGCCGTAATTTGTAAGCCCTCGTGCTAGCCCTTTTCCGTTCTTCATCGTCACTCAACCCGCGAACGCAATCTCGCTCTATTTGATAGCGGAATCTTTGACTCGCATCGAGCCCATGGAAGATGTATTTCTGCACCAAGGTCCGCCATGCCTGCATGGCATGACATCACCACTCCCGGCCGCGGATTCGCATCCTTGCACGACGCTCGCCCGAATAGGAGCTGCTGATGAAAGTTGCAGTCGTCAACGAGTGGAAAGCGGGCGAACCGCGCGTCGCCGCCACCCCCGAGACAGTGAAAAAAATCAAAGCGCTTGGCGCCGAGATCGTGGTGGAAAGGGGCGCCGGACTTCATTCCGGCATTCTCGATGCCGATTATGAATCAGCAGGCGCAGGCATCGTGCCGAGCCCCCAAGCCGCTGCGGCCGACGCCGATGTCGTGCTCAGGGTGCGCCGGCCGGGCGAAGCGGAATTGCGGAACTACAAAAAAGGCGCACTGGTCATCGGCACGATGGATCCGTTCGGCAATGACGCTGCACTGCAGGCCATGGCGAAAGCCGGCATTGTCGCATTTGCGATGGAG
Organism: Xanthobacteraceae bacterium; assembly: GCA_040510075.1. Lineage (GTDB taxonomy): Bacteria > Pseudomonadota > Alphaproteobacteria > Rhizobiales > Xanthobacteraceae > VAZQ01. The sequence goes on along the minus strand of JBEVJT010000123.1, from coordinate 4,018 downwards.
CTATTGCCCCGCATAACGCGGGCGCAGGTGATGGACGTGCTGTCCTCGCAGGCGAACCTGGCCGGCTATCGCGCCGTGATCGATGCGGCCGCAGAGTACGGACGCGCGCTGCCGATGATGATGACGGCGGCAGGCACCGTGCCGGCGGCGCGTATCTTCATCATGGGCGCAGGCGTGGCCGGACTGCAGGCAATCGCAACTGCGCGGCGCCTCGGCGGCGTTGTCAGCGCGACCGACGTGCGCCCGGCCGCCAAGGAACAGGTCGAGAGCCTCGGCGCGAAATTCATTGCCGTCGAGGACGAAGAGTTCAAGCAGGCCGAGACGACCGCAGGTTATGCAAAAGAGATGTCCGCCGAATACAAGATCAAGCAAGCCGCCCTCGTTGCCGAACACATCAAGAAGCAGGACATCGTCATTACCACCGCGCTGATCCCCGGCCGGCCGGCGCCACGCCTGATCTCGGCCGAGATGCTGCGCGCCATGCGGCCCGGTTCGGTTGTCGTCGATCTCGCCGTCGAGCGCGGCGGCAACGTTGAAGGGGCAAAGCCAGGAGAGGTCGCCGAGGCGAATGGCGTCAAGATCCTCGGCCACCTCAACGTACCGGGACGGCTCGCTGCCAGCACGTCGAATCTTTACGCGCGAAATCTCTACGCCTTTCTCGAGCTTCTCATTGACAAGAACAGCAAGGCGATCTCGGTGCCCTGGGATGACGAGATCGTCAAGGCGACGGCCCTGACGCGGGAGGGCGCCGTCATTCATCCGGGCTTTCAGCCTAAGAGCGCAGCCTGAGCGAGGAGGCGGGGGGCCATGAACGCCAACATTGCTGCCGTTCTCTACCTCGTCTCCGGCGTGCTGTTTATTCTCGCGCTGCGCGGCCTCTCGAATCCAGAGACGAGCCGGCAGGGCAACCTGTTCGGCATCGTGGGCATGGCGATCGCGATCGTCACCACGCTTGCGTCCCATCCGCCGGCGGGCGTGGGCGCCTGGATTCTGGTGGCGATCGGTTTTCTCGCCGGCGGCAGCGTGGGGGCGGTGATCGCCCGGCGCGTGCCCATGACCTCGATGCCGGAACTGGTCGCCGCATTCCATTCGCTGGTCGGGATGGCCGCGGTGCTGGTCGCAGCAGGGGCGCTTTACGCGCCAAATGCATTTGGCATCGGCACCGTCGGCGCTATTCACAAATCGAGCCTGGTCGAGATGTCGATCGGCGCGGCCATTGGCGCGGTCACCTTCACCGGGTCGGTGATCGCTTTTCTCAAGCTCTCTGCCCGGATGAGCGGCGCCCCCATCATCCTGCCCGCGCGCCACGCCATCAATATCGGGCTCGGAGTGGCGCTGCTGGTTCTGATAGTCGTGTTCGTGCGCAGCGAAAGCTACACCGCGTTCTGGCTGATTGCGCTCGCGTCGTTTGCGCTTGGCGTGCTGATGATCGTACCCATCGGCGGCGCCGACATGCCAGTCGTCATCTCGATGCTCAATTCCTATTCCGGGTGGGCGGCGGCAGGGATCGGCTTCACCGTCGAGAACAGCGCGCTGATCATTACCGGGGCGCTGGTAGGCTCCTCGGGCGCGATCCTCTCCTACATCATGTGCAAGGGCATGAACCGGAGCTTCATCTCCGTCATCCTCGGCGGCTTCGGGGGCGAAGTGACCGGCCCGGCTGCCGGAGCCGACAAACGCAGTGTAAAGCAGGGCTCGGCGGAAGATGCCGCTTTCATCCTCAAGAACGCCAGCAAGGTGATCATCGTGCCAGGCTACGGTATGGCGGTGGCGCAGGCACAACACGCGCTGCGCGAAATGGCCGACAAGCTGAAGAAGGAAGGGGTGGAGGTGAAGTACGCGATTCATCCCGTGGCTGGACGCATGCCCGGGCACATGAACGTCCTGCTCGCCGAGGCGAACGTCCCCTATGACGAGGTGTTCGAGCTCGAGGACATCAACTCTGAATTCGCCCAGGCCGATGTGGCCTTCGTGATCGGGGCCAATGACGTGACCAATCCGGCGGCGGAGGAGGATCCGAAATCGCCGATCTACGGCATGCCGGTGCTCCAAGTGTGGAAGGCGGGTACCGTGATGTTCTTGAAGCGCTCGCTTGCCTCCGGTTATGCGGGCATCGACAACACGCTCTTCTACCGCGACAACACGATGATGCTGTTCGGCGACGCAAAGAAAATGACCGAAGGCATCGTCAAGGCGCTGGACTAGATGACGCTATCCTTCCCGCTTCGCTTCACTACGCGGGGGAGGGTTGGCGCTCGACCTGGCCGTTGCCCTCGAGGTAGCCGTATTTACGCGTATCCGGCATGACGATTGAGGCAACAAGCCCGATGACCGCCATGAGGGCCACGTACCATGCGAACCACGGCTCGTGGCCCGCCGATTTGAGCCACAGCGCCACATACTCCGCCGTGCCGCCGAAAAGCGCGTTTGCGATCGCATAGCTGAGCCCGACACCGAGCGCGCGTACCTCGGTGGGAAACAGCTCCGCCTTCACCACCCCGCTGATCGACGTATAGAAGCTCGCGATCACGAGACCGATCAAGATGAGCGTGAAGGCTGTATACGCATCCGTGACCTTGCCCAACGCGTTCAGCAAGGGCACCGCGCCGACCAGAGCGAGGCCGGTGAATAACAACATGTTGTTTTTCCGCCCGATGCGGTCGGACAGCGCGCCGAACGGGGGTTGCAGCAACATGTAGACGATCAACACGATGGTCATGATGTAAGTCACCGTCGCTGCGCTCATGTGCGCGGTGTTCACCAGATATTTCTGCATGTAGGTGGTGAACGTGTAGAAATAGAGCGAGCCGATCATGGTGAAGGCAAGCACGATCGTCACCGCTCGCGGATGATGCCGCACGAGCCCGACAACCGATCCCGCCTCTTTATTGTGCATCGCCTCTTCGGATGCGGTTTCCGCCAGCGAGCGTCGCAGATAGAGGGCTACGATGGCGGCGACAGCGCCAATGACAAAGGGGATGCGCCAACCCCACGCCTTGAGCTGGTCGGTGGTGAACAGGCCCTGAAGGATGGCCAGCACGAGCAGCGCGAGCAACTGTCCGCCGATCAGCGTCACATACTGGAACGAGGAGTAGAAGCCGCGGTTTCCCTTCGAGGCGACCTCGCTCATATAGGTTGCGGCAGTGCCGTATTCCCCGCCCACCGAAAGCCCCTGCGCGAGCCGCGCCACTAGGAGCAACACCGGCGCCGCGGCACCAATGGTCGCGTGTGTGGGCATCACCGCGATCATCAGCGAGCCTGCGCACATCATGAGCACCGAAATGATCATGGACGTGCGGCGACCATGCGTATCGGCGATCCAGCCGAACAGCCATCCGCCCAACGGCCGCATGAAGAAACCGACGGCGAAGATCCCGGCGGTTGCGAGAAGCTGACTCGTGGTGTCGCCGCTCGGGAAAAATGCCGCGGCGAAATAGATTGAGGTGAACGCGTAGGCGTAGAAGTCGTACCATTCGACGAGATTGCCGGAGGAAGCGCCGACAATCGCAATGATCCGGCGCCGGCGATCCGCAGCTTCGGATTCGCCCACGATAGGAATCGTGTCAGCTGTGACAGTCATCGTTTCCCCCGCCACGGTTGTTTTCTTGTGCCTCGGCAGTTTGCGAGGCCGGCAAGCAGAAATTCTATAAACCTCGATCCGGAAAATTGCTACACTCTCCACTGCGCTGAGTATCAGATGAGCATTTCCATTCCCATGCGCGCGGGTCGCTGGCGGGGCCTGCCGTCCTCGGCAAGTCTGGGCGCGCTCGGCGTCGTCTACGGCGACATCGGGACAAGCCCCCTCTACGCCCTGCGCGAGGCGATCAAGGCAGCGAGCACAAACGGGGCGCCTTCCGCGGATTCCGTTTTTTCCGTCGTGTCGCTCATCATCTGGTCGCTCATCATCATCATCTCGATGAAATACGCGATCCTCATCCTGCGTGCCGACAACCGCGGCGAAGGGGGGATCGTCGCGTTGCTCGCTATCCTGCGCGCCCGGCATGCGCGGCGGCGAACC
>JBEVJT010000122.1:0-3806 GCA_040510075.1 Xanthobacteraceae bacterium | reverse complement strand
CCGGACCCGACTGCTTTGCACTGCGCCGCCTCGGGTTGGGCAGTACCGCCGCAAGCAACGCAGCCTCACGCGGGCTCAGCATCATGGCCGGCTTGCTGAAGGCATACCGGCTCGCCGCTTCGGCGCCGAATTGCCCGGTCGGACCCCACTCGGCGATGTTCAGATAGATTTCGAGGATGCGCCATTTCGGCAGCACGAAATCCATCCATACCGCGAGTGGAAGCTCCAGTGCCTTGCGGATGAAACTGCGGCCGGGCCAGAGGAAAAGGTTCTTCACCGTCTGCTGCGTGATCGTGGAGACACCCCGCGCCTGCCTAATGTCTTCGATCTCCTCGAGCCGATCCTCGATTTCCTGCCAATCAATGCCGCGATGCTGGCAGAAGCGCGCATCCTCTGCAGCAATAACCGTGACGGGAAGGACGGACGCCATCCGCTCGAGCGGCACGAAGCTGCGCTCCACGCGAGCGCCTGTAGCCCATCGCCACAGGATCAGAGTGGAGACCGGGTTGATCAGGCGATAGAGCGGGACCAACGCGTAGGGAAGCAGCAGAATGCCCAATCCGAGCGCCACCACAATCAAGAGCAGTGCAGAGCGCCTTCGCCTGCGCGACTCAATTGGGAAAGCGCGTGTCCGTTGCGTCTGTCTGGGTGCAGGCATGCGCCGGCGAATCGATGATGCAGAACGGGCCGACGCGCAATTTCCAGCTTCTACGGGTAAGGACAGCCGTTCAGCAGCGCAGCCAAATTATTCCGCAGCGGCTGCGCCAGCATGACCGAACCTGCGTTCGATATAGTCCGTGACCATCCTCTTGAAGTCGGCCGCAACGGTCGCCCCGCGCAGCGTTGCGGCTTTCTTGCCGTCGATGAAGACAGGCGCGGATGGCTGCTCGCCCGTGCCGGGCAGCGAAATGCCGATGTCGGCATGCTTGCTCTCGCCCGGCCCATTCACGATACATCCCATCACCGCGACATTGAGTGTTTCGACGCCGGGGTAACGACTTTTCCACTCGGGCATGGAACATTGGATGAATGTTTGAATGTCCCGGGCCAGCTCCTGGAAAGTCGTCGACGTCGTGCGACCGCAGCCCGGACAGGCCGCAACAAGCGGTACAAATACCCGGAAGCCCATGGTCTGCAGCAGCTCCTGCGCCACCTTGACCTCGACGGTGCGGTCGCCGCCCGGCTCCGGCGTCAGCGAGATCCGAATCGTATCGCCGATGCCCTGCTGGAGGAGAATGCCCAGCGCCGCCGAGGAGGCGACAATGCCCTTCGATCCCATTCCTGCCTCGGTCAGGCCGAGATGCAGCGCGTAATCTGATCGCCGCGCGAGCTCCAAGTAAACCGCGATCAGATCCTGTACCGCCGAAACCTTTGCCGAGAGAATGATGCGATCGCGCGTCATGCCCATCTCTTCCGCGCGTTGGGCAGACAGGAGTGCCGACTGAACCATCGCCTCGCGCGTCACGGCGCGCGACTCGCGCGGACTTGCTGAGCGCGCATTCTCATCCATGAGATGAGTAAGGAGCTCCTGGTCGAGAGAGCCCCAGTTGGCGCCGATGCGCACGGGTTTGCCGTAGCGCAGCGCCATCTCGATGATGGCACCGAACTGGCGATCCTTCTTCTCCTTGAATCCGACGTTACCGGGATTGATGCGGTATTTATCGAGCGCCTCGGCACAAGCGGGATGATCGGCCAGAAGCTTGTGGCCGATGTAATGGAAGTCGCCCACGATCGGCACTGTGACTCCGAGCTGCTGCACCCGATCTTTGATGTTTGGCACTGCTGCCGCGGCCTCCTCGCGATCCACAGTGATGCGCACGATCTCGGATCCTGCGCGCGCGAGGGCCGCCACCTGCCGCGCTGTCGCCTCGACGTCTGCGGTATCCGTATTCGTCATCGATTGCACGACGATGGGCGCACCAGCGCCGACAGTCACCCCGCCCACATCGACCGCTACGGATCGGCGTCGTTCCTCCGGTTGAGCCTCCGTCATCATCCGCTCCTTTGGATGCGAACTGCCAGACCGGGCGCTTCACTGTCAACGCGGGTGCTCATTATGAATTTTGTCGGGCGGTTCCTGGTCTTCGAGCGCAAGTGTTGTGCTCGTCGTCGTCCGGAAATCGATCCGAGCGTATCAAGACTCGCTACTCATCCGCCGGTCCTGCTGTGCGCAATGCGAACAGATGCCGGTGATCTCGATGACCGGCGATTTCGGAATAAACCCTGCGCTTTTTGCGGCTGAGGTGAGGGTTGCCGTTACGGCCGGGGAAGAGGCTTCACCGACGACCTCACAACCTTCGCAGATCAGGAAGACGACAAGCTCGCCCGCGGCGTGATTGTGCACGCAGGCAATAAAAGCATTCCGGCTCGCAATCCGATGCACCAGCCCGTTCTGACGCAGAAATTCCAGCGCGCGATAGGCGGTGATGGGGGCAAGTGCAGGACTGTTCGGCGCCATTTGCTCGATGATGTCATAGGCGCCAAGCGGCTTGTGGCTGCGCAACAATGCGGCGAGGACCGCGCGCCGAATGGGCGTGAGTCGCTGGCCGCGTTCGGCACAACAGGCTTCCGCGATTGCCATCGCATCGTCCGAGCAGCGCCCATGGTCATGATCGGGTTTGGGAAATACCGGCCGGTGGGGCGAATTCACACGAGTCATTTGCGACCCTGGCACGTGTGGTAGCATGGTGTTACCGCACTGCAATATTTGTATTGCATTGCAGCACACCGGCCCCCACATTGTAATTACATCCGAATCTGCCGCGAAATCGACGAGGCCGCATGCTTCCACTTCTGCTCGCCATGCTAACGAGATGGTTTCACGAGGCAATACTCCCCGAGCGGCCTCGCGCACAGATCCCGTCTGCTGTTGCGCCACCCACGGTGCCCACGGCTCCGAGGGGGACCATTCACCGAGGTCCCCGCAAACGCATAAACCTGGCGTTGCAAGGCGGGGGGGCCCACGGAGCGTTCACCTGGGGAGTGATCGATCAATTGCTCGCGGATGAGCGCCTCGAGATCGACGGCATCTCGGGGACCTCGGCCGGGGCCATCAACGCCGTGCTCCTGGCCGATGGTCTAAACCGGGGCGGCCCGGAGGAGGCACAGCGACGGCTTGCCGATTTCTGGCGCGCCGTGAGCGTGGACGGGCAACTTTCCAGTATGCAGCGAGCCGTGGTCGACCGCCTGTTTCCCTTCGTGCCGCGGGACGGGATGTGGTTTGCCACCCTGTCGCGGTTCTTTTCGCCCTACGATCTGAACCCGCTAAACATCAATCCGCTGAAGGAACTCCTCGAGCGTTTCGTCGACTTCGACGCACTTCGCAAGAATTACGATCGGGACCTGTTCATTTCCGCAACCAGTGTCCACACCGGTGAAATCCGCATCTTTACACGCGAGGATATAAGCGCAGACGCAATCGCGGCCTCCGCGTGCCTGCCGCTCCTCTTTCGCGCGGTGGAGATCGACGGCGTTGCCTATTGGGATGGTGGTTACAGCGGCAATCCGCCGCTCGTCCAGTTTCTCCGAGCGACCGGCACCGAGGACGTGCTCATCGTCCAGATCAATCCGCGCGAACAGCGCAAGACACCTACCCGCTCGCGAGAGATTCTGGCGCGTACGAACGAAATCAATTTCAATGCTTCGCTGCTTTCGGAACTGCGCGGGGTGAACTTCGTCAATCGTCTGATCGATGAGGGGCGGTTACCGCGCGGCACCAAAGAGGGCCAATTCCGTCGCCTGCGGCTGCATCGGATTGGCCTCAATGAGCTGGGAGAAAATGCATCTCGACCGAGCACGATGACGCG
>JBEVJT010000121.1:0-41073 GCA_040510075.1 Xanthobacteraceae bacterium | reverse complement strand
CAACCACAGGACCAACATGGAGGAGGACCGCCCATGATCACATTGCAGTCAGGGCATTTCGCGATTTCGGTAGCCTCGCCCTTTTTGCGCGCCGCGGCCGCGACGTTGCTGTCGCCCTCGCGCGTCCAAGCGAGATCGTCGGACGGAAGGCCGTGCCGATAGACGGCGCCGGCATGGTCGAGGTCTTAGAAGTCGGTGGTGCCTTCGTGCGGACGCAGACCGCGACCTGCCATTTGTCGATAGAGACCCAGCTGCCGGGTCGGGCGGGCGAGAATGACGCAACTGACCGGAGGACAATCCCAGCCTTCAGTTAGAACCATGCAGTTAGCAACGACCTTGATTTCGCCCGACGCCAACGCAGCGAGTATCTGTTCGCGTTCTGCGAGTGGTGTTGCCGAGGCCCCGGCCGTCACCACGACAGGGCGTGGCTGTTAGTCCAACCCAAATCGCGTCGGGGTATTTTTCCAGAATCGCTTCACGTGTACGTCCCCGCGCGCGGTGGGCTTCATCAAAAATGACGAGATCGGCGCTGGGCATTTCAATCGCGCCCCGCCTCGCGTGTCGATGCTGGCGACCTGGACGCTCGCCATCGGGCGTAGGATGCCGTTACGGCCGGCCTGAATGATCCCATGATCGCCGAGCGGTATCCCGTGCTCGGTGAGCCGCTTCGATGTCTGGTCGATGATCTCCCGCCGATGGGCGAGAAAGAGCCCTTGCTGATATTTCTCGCGCGAGCGACTGATGATCTCCGCAGCAACGACAGTTTTGCCGCTCCCCGTCGGGGCAACAAGGATGATGCGCTTCTGTCCTGCAGCGATGGCGCGGTCGAGATCGGCGATGACCTCGACCTGATAGGGGCGCAGGTTGGTCATGTTGACCTGCCCTCGTAGGCCGCAGCCCATTTCGTGAAGAGTTCGCGCTCGCTTTCTTCGGCGATGCGCAGGATCGAAAGCTGATGCTTGTCGATGTGGCGCTCGATACACTCACGAACCAGATGGCGAAGCTTGGCGGCTGGGATGGCATCAAGCTCGACCGAGGTATTGCTGCCGAACTTTTTCGCCCTGGTGTCTGTTTGTTTGGTCGGGCGTGTTGGCAGATTCCATTGCTCAACCTGTTCTCTCGTTACTGCCGGACATTCGAAATGAATTTCCGCGTCTGGCGCATACCTGCGGAGCTTCGCCTCGATATCACGGGCAGCATCCCGGCCAGACGGATCGAGATCGCCGACATGATAAATGAAAGTTGGCTTTTCCTTTGCGCGGATCGTCATCGCCGCGGAATGCAGGAAGGAGAGAGACGCGTACCCCTTCGCGACCATCAGCGGCACGTCGTAGGGCCTGGTCTCCTCCATGAGCACGCCGGCAAGGGCGTCCTTTTCGCACCAGACCTCGACGTAGACAGGCATCGCGGCCCACAGATCACGGCGGTAATGCTTCGCCGTCGCGTTCAGGCACGCCTCGATGCCGATGAAGCTCGTCGGTTTCCGCTGCCAACGAGTATTGTCGGCAATCCACTCGAAGGGGATGGTGCCGGCCTCGCGCATCTCGCCGAGCAGCCGCACCGCCGTGCGCTTGTACTCGACCTCGTGCTTATCGATGAGTCTGCGAACGGTCAGGGCGTAGAAGACCTGACGAACCGTCTGGGGGTTGTCCTCCGCCAGAAGGCGCTCGATCTCGGTGCGGATATCCCCGATCTTAGCCTTGGTGCGGCGGTGCCGCTTGGTTTTTATGTCCTTAGGTACATAAACGGACGAGGCCGCGTCCGTCTCGGCAGTTGCTTCCTCTGAGGCTGTGGCGTATTGCTGAGCATCGATGTCGGCGCCAACCAGATCAATGCTTTGAAGCCGGTTCGCCGTCTCCGCGGTGGCCGGCTTCGCCGCATCTATGGTGCTCACGGGTCACGCGGCGGCCGGAGTGTGGTCGCGCTCCGCGATTCGGGCGCTAATCCATTCGTCGACGTCGGCCTCGGCCCAAGCGTTGCGGTTAACGCTCAACTTAACAGGCCGAGGGAACCGCCCCTCCTTCCACAATCGCCACAACTGGCACCGTGAGTATTTGATCCCCCGGTCGCAGAGATCAGCGTAGTCGAGCAATCGCATTTAGCGTCTCCGTTGTTGTATTCAACGGAGTGCAATCTGAGACCTTACGCTGCAGCAAAAAGCGCGATTTGTTTACAACCCGCCGGGGATGGTCCCAGCTATCTCGGCGGCCTTAGATAAGCAGGCTTTCGCGAGTTGACGGTACTCCTGCTCCCCGAGGTTCTCGTCAAGCTTGAGTTCCTTCCGATATATATTGCCAAACGATCTCAATGCACCTTCGGGGGGCTTTCCTTTGACCCGACTATCCTGTGACCCTGGCGCTCGTCCGGTCATGAACGCATGGTGCCAGCCTCGCAACGATGTCAGGAGAGCTCGATTCCCGCGCAATAGTTGCCGCCAACTGGGGATAATGTCTCTCAGTATACTCCGCTGGTTTTGATTGTTTCGCCTGATGAAGGCACTCATATCCCAAAGCAGCTCACATTCGGCCGCGCCATTTCTGGGTAGAATCCTCCTTGTTCTTTTCACGCCGCGATAAAAGAGGGTCGCTGATGCCTTCAGAGCGATCATAAAACGCCAGGGCAATCCGCCCGAGATGCTGAGCGATATCTAAATATCCACATCGGGCAAAAAATTTAGCGATCAAGTGCAGCGATTCCTCGGCGTCATTTTCTCTTGAGATCTGATTGCGAAGGTCATGCGCGAGGACATTGAGCTCTGTGAGCGCTTCGATGCCGGCCTGCACAACATCTTCCGCCTTAGGCCGATTGATGCCCGGCACAGCTAGGCCCTCGCCCTATCAAGGCTGACCACATTCGCGGGGGCAGGTTCGACAATGGAACGCAGCCGTGCAGCCCAGAGCTCAAGCGCGTGCCGCTTCTCGTCGGCATACCGATGTTGATCATAGATCTTGTGCAGGCCGGGCTTCGTGTGGGCAATCACCAGCTCGCGCACCATGTCGGGAATGGGCAACGCCGACATGTGCGTGCGAACCGTTCTCCTGATGTCGTGAAAGACCCACGGCGGCGGCACGTGACCAAGCTGCCGCGCCAGCACTTTGTCCAGCCGGGTCTTGCCCTTTGAGAAACCATTGACCGGCGTCTTGCCGAATGTAGTGGAGAAGAGGTGATCGCCACTGTTGAAGCGTTGCAGATCCTGCATCACCTTGAGCACTGCGTCCGTAAGTGGGACAGTATGCGGCGCGCCGTTCTTCATGCGCTCGGCAGGGATGCACCATTCCCGCTTGTCGAGATCAAATTCGCACCACCGCGCATCGCTGACCTCGCTCTTGCGCTGGCCGGTGAGCATGAGCAGACGCACCAGCGGACCATACGGGTAGCCGATCTCTTTCGACGCATGCCACAGCGCGGCAAGTTCGACGTCGCTCAAGACGCGGGTGCGTATGTCCTTCACGCCAATGATCCGCGCTGGCCGCATTCCGTGTACGGGCGAATATTCAAGCCCGTAGCCCGGACGCTCCATTGCCCAGCTGTAAAGGCGTGATGCATAGGAAAGCAAATGATGCGCCTTGCTCAGTGCTCCCTGTTTGATCGCAGCGTCTACAACGTCGAGCACGTCTTGCTTCTTGATATCAGTGATCGGCCTAGCCGCCCACCGAGAAACGAATTCGCGTCGGATCTCGCGCTCGATCTCACCTGCTTGTCTGAGCCCGCGCCGCTTTAGCTCTACAAAATAGTCTTCCGCGACGCTTGCAAACGTGTTTGCCTGCCGACGAGCTTCGGCTTGCTCCTTGCGCTCGCGCTCTACTTGTGGGTCCTTGCCCTGCCGCAGGAGCCTGCGCCACTCGCGCGCCTCCTCGCGCGCCTCCTCAAGCGTCATGGAGCCGTATTCGCCGATTGTGCGGCGAGTTGGATTAGAAGAGCCTGGAAATCGCGCGACCAATGCGAACGTCACGGTGCCTTGGTCATTGACGCGCACCAGCAAGCCCGACACGTCCTTGTCGCCGATCTCGTAGCGCTTCCCTGACTTGGCGGGCTTTTTCCTGAGCGCCTTGAGCGCTCGGTCGGTCAGCATCTTCTTCGGCATGATAGCCCCCCGGGGGCAACACTGGGGCAACAAAATTGTTGCGCTTCCACGTTGCCCAGTGCAAGGCGGTGCTATCCTATGATAGAGTAAAACGCAAGCATAGCGGGCATTTTTGGAAATGCAGCGCACCGCCATGTGAGCCAATGCAACCAAAATGGACCCGCTTCGTAAGCGGGTGGCCGGGGGTTCAAATCCCTCCTGCGGCACCACGACCAACCATTTTCCATGCACGAAGTCGAAGGACTGATTGCAAGGCGCGACAAGCTGGCAGCGGGCGCCGGCAAGTTGAAAAACGCAACCCTATGTCCGCTTGTTCAGGACTTTGCGCTACTGCCGCTTACGGATGATCTCGTAATAGAGCTTAAAGCATATAACGCTGACACGAAGCCGGCATTGCTCGGCCAAGGGAACACATTTCCGATGCGCTGCATGCCTTCGCGATCGACATTTCGCATAATGGCCCGGTAGCCTACGTTAATACGTATTATTTCGGCGGACGCGGCGGGCAAGAGGCGCTCGTCTGGGACAAAGGGTCATTGCGGTTTTCACCGGCATCGCCGGGATATGACCAGAGCCGGCCCAATTCACCCATCAGCCAAGCGCTCAGAATCATCGGTGTTGTTGCCGAACAAGAAATGGACGAATTTGATACCGTTGGTTTGGGAAAACACCGCGAGACGCATCGGTGGGCCAAGTCAGTAAAATGAATGAGCGGCATTTGCCGCGGCGCCATGCGTCCGCAGTTTCCTCGGATATCAGATTTACGAGAGTGAGAGCGAAGCGCCGCGACAATGCGCGACGCAAGGTATCACCACAGCGGCGACAACTCGCCGTTGTGCCCGTATGCCGCCACTGGCGGCAGCGAAGGCGTGGCTGCTTCCGTGTGAATATAGCCCAGGAGAAGGCGCGCGCTGAGAATGACAGCGGCTAGCGCGAGCACGAGTGCGATGTTGAGCGGTCGATAGGAAGATGGACGAGTCATTGGCGTCTCCTTCTTTTGTTTCAGGCCTAAGCGCGCTTACGAGCGCCACGAGCGAATCATCTCGTGACGAGGGACAGCGGGAGATAAGCCATTCTGATTCCTCTTCAAATCACGTTATTGTGCACTGCAATATCGCACCTCCAGATGGCCATTCTGCATAGCTTCTACCCACAAGGGACGGTTGTGCCGGGCGTGAGGCACGTCTCGGCAGATTGAAGCTCCGCGAGCCCAACCGGTTTTTGGCCGATGAATGGCGATCCCGCGGAACAGAATGGCTGGATGAGGCGATGCGTCGTCGGAACTTCGCGTTCGTCTGGCAAATCAGTGAGGCACAAACTTGCTCGCCTGGCCGCGCTGCCTGCAGTCCATCGGGAACGGAGAACCGCTCACCGAAAAACGCGTGCCGTGCGCTCTAGCGGCGCAGGAGGAACAAGGCCGGCTCCTAACAATTCTTCGCGAAGGAGAGCCGGCATGAAGCTCGATCGCGAGGTAAAGCATAAATCTGAAGACATCGACGATGAGGTTTTGCTCGACGTCATAAAAGCGATCGGCCGACGCGTCCGCGTGGTGAACCGCTCCTATGACATTCCGTACATTGCTGGTTACAGCAAGGACGGCAGCACCGTGTTCATCGATCGCCATGTCCCACGCACGGTTCGTTTTCTGACCGTTCCTTCTCACGCACGAGATCGTGGAAAAGGCGCTGCTCGACGAGTTGCGTCTACATTATCTCCACGCTCATCAGATCGCGCTGCGTGCCGAGCGCGATGCGGTGAAGGCTGCAGGGCTGTCATGGTGGCTTTATCAGCGCGCCATGAAGACTTATGAGAAGCCGATCGAGGAAGAAAAGCTCCAGCGGGTGCCCTCCTCGCTCGACCTGACGCCCTATCGCGACGAAAAAGATTTTGCCGTACTGGAGCGACTGGTAAAGAGCACGAAAGCAAAGCGCTAAGCGGTCGGCAAGGGTAGCGGTGACTAAGCGCCGTTCTTGAACGAGAAGAGCTCGGGGTGATGGCAGCGCAAAAGCATGAGCAGCGCGAGCGTCTTAAGGTCCATGAGCTCCTGCCGCTTCATAAGCTCCCAGGCGGCGGCAATCGGCATTTCCACGACTGAAATTTTCTCGTGCTCGCTGGCAAGCCCACCGCCTGGCGAGATTCGATCGGCAAGAGAATACGGCGCGAGGTAAAGATCCAGGAATTCGGTGGACACGCCTGGCGACGCCCATGCACCCGCGACGTGTTCAAGCGATTTCAAATTGAGTCCCAGCTCTTCGCCCGCTTCCCGCAACACGGTCTGGCGCGCATGCTCGTGTTCCACCATGCCGGCTGCGACTTCGACGAGTGTGGATGGGTGTCCGCACAGCAATACCGGTACGCGCACCTGACGCGCCAATAGGACCACGCCTCGTTCCGCATCGTACGGCAGAACGGCCACCGCTCGCCCGTGGTCCTCGACTTCGCGTTCGACCTCATCCGAATCGATCTGCGCCTTGACGCGCAGGATTCTCATCCAGCCCTGATAGACGGTTTGCTTGTCAAGAATTGCCGCTCGATCGACCATCCGCATCGACCCCGTTTTGCGGCAGTACTAAAGCATGATCCCGAAACGTGGGATCCGGTTTTCGAAAAAGTTCATGCTCCACCAAAAAGAATAGAGCGGGACGACGATCGAAGAAAAGTCATTCTGCGCTACTGCGGCACTGTCATCAATTCGAGCACGTGCCCGTTAGGATCCCGGAAATAGACGCCTCGTCCGCCGTTCCAGTCATTGAGCTTGCCGTCGTCCATGCTCCAGGGCGTGCTGCCATAGGACAATCCTGCTTGCCTGACGCGGGAAAAGATCGCGTCGAACTCGGCCTCGCTCACATGAAACGCGTAGTGGTGGTGCCCAAACTCGCCCTCCTGCGCGAACAGCAGCGTGAGCGTGTCGTTGATCTTCACCGGAGCGAAATGATCAGCTTTTTCGTCAAACGGGAGGCCAAAGAGTGTTGCAAAGAAACGTGCGGACGCGAGCTTCTTGTGCGCCGGCACGATGGTGTGGTTCAGCACGATGGTCATGGCCCTGCCGCGGCGAACTCTGGTGCCGTATCCGGCACGATATCGGACTGCTTCGCTGACGCGGAGCCTTGTAGGAGTGCCTTGCGCGCCTGCCATTTGCCGGCTGGATCCATATCAACAAGAAAGGATATCTCGCCGCTTGTGACAAAAGCGATCGGTACGCCGTCACGATAGAGGAGCCGATTGCCGGCTAGCGCGGCAAGCTTCGGCCCGGGAGTCAAAATGCCCACGAGGTTGAGCGGGTCGGCTCCCGAGACGGAAACCAGATTTCCACTTTCCGCCTTCCGGCGAGCGCTGCGCAACATGCCGATGGCGTCCGGCAAGGCATACTGCTCGCCGGAGAATCCCGCGACGAAGCGGCCGCCACGGATCTCGCCGCGGCTCTCCAGCCGGCGAAAAACCCTCAAGAGATCGCGCCAAGGCGGCAGCCCGCCCGCTTCCCGTTCAACTAGGCGCCAGAAAACCACGCCATAACGCGCGAGCAGCGTACGGGCGATGTGCTCGACCGCATCCGCCGAGGCATGTCCGTTGCTTTCAAAGCTGCGCCGGGTGAGCGCCCACCGCCCTGCTTCTTCCATCCCATATCTGACCGTGCGGCGCCTGCGCCGCGCTCCAGCGAGCGTCCGCCGCTCGGAAGATGGAACGAGCAGCGCACGCAAGCCCGCAAAGCTGTCGCAGGTCACGCGCCCGAGCGCGACCAGTTCCGCCAGCGCCTCTTCGAGCTGCGCAGGCAAAAGTTGCGTGCCTTCGAGGAGTTCTTCGAAAAAAGATGCGCCGTGCGCCGCAATGAATTCCGCCACCAATGCTGCGCGCGCCCCTAGTTGCGAATCGTCGACTTTGAGCGAAACCCAAAAGCGCGCGTGCCGGTGCGGCAACAGCGTGATGGGTGTTGTGCGCACGGGAGCCGGTCTTCCCTGCGCACCGTTAGCTCGCGCGACGCGCGGCCGCAGTCGTGCCCATGCGACCTGGCCCGCGCGACAGAGATCGTCAAGCCATGCAGGTTCGTAATCGCCAATGCGGACCGGCAAGAGTTCGGTTTCCCAGGCACCCGCCGCCGCCTCGAAGCCCTCGAGCTGGGCCACGATGGACTCGAGGGCATCCGGACCCTCCATCCGGGAGGCGAGGTCGAGCCGCTGCCATTCCAGCAAGAATCGGATGAAATCCCGCGCCGCGACAGGCTCGATTTCGGCCCGCAACCGTTTGATCGTGTAATGATGAATCCGCGCGAGGAGGCGACGCTCGCACCATTCGTCCGCGCCGGCAGCGCCGAACGAGCCGCGCATCGCGAAACCTTCGGTCTCGAGAGCCGCGAGCGCCGATGCGATCGCAGTCGCCGGAACACCGAGTACTCCCGCCAACGCGTCTTGCGTCACCGGTCCCTGACCTTCCAGTCGGCCACGAACGATCTCGATCAGGGCTTTGTCTTCGGACCACTCCTCGGCCGCCGACCGCGCGGGCGCATGCACCGGAGGGTCCATGCTCGCCTGCGGCCAAATGGCGACGAACTGGGGCAGACGCTCGGCCGCGATCCATAGCGACGCCGCAGCCCCGCGTATGCGCGTGACGCGCTTTTGCTGCGCGAGTTCGGCGAGCCAGTCCTGCCAGCGCGCCCGCGCCCCCACTTCCTCCTCGGTCAGGAATACAAGCCAGCCCAATGCGTCGTGCAATTCGTCGGCGTTTTCCGGATCGGGCCATGCCTCCCCGCGCACGCGTTCGATTGCCTCGGCATCGAGCCGGCCAAGCTCGGCTGCATCCTCGGGAGTGAGCCATCGGCGGCCCATCACCGCCTGCGTGCGCCGTTCCTCAAGCGGCGCGTCGTCGAGATAGGCATAGGGCCTTGCTGCGAGCACTTCCTGCGCGAGCGGCGACGGCTCTGTGAGATCGCGCGCGACGATGGCGATCTCGCTTGCTTCGATGCGCCGCAGGATTCCCTCGAGGCTCTCGATGTCCATGGCCTCGTGCAGGCAGTCGCCGATCGATTGCCGCACCAGAGGATGATCGGGAATTTCGCGTTCACCGACGAGGTTCTCGGCACAGGCGATCTGATCCGGAAAGACCACGGCGATCAGATCCTCTGCGGCCATGCGCGCGAGCTGCGGCGGTACCTTGCGTCCGCCGCGAAAGCGCGGCAGCGCGAGCGACACGCCCGCTACCCAGCGCCAGCGGGTGATGAACATGGGCGCGTCCAGCAGCGCCTGGATCAACACTTCTCTCACCGTCGCCGAATTGAGATAACGCGCCACCTCCTCGAGCTGAAAGCTGTGCGCGGTGGTGAGCGAGAGCACGATATTGTCTTCCGTCGCAGCCGCCTGCAGCTCGAAATTGAATTTGCGGCAGAAGCGTTTGCGCAGCGCCAGCCCCCAGGCACGGTTCATCCGACTCCCGAAGGGGGAATGGATGACGAGCTGCATGCCGCCCGCTTCGTCGAAGAATCGTTCAAGAACGATTTGCTTCTGCGTAGGCAGCGTGCCGAGCGCCGCATGCGCTGCGGCAAGATAGTCGACCAGCTGGCGCGCCGCTGCCGGCCCAACCGCTGTCGTTTCCGCCAGCCATTTCAATGCCAGCTCGCCGCTCGGATCCTTGGTCAAATGCACGGCAATTTCGCTGCGGAATTGCGAGACTGCCTGCGACAGCTCGTCGGTGCGTCCGGGCGCCTCGCCGAGCCAGAATGGAATAGTGGGAGCCGCTCCGTGCGCATCCTCGACGCGTACGACCCCACGTTCCACGCGAATGATCTGGTAGCTCTTGTTGCCGAGCTGAAAAACATCGCCGGCAAGGCTCTCGACGGCAAAGTCCTCGTTAATGGTGCCGATCACGTGGTTTTCCGGCTCGAGCAGCACCTGGTAATCGGCAGTATCAGGAATAGTCCCGCCCGACGTGAGCGCCGTCAGACGTGCGCCGCGCCGGCTGCGCAGCTTTCGATTGATTTCGTCATAGTGGATCAGCGCACCCCGGCGGCCACGGCGCGTGCTGAAGCCATCCCCCAGCATGCGGATGATGGCGGAAAAGTCCTCGCGTGCGAGATCGCGATAGGGCCACGCCTGGCGCACCAGCGCATATAGCTCGTCCTCGTCCCATTCACGGGCCGCAACCTCGGCCACGATCTGCTGCGCAAGCACGTCGAGAGGGCACGAGGGCAGCATCAGCCGATCGAGCTCGCCCCGTCGCGTGCACTCGAGCAGTGCTGCGCACTCGACGAGCTCGTCGCGCGAGAGCGGAAAGAGGCGTCCTTTCGGCGTGGCCTCAAGGGCGTGGCCGGAACGTCCCACACGCTGTAGGAATGTCGCAATCGAGTGCGGCGAGCCGATCTGGCAGACAAGGTCAATCGCACCGATATCGATGCCCAGTTCAAGGGACGCCGTCGCGACCAAAGCTTTCAGCTCGCCGCGTTTGAGCCGCTGCTCGGCATTGAGGCGCTGCTCCTTGGCGAGGCTGCCGTGATGCGCCGTGACCCTGTCTTCGCCCAGCCGCTCGGTCAGCGCACGCGCCGCACGTTCCGCCATGCGGCGCGTGTTGACGAAAACCAAGGTGGTGCGATGCGCCTCGATGAGTTCGACAAGCCGATCGTAGACCTGACCCCAGACCTCGGCAGACATAACGGCCTCGAGCGGCGAAGCCGGCAGCTCGAGCGCGAGATCGCGCGGACGATGATGTCCCGTGTCAATGACGGCACAGTCGTTCTCTTTTGCGCCTACGAGAAATCGTGCAACTTCCTCAATGGGCTTCTGCGTCGCAGAGAGCCCGATGCGGAGCAGGTGATTGCCGCATAGCGACGCGAGGCGCTCAAGCGAGAGCGCCAGATGCGTGCCGCGCTTGTTTGGCGCGAGCGCATGGATTTCGTCGACGATCCCCGTGCGCGTCGTGCTCAGCATTTTGCGGCCCGATTGCGAGCCGAGCAGGATGTAAAGCGACTCCGGCGTGGTCACCACGATGTGGGGCGGACGGCGGCGTACGCGTTCGCGCTCACCGGCAGGCGTATCGCCGGTGCGCACCCACGCGCGGATGTCGACGTGCGGTACACCTTTTTCGCACAAGATCTCGCGAATCCCGGCAAGCGGCGCTTCGAGATTGCGATGGATGTCGCTGGAGAGCGCCTTCAGCGGCGAGACATAGACGACCTGGGTCTCGTCCTGCAGCGTTCCCGCGATGGCTTGCCGTACAACGTCGTCGATTGCGGCAAGGAATGCCGCGAGGGTTTTGCCGGAACCTGTCGGCGCGGCGATAAGCACATGCCGGCCCGCCTTAATGAGCGGCCACGCGCGCGCTTGCGCGGCCGTCGGTTCGCGAAAGGTGCGCGCCAACCATTCCGCGACTGCCGGGGTGAAAAGCTCGTTCATTTGCGCTGCCGCCGTTTCGGCAATATGGGCAGCCGGCGCTTACGCTTCAATCGAGGGCGCTAGAGCATGATCCGAAAAGTGAAAACCGGTTTCGGAAAAGATCATGCCTTTCATGCCTTTATTGCCGAAACAGCTGGCGAATGCGCGTCCAGTTGTCGCCCGAATGTTCTTCGCTGCTTTCGCGCCCTTTGCCATTGGTGATCTCTGGATCGGGTCCGGGATCGTCAGGCGCGTGCACCAGTGGGATTACGGCAGGAGCGACCGGTATCGCTTTGAACCGGCGATGGCGTGGTTCGATTTCTGTTTGTCCGTGCGGCGGCTCTTCGGCAGATGATGCACGCTTTCCTGGCGAGACATCTTGGGAGGCGCTTTCCGGATCTTGTACCCCGGACGGCGCCGATCCACCGGCTTCATGCGGCTGTGCGGGCATAAGAGTCCCGCACCGATCGGCGGGAGCCTCTTCCGCCTCGATGAGCACACCCGCTGGCTCGTCGCCCGCAAGAGGATCCTTCCATTCGAAGGCGTCGAGGTGCCCGCTGACGGGGGAGGCGGGCAGCCATCGCTCGGAGACGAAGCCGTCCGCAGTCCATGCCGGATCGCGCCGCGCGCGCAGCGCCCGCACCATCCAGGCGCGCGCCCGTCCCTCGTCGGCGTGCTGCTTGCGCTCGAGTTCGGCCATCAGCGCGGCGACGCGCCTAGTAGGCGCGGCCGTAAGCGGTTCCAGAACCGCGCGCGCGGCGGCGAATTCCTGTGCATCGAGCGCCGCACGCGCCACCGCGAGCACGGCCTCGACAGTGCCGGGCGCACGCGCGGCGAGAGATTGGATGCGCGCGAGCCGCTCGCGCGCGGAATCGCCGGAGCGCAGATGCGCATACACGTCCGCAAGATCGGGATGCGGATTGTCGCGCCATGCCGCCTCTACGATGCGCGCGGCCTTGCGCAGTTCGCCGGCCTCGGAGAGAAGGCGGGCCGCGAGCGCTGCTGCGGGCACGAGCGACGGCGCGAGCTTCACCGCTTCCGATGCCAAGACCTTGGCGCGATCCCGATCGCTCTCTTGCGCTGGGAGCGCTTGCGCGGTGAGCAGCACGGCGCGATGCCTTCGATAGGTCGCCTTGTCGACCAGACCGGCATTCATGTTGCGATCGAGACGTTCCAGCGCACCGCTCCAATCCCCTGCAATGCAGCGGAATTCCAATACAGCCTGGCCTGCCCAGGGCGGGAAAGAAGTCTGCCTCGCTGCCTCCTCGGCGTACATGAGCGCAGCAGCCGGCTCGTTGCGCCGCCGCGCTTCGATGAAGAGGCCGTGCAATCCGAGAAGGCGGGTATCGTCGCGTTCCGCCATACGCTGAAAGCTGTGCGTTGCGGCGTCGCGTTCGCCGCCGAGCTGAGCGGTCTGCGCCTGCAGCAGAAGCGTCAGCGGCTCGCCCGGCGCGATGCGGCTAGCTTCGGTGCTGAACCTCCGCGCAGCGGCAAGGTCTCCGGAGCCAATGGCCACCAACCCTTGCGAGACCGCCACATAGCCGCGCATCCCGCGGCGGATGCGCATATGGTCTGCGACCGCGCGCGGCAGGCCCACGATCGCGCGCAACGTGGACCAGAAGAGTGTCGTCAGAACAGCGATCGCTGCAACTGCGAGTGCGAGCACCATCACGGATGTCTCGACCCGGCGCCCCAGCCAGGTGATCACCACATCACCCGGCCGGTCGGCGAGCCAAACGGCGCCGAACGCAAGGGCACCGATCAGCAGAACAAAAAGAACGACCCGGATCACTTGCTTACGTCCGCCAAGGCATCGGCCGTCAGTGCGCGCCCGGCCGCAAGCGCAGCGGCGCGCGCCTGAGCTTTCTTGATCCACAGCTCGGCCGGCGCGCGTACGTCCGCCGGCAATTTGGCGAGCTCGGCGAGCGCGGAAGGCAGATCGCCCCGTCCCGCATCCGCGTCGATCCGCGCCACGATTGCCGCGGCGTCATTACCTGGCCTCTCGTCTAGCCGCTGCACTCGCACGATCCGCTCCGCACTCGCCTGCAGTTTTTGCAGAAAATTTCCCTCTTGCGCAGGGGTGCCTGCGGCCGCGAGGAGCGCGGGCGTGAGCGCCGAAAGCTCGCGCGCGAGCGCGGCGGCACCCGGCACTCCGCTCGTCGCAAAAGGCTCGAGGGCAGCGAGACGTGGCGCATCAGCGCCGAGTGCTCGCACGGCGGCAAGCTGCGCCGCGAATGGCTCGCCCCGCTCCAGAGCGCCCGAGAAAGCAGTTGCGGCGATCAGCAATCGTGCCGGACGGTCGATCGTCTGCTCGGCACTGCGCTTTGCAAGCTGCTGCTCGAGTTTGCCGACGCGCTGCGCCAGCGTATCCATCGCACCGGCCAGCGCACCAGCGCGTTGACTTGCCTCGCGCGCAGCGGCCTCCGCCTCGTCGGATCGACGCTGCGCAATTCCGATGCTTTCGCTGAGTGCCTTCAGGTTGCCTTCGAGCATGGAAATGCGGTTGACCAGTCCGGTATCGCGGGCGCCTTGTCCCGCCTCGACGGCACTCTCCAGCTTGGCGATCCGGCTTGCCAACTCGTCAAGGCGTTTCGCCTCTACGCCGGCCGCATCCGGGCGTGTGGCAAGCTCGCGCATCTGCTGCTCGATCTGCGACATTCGGGCGGCAAGGGCGGTGCCATTTTCGGATGGCGCAAGCGACACGGAAGCGAAGACGATCGCAGCCGCGGCAGCAATCACGCCGCCGAGCAGACCGGCGCCTATCAGAGGAAGAATGGATCCGCGGCGCGGCTTGGTGTCCGCCGCGGACTGCTCAGGATGTGTCTCTGCAGCTTCTGATGAACTTGCCTCCTGGGCTGGGTGTTCGGCCGAAACTTCCGTCGCGGTCACGTCGATGGTCGGCGCTCGCCGCTGGCCAGGCGGCGGTATTTCGGCATCAGGACGGCTCTCATCATTGCTCAAGGGGCTCGCCTCGAGAATTTCCGCGGTGCATGGGCCGATCCTTCAGGCGGCGCTTATACCGGCGCAACCGTTTCTCAAGCCGCATCGTGGCCTGATCGGCACTCGCATATGCATCCGCTGCAAATCCGTCCGTTTCCAGAATGGCTCCGGAATCGAGGTGCACGACGCATTCGGTGCGAAATCCGAAAGCCTCCTTCTCGATCGTCACGTGGCCCGAGCAGCCCCCGTCGAAATATTTTGCTGTGGCTTCCGTGAGGCGCGCATTGATGCGCGACCGCAGCACCTCTCCCATATCCATGTTCTTGCCCGATACGCGGAACATCAAGCCCTCGCCTTGAGCAACTGCAGCATCAGGATGCGCCCAATTCGGCCCGCTTTTCCCGCCGTCGTTGCACCGAGGAAGGAATGCGCATGCCTTCGCGGTATTTTGCGACTGTTCGGCGGGCAATGTCGATACCTGCATTGCGCAGTCGTCCCACTATGCAGTCATCCGACAGCACCCGGTCGGCAGCCTCGGCAGCGATCAGTTCACGAATGTGATGCCGCACCGCTTCTGCCGAATGCGACTCTCCCCCGTTCGCCGCGGGAATGGCCGAGGTAAAGAAATATTTCAGCTCGAATATGCCGCGGTTCGTCGCCATATATTTGTTGGCGGTCACGCGTGAGACCGTGGATTCGTGCATGCCGATGGCGGCTGCAATCATCTTCAGATTCAGCGGCCGTAAATAGCAAACCCCATGTGCAAAAAAACCGTCCTGCTGGCGCACGATCTCGCTCGCAACTTTCAGGATCGTCTTGGCGCGTTGATCAAGCGCGCGCACCAGCCAGGTTGCATTCTGCAGGCATTCCAAAAGATAGGCCCGCTCCTGCTCGTTACGCGCACAACGCGTCACCTTGGCATGGTAGATCTGGTTTATGAGCACTTTGGGCAGCGTATCGGAGTTGAGCTCGACCGCAAAGCTGCCGTCCCCTGCAGGGCGCACGAAAATATCCGGCACGATCGGGTGCACCAGGACCGAGCCAAACGCCAACCCGGGTTTGGGGTTGAGCTGCCGGATCTCCGCGATCATGTCCGAGAGGTCTTCATCGCTGACCGCGCAAATCCTCCGCAGCGCAGGGAGATCGCGTCGCGCGAGGAGATCGAGATTGGCTACGAGCGCCTGCATTGCAGGATCGAAGCGCTGGCGCTCCTTGAGTTGGATGGCAAGGCATTCCGCCAGGTTGCGCGCACAGATCCCCGGAGGATCAAGGCCCTGCAGCACCGTGAGCACGCGCTCCACCTCCGCCGCGGATGCGCCAAGCTTGTCGCCTATCCCGGAGAGATCGGCGGGGACGTAGCCGTTCTCGTCCATTAGCCCGATGAGATATTGGCCGATTAGCTTTTGCGCCGGATCGAGTCCCACCAGCGCCAATTGTGCCGCAAGATGCTGCGCAAGTGTCGCTTCCGCGGCAACGAAACCTTCGAGGTTGTAGTCGCTGCGGGTGCCGGCGCGATTTGCCGCCCACTCCGAGTAATGTGGAATGATGTCACCGTTGGAGCGCGCCTGCGCAGCATTGGCGTCGCCGTACGAGGGGATGTCATCAGAGGTGAGCCGCTCCCGCTCTCGTGCCGAGGCCGCATGCTCAGGCGCATCTCGTGAGCCGTTTGCCGCACCCGTGCCATTCCGCCCGCCTTGCTCGTCCTCCTCTCCGCTGCGCTCGAGAAGCGGATTGCGCTCGAGCTCCTCCTCCACGTAGCGCGTGAGATCGAGATTGGAGAGCTGCAACAGCTTGATCGCCTGCATCAGCTGCGGCGTCATCACGAGCCCTTGGCTCTGCCGAATCTGCAGCCTTTGGCTAAGCGCCATACCCAACGCGCTCCCGCAATTCTGGCCTTTCACAAAGCGGCCGCCCCTCATGGCGCGGCCGGACCAATTGGTCCAATTCTTGCTTATCTCGTTATAGGCCGGCTGTATACCCGGCCGGCGCGTCTGTCGTTAACGGCGCGAACAGGCCTGTAGAGAGTGGGGAATAGTTCGGCCTTTAAGGGGCGGCAGTGGGGGACTAGGCGCGGAAGTCCTCGCCGAGGTAGAGCCGCCGCACCTCGGGATCGTTGACGATGTCGTCCTTGCGGCCTTCCATCAGGACCTGCCCCGAATAGATGATGTAGGAGCGGTCCGTGAGATCGAGCGTTTCGCGCACGTTGTGATCCGTGATGAGCACACCGATGCCGCGCCTAGTCAGCCTGCGCACAAGCTTCTGGATGTCCACTACGGCCTTGGGATCGATGCCGGCGAACGGCTCGTCGAGCAGCATGTAGTTTGGGCGGCTGGCGAGCGCCCGTGCGATCTCGACCCGCCGGCGCTCGCCTCCCGAAAGCGCAATGGACGGGGTTTTCCGATGCCGCATAATCTCGAATTCGTCCAGCAACGATTTCAGATCAGCGTCACGGCGGCGGCGATCCGGCTCGACGACTTCGAGCACGGCGCGAATATTGTCCTCGACGTTGAGCCCGCGAAAAATCGAAGCTTCCTGCGGCAAATAGCCGATGCCGAGGCGCGCGCGCTGATACATGGGGAGGTGCGTCACGAGATTGCCGTCCAGCTCAATCTGTCCGCGATCGGGCTTGATCAGACCGGTGATGGTGTAAAAGGCCGTGGTCTTGCCGGCACCGTTTGGGCCGAGCAGACCCACCGCTTCACCGCGGCGGACGTAGAGGCTTACGCCATTGACCACCTTGCGGCCGCCGTAGCTCTTTTCGAGAGCATGCGCAGCGAGATAGCCCTGCTGGGGTTCGCGGCGGGGTGCCGGAGATTCGCGCCGCCGGATTACCGGGCCTGCACCCATGTCCGAGCGCGCGGCCACCCTCGCCGGAGCACCGCCGTTCAAGCTTGCAGCCCCGGCATTCCGCGCGCGCCCGGGAGGAGGGCGGCGGGTTCGCCACAGACCAAGAAAGTTGAGCACGCCCTCGCCTCGATACCCGATCAGATCGCCCTCACGTCACGCGCGCACAACGCGAATCAGCGCCACTGGCAGCGCCGTTCCACACAGCGCTTTTAAATTGCAGGAGGCTATTTTTTCTCTTGGTTGCGGGACCCTGCCTGAAATAGCCCTTCGACGCGCCCCTGATCCATTTTCGAGACCCCGCTGGTGAGATCGACTACCAACCTGTGGCCGCGCAGAACATCCTGCCCCCGCATCACGACCACGTTGCCGACCAGCGTCACCGTGTTCTCCTTCATATTGAAAAATGCGGTGTCGCCTTGCGCGTGCTGATCCTTCTGCACAACGACCACCCCGCCCTTCGCTTCAATGCGGCTGATTGCGTGCTGGCCGCGTGGGCCCGGTTCGGCGGCTTTGAGCGCGTTTTTGCCTGCATCCTCTTCATAAAAGACTACCAGTGACTTGCAGCGCATTTCAGTGTCGCCCTGGAATACCTGCACGTCCCCGGTGAACGTCGCCATCTTGTCCTTCTCGCGAACTTCGAGGGAGGCGGCCTGAATCTTCACGGGTTGGTCGCGATTTTGCGAGAAGCCTTGCAACGCGTTGGGCGGTCCTTGGTTCTTCTGCGGGGCAGCATGAGCGGGGCAAAGCGCGAGTGCGGCAGCCAGCACTACGCCGCCGGCTAATCCCCGCAGCACCGTCTGCGCCGTTGTCCGAGGCAGCATCATCGGCAGCGTCATCGCCTGCCCGCCTCGGCGCTGCCGGTCATCGAGGAGCTTTCGGGGACGAGCAGCACTGTAACCCCCCGATCGAAGCGCATGACGTCTCCACTTTCGAGGACCTCAAGCCGATTGGAGTTGACATTCATGGTCGGGCTCGTTACCTCGACGCTCTTCTCAGATACGATTTTGCCCGCTTTCACGTCGACGAGGGCCTCGCTCAACAGGGCGCGATACCCGCTCGACGAAGTGACGACGATGTTGTCCCTGAGCACGAGCTGCTCGATCTTTGTATTGTACAATCCGCTGCGTGCCGTTACCTGAAATTGCCCGTTCTCCTGGCTTTCCATGGTTGCCTGGATTCCCTGCAGTTCAACCAGATCGGGCTTGGAAACATCCTGACCGGCGGCCTGGGCGTTGAGGTCATAGCGCCGGTTGTCCTTTGTGAAGCCGGCGACGCGCGGCTGCTGCATCATGATCTTCGTGCCAGAAACCACGATGGAACCGAGGTCCACGGGAAGCTTCGATAGGACCCGCAGCGGGTTGAGCAGAGTGGTAACTGCCGCCGCTCCCGCGACGCTCACCAAAACCACGGTCGGGATGGCAATGCGCAAAATTCGCACGCGCCGGCTATGCCGGCGGGCCGCGCGAAATGCCCTCTGCTCATGCGAACGTGCAGGGCGCGTAAAGACGCGTGCGTCTTGCCGATCGATGTCGCCAATGGCGGTCAAGAGCCCATCCCCAACCGATCGCCTGCCGAGAATCAGGCGAGCCCACCCCATGGTAGCCTTTTCGGGCCGGGATAGTCGCCCCGAAATATGGCCCCGGCGCGGCGCAGGGCCGCCTCAGGCGAAAACCTGACGAATTCAACGGGCTAGCCTGATTCCATCCTCTCCCGGGGAATGAACCGGAGGGACTGGGGCTACGAATGCGCAAAGATGTCTTGCGCCGCCCACCCGGCGAGATCGAGCCGCGCCCGATCGGGAAGGAACCGAAAGCAAGCCTCGGCCAGCGATGCGCGGCCCTCCCGGGTAAGCATCGCGTCGAGCCTTTGCTTGAGCGCATGCAGGTGGAGGACATCGCTTGCAGCGTAGGCGACCTGCGCATCGCTCAGGCAACCCGCGCCCCAGTCCGAAAGCTGCTGTTGCTTGGACAATTCGATGCCCAACAGCTCGCGGACGAGGTCCTTGAGCCCGTGTTTATCCGTATAGGTGCGTGCAATGCGCGATGCGATCTTGGTGCAATAAACCGGCGACGGCATCACGCCCAACCCTTGCTGAAGCGCTACGAGATCAAACCGGGCGAAGTGAAAGATTTTCAGGACCGAGGCGTCGACTAGCAACCTGGTCAGATTGGGCGCCGCGCCCGGCACGATCTGCACCACATCGGCGGAGCCGTCCCCCGGCGAGAGCTGCACGACACACAAGCGATCTCGATGGGGCTCGAGCCCCATCGTCTCGGTGTCTACCGCCACCGTGCCAATCTGATAATGCGACAGGTTCGGCAGGTCGCCCCGGTGTAGGCGAATGTTCATTGTCGCTCCACTGATGAGCACACGCGGTGGACTTTGCCCCGGATTTCGTTTGCGCTCAATCCGGCTGGGCGCGGCGCGGCGGCGCCAATCAGCGCTTGTCGAACATCATTACTTTGGACACGAAGGCATTCGCCTTGCGTACCGGGGTCAAGCCGCAGCTCATTCCAAGCGCAGAAAAATCCTCCCGCAAATAGCTGCGGTAATACGGTTCATGAAAAATTTGCGGGAACAGTTCGAGCATTCCGTCGTATCGCGGCTCGTCTCCGAACTGGAGCGAATCGACGATCACCAGCCGGCCGCCGGGCTTGAGCACGCGAGCGAACTCGAGCATGACCGGCCGGCGTACTTCCGGCGGCAGCTCATGAAATAGGAAGATGCTGGTCATCGCGTCTTGGCTCGCATCGGGAAGCGGAATGGCTTCGCCATTTGCAACGATCAGATTCATCCAGCACCAGCGGCGCAGGTGGGCCTTCGCCTCAATGATATAGGCTTCCGACATGTCGAGCCCGAGCGCGGGAAGGCGCGGCCATGTCTGTTTGACGAAATCGAGGAAACGTCCGGTGCCGCAACCTACATCGAGGAACCGCAGCCCGCGCTGATCGCGTCCGGCGAACACTTCGTGCAATGGCGGCAGCGCCTGTCGGCGAATGGCATTGGCGCTGCCTTTGAACAGCACCTCGACCTGCGTGTCATAGCGCCGGGCGGACTCCTGCGTCATCCAGCCGCCCGACTGGAAGTGAAAATTTTGCAGGTAATATTCGGGCCGCTTTCTCTCGGCCGCCTCGACCAGCACTTCGCGATAGTCGCCGCGCTCGCGCCGGCGATGCACCTTCGCAAGATCGGTGAAGAACAGGAACGAGCGATCGATGCGTATGGGCAGCGAGCCGTCGTGGTCAGCCGGCAAGGGATAGATCCCCGCCTCCACATTGGCGAGGTCCTGGCGGAACAGGCGCGCCATGTCCGCGTACATTTGGCGCCGGTCAGGAACCGGGCGATCCGTATGTGCGCGCCTGCGCCTGCGGGCGTTTCGGACTTGTTGCGCCTGCGACAGGCGGCGCATGAGCATGTCGTGTCCCACATACCAGGCTACCCGCGTCAATTGAGTTGCACCGTAGGCAAGGCGAGTGGCGAGGCGCGCAACAGGATCAGCCATCTCCGTTTCCCGACCCAACTGATGGGGTCCTTCCAATCCCGATATGGGGGCGGAGGCTCGCTTTGCCAGCACTTGTTAACTCTGACGGTTTTTCCCGCAGGTGTGTCGCCTGGATCACAGCCAAGGCCCTCGTTTACTGATTTAAATAGACCCAAAGCTCGGTGTGGGGGGCGTTCTCATGCATTTGGGTCGGGTGTTGCGTTGGCAGCACTATGCCGCCATGGCTCTAGTGGCGATCTTGGCTGTGGGCACCCCTCAAGACCAGGCCGCCGCCCGCGGCTCAAGCCACAAGACGGCGAAGACCGAGAAGCGCAAAGGCCCCATTCACGGTGCGAACTACCGACCTCCCTATGCGGCCATCGTGATCGACGACAAATCCGGTCAGGTGCTGCACGAGACCAGTGCGGACGAGCCGCGCCATCCGGCCTCGCTCACGAAAATCATGACGCTCTACTTGTTGTTCGAGCAGCTCGATGCTGGAAAATTCAAGCTCGACAGCCGCCTCGATGTTTCGCGTCATGCCGCGGTTCAGAACCCGACCAAACTCGGACTGAAGGTTGGTGGCACGATCAGCGTCGAGGAGGCGATCAAAGGATTGGTCACCCGATCAGCGAACGATGCTGCCGTAGTCGTGGCGGAGGCGATCGGCGGAACCGAGGAGGAATTCTCCCGGCAGATGAGCACGAAAGCGCGCATGCTGGGCATGACCAGCACGACTTATATGAATGCTTCCGGTCTTCCCGACGTCGAGCAGATCACGACCGCCCGGGATCAAGCGGTTTTGGGGCAGGCGATCCAGCATCGGTTCCCCGTCTATTACCAGTATTTTGCCACCCCAAGTTTCCGCTACCGGAACCAGGAAATCCGCAATCACAATGCTCTGCTCGGAAACGTCAGGGGCGTTGATGGGATCAAGACCGGGTACACGGAAGCTTCGGGCTACAATCTCGTGACCTCATGCCGGCGCGACGACAGGCATATCGTGGCCGTTGTCCTGGGCGGCAGGTCAAACGCCGCACGCGACGCGCGTATGCGCGAGCTCATCGAGCAGAATCTGCCGCAGGCTTCGGTGCAACGCACCGCACCCATCGTCACCGAGCTTGGTGGCCAGCAGAACGGCACAGCCGTGCCGGTTGGGCCGGTGCCGGCCGCCCAGACAGAGCCGCCGGGTAAAACCAGTCCGGTGCCGGAAGGCTCGCGCGAAGAGCTGTCGGCAAAAGCCCTGGCCGTTCCGGAGAAGCCAGCTGTGCCCGAAGCGAAACCACAGGGGCGCGCATTGAGACGGAATCACTCAAAGGCTGGCGAGAGCGGGAGGTCCGCGGCGCAACGCGCGCAGCCCGCGATGTTCAACATTTTCGCGCCCGCTCCGGCTTCAGCAATGTCCTATCGACCCGACGCGCACTGAATCTCGTCGCAAGCGCGGACCTGCAGCTTCCATCTCTGTGATTGCGTGAGGACTACGGAGTCCGGTAGTACCGGAGCGACCGTCGTGGTTCTCATTGGCCTGAGATCATAAGCAGTGGCAGGAATCGGGTTCGCCCTTGAGCGTCTATATCGCAGCGACTCACTCGGGGATCGCATCGCATCCTTTGCGCATGCTTCGATCGTGGCGGCCGGTCCCTGTCTATTGGCCGTGGTCGCCATTTGGCTGATCGGTGCCAGCATTAACGAGCTCGAAGGGCAGAGTACGATCGCGACGTTTCGCGCCGTGATCATCTACAGCTTTGCGCTCTCATTCGTCATTACCGCGCCCATCGCGCTTGTGAGCGCACGGCTCATATCCGACAAGCTGCACGATCGCGCGGTGGCGCCCGTTCCGGGAATCATGCTTGCCGGGTTCTTGTTCTCGGCGGCGGTCACGATTGCAATTGCAGGGGCACTGTTCGGGGTCATACTCGGCCTGGAATGGCCCGCAGCCATGGCGGCCGTTGCGGATTGTGCGCTCATTGCGCTGATCTGGGTCGCCTGCCTGTTCTGCAGCGTCACGCGCGACTACACCGCCGTCACGGTCTATTTCGCTGCCGGCATGCTGGTTTCCGTTCTCGGCGTGACCTTTGGCTACACGCTGCGGCCCGACCTCGAAACGATGCTGTGGGGATTCAACATCGGCCTCGGGGTGACGTTGTTTGGATTGCTCAACCGCATCATTTGCACGTTTCCGTTCGCCGTGCCGAGCCTTGCCGGCCCTTGCCGCGAGCTTCTGAGGGCTGCATTCGGCTACTGGCCCATTGCGCTTGGCGGCCTGTGCGGGGCGATGGGCGCATGGGCAGACAAGTGGGTGGTTTGGCTCTCGCCATACGGGACGCAGATCCAGTATGGGCTGGTACATGCCCCTCTCTACGACAGCGCGATGTTCCTGTCTTACGTGATGGTGATTCCCGCCTATGCCGCGTTCATCATCCACCTGGAGGTGAGATTCTTTCGCAATTATCGCTTGTTCTATTCGAGCATCCTGGAACATGCGACGCTGGCGCAGATCAAGGCGCATGCAAGCCGGCTGCGGGAGGAAACCATCGCATCGCTCTCGGCCATCACGGTACCGCAGCTTGTGCTCAGTGGCTTGCTTGCGTTGTGCGCGCCCGCGCTCGTCGACCTGCTCGATATGCAGTTTCGCCAGGTAGGAATGTTGCGGCTCGGGCTGATCGGGGCGGTATTTCAGTTCCTGTTCATCACCTGCTCGTCCTTGATCCTGTACTTCGACCGACGGACGATGTTCCTCGTCTTGCAAGTCCTTTTCCTTGCGCTGAACACCGGGTTGACGTTCCTGCTACTTCCGCTCGGCTTCAATTATCTGGGCCTTGGCTTTCTTGCCGCTGCGGTGATCTCGGCGCTGATTGCGTACCTGGCGCTCGCGCGCACGCTCTTCCGCCTGGAGTATTTGACTTTCATTGCGAACAATCCGGCTGTCCGCATCCGAACGCGGGTGGAGAGAGCGCTTTAAGGTCCCGATTCGACACGTAGCCCACGAATCCGAGCTGCCTGAGCTCACGCAGGATGGATGCGGCGAGCTGCAGGTTATTCGTGTATTCGATTGCGAATACCGGTTTCCCAGCGGCAGTGACCCAGTTCAGGCGCCGGAGCGAATCCAGAATACTGCGATTGCTGTTCCGCAGCTCCGGTCCATTCTCGCCGTAGAGAAGGTCCTCGCGGGCAAATCCGTCGATGGTGCGCAGGAAATCGGCATCGCTCAACAATGCATCGCCGTTCTGAGGGATGATGAGGAAATCGTTGCGCTGGGCGCGGCCGTAGGTTGCGAGCGCGCCGATCAGGCTGATCATGTCGGCCGGGGCAATCGGCCGTATGCGTTTCCAATGCTCGAATCTGTCTGCGCCGTCGATATAAGCTCCGTCGAACCCGGCATTGACAATGCGCCCAAGGTAGGAATCGGGTGCCCCGTAGAGGATCGCTTGCCATTCAGGCTGCCAGTATTTCACCAGATAATAGCCGCGTGACGCAGGATTTTGCGGGATGAGCCAGGACGGCCGCTCGGTGCGCCAGGCGGTCTGCCAGTAATAGCGATAGTCGTCGGCCTCTCCTACGTTCAGATACGCCAGGATTAAGCGCTGCCGACCATCCGGTTTGCTGCGCATGCTATCCAGCACCTCGCGCGGGAAGGGCGCGGCATTGAGGCGATCAAAACCGTAATCGATGACTACGAGGTCATAGGGACTGAGCTTGACCTCGACGGGATCCACATTCTGCAGCTGAAAGGCCCAGCTCTTCACTGTTTGCAGGCCCGGACTCACGTGCGCGGCGGCACCGAACAGAAAAACCAGGGTGGCCGCAAGAAGCAGGCCGCAGATGCCGAGCAGGAGACGGGCTGTCATGGGTGGATGGTATTTGCTCACCTGATCGCACCTCAAGACGGCCCATTGTCACGCATGAGAGCATGATCCCGAAAAGTGAACGGTTTTCGAAAAGATCGTGCTCCACAAAAGCTGGAGCTGCTCCAGCCGCCGCTTGCGCCGTGCAGAGATGCGTGTACGATTGGCCAATCCGTCCGGCCTTTCTTCAAATCGAAAGCGCTGCGGAGCTCCCTCCCTCCCGCTGTTACAACCTGGATATCTCGTCCATGAAGCGCAAACTTCCCGT
Source organism: Xanthobacteraceae bacterium (assembly GCA_040510075.1). Lineage (GTDB taxonomy): Bacteria > Pseudomonadota > Alphaproteobacteria > Rhizobiales > Xanthobacteraceae > VAZQ01. Next base: position 16,253 of record JBEVJT010000121.1, on the reverse strand, counting down.
AATCGCTTTTGCCGCCCTGTCTTCGCTCGCGCTCACAGCGCCAGCGGCCGCGCAACCCTCAACATCGGCTACCGCGCAGCAATTGAGTGTGAAAATTGTCTATGAGTCTCCGACGAACACAAAGTTCACGCCGATCTACGAACGCTTGAAGCAAAGGCGGGTTTTGGAAGAGCTGCAGGCATTCATGGCACCGCTCCGCCTGCCGCGCGAGCTCACGGTGCGCATTGCGCAGTGCGGCAGCCAGAACCTTCCGTACAAGCCGCAGGGCCCTGCGACGGTCTGCTACGAGCTGATCGACCAGATCGAGCGTTTTGTCGCGAGCCATACGCGCGACGCCAATCTGGCGCAAACCGCTATAACGGGCGGGTTTGTTCAGGCGGTGCTGCACGAGACCTCGCACGCGCTGTTCGAGGTTCTGCAGGTCCCGATTTGGGGACGCGAGGACGATGCGGCCGACCGGCTTGCCGCACTCATCATGATGCAATTCGGTGATGATGTGGCCAACATGGTCATGTACGGCACGCAGCTCCTCTTCCGCTGGTCGGACCAGAAATGGACCGGCAACGCGTTTGCGAGCGAGGTCTCTCCCGATTACCAGCGTTATTTCAACTATGCGTGCATCGCGGTTGCGGCCAATTGGCCGCAGTTCGGCGGCCTGGTGATAAATAAGATCATTCCACAGCATCGGGCTGCGCGATGCGAGGGCGAATACAACCAGATTCGCAAGGCCTTCGACCTGCGCATCATGCCCCATCTTGACCCTGATCTGCTGGTCCAGGTCCGCGCCACCGCCTGGCTCAACTGGGCCAATCAGCAGGCCAATCAACAATGAGCCGAACGCACATTTTTCAGTTCACAAGCGCTGCATCGGCAGCGTACGCAAACTCGTAAAAGAGGGCTTCTCATGAAAACAGTCTTGGTTCGCGCGCTCCTGACGATTGCTTTTGCCCTGTCGCTCGCAAATGCAGTTTGGGCGCAGACCGGCAAGGTATTTATTCGCGAAGGTGAAAAGGGAGATGGTGGATACTGGAAGACCACTTATGGAGTGAACCCGCCGAAGACGCTGTCGCCGGAGCACGCCGCCATCAGGGATCGGCTGATGAAGCGCCGGGTGCTCGAGGAATATGTGGACTTCCTCTCTCCGGTGCGCTGGCCGCATGCGCTCAAGCTGTTCGCCAGCGACTGCTCGGGGGGATCGGGTGACAGCACCTACTACAGTCCCGGTAATTACTACATCAATGTGTGCTATCCGTTCGTGGCCGGGTACGAAAAGGCCGCCGATTTCCTGGTGCAGGTGCAAAACAAACAGAAATTGTGGACACCGGTATCGCGGGACGCGTTGGTCGCCGGCATGTTCGTGGCCACTCTGATGCATGAGACCGGCCACGCGGCATTCGACATCATGGAAGTGCCCGTATTCGGGCGAGAGGAGGACGCTGCCGATCAGATGTCGATGCTCCTCGCCCTGCAGTTCGGCCGGGACAATGCGCGCACGGTGGTCAAGGGGCGCGCATATTTCTGGGCCTTCGAATCGCTATGGATGAGAGCCGATCCGCCCATCGCCAAACCGGATCCGCGCAGCCCGAACTATCCCAAGGATCCGATGCAGCAATGCTGGGTCGACCCCTTCTGCTCATATTCGGACGAGCATGGGACTGCGGGGCAACGCATGTACAACTCGCTGTGCATCGCCTATGGCGGCCAGCCCGAGTGGTTCAAGGACTTCATCGAAGCGCACTGGCTTCCCCCCGACCGTGAGAAAAACTGCTCGGCGGAATACCAGCGGGTGAAATTCGCGTTCCAGAAAACGATCCTGCCGTTCATCGATCAGGAACAGATGAAAAAGAATCTGACGAAATCCTGGTTCCAGGGTACAGAAATCAAGGAGCGCTGAGCCGCAGGCGCGCGCCGTAAAAGCCCGTTCGCTGGTTGCCGCTCCTTCCCGCGCAAAGCGGGAATCCAGGACAAAGAAAGCTGGGTCCCCGCTTTCGCGGGGACGAACGGATGCGAGTATCAGGGTCGGCTAGGCTTTCCCGCGCCCTAACAGCCGATCAATGCTGATGCGCCCAGGTCCGGCCGCGAACAGCGCGAGCACCCCTCCCAGTATACTGACATTCTTCCAGAACTGGGTCGTGTTTTGCGTCTTCGCCGGATCAGGCATCGTCCAATAGCGATGTGCGATCCAGGTCGCCGCAATAGTAAAGGCGATAATCAGCAGCGCCGCATAACGGGTAGCCAGACCGAGCACGAGGCCTGCTCCCCCCAAGAACTCGATGATGGGCGCGAGATAAGCCAGAAAGGAGGGCACGCCTCGACCGGTCATTCCGGTCGTAAAGGCCGAATAGGTCATGAGCTTTGACCAGCCGCTTTGCAGAAAAATCCAGCCGAGCATGACGCGGCCCAACAGCAACAAAAAGTCATACCAAGCGCTCGCCAGCGGGTCGGCGTAGGACAAGTATGGGTGCGATGAAGTTGTCGGTCTCTGGTCGCCCACCACAGCAGGTTCCTCCAAATTTTCTTGCCAGGACTTGCGCGTGCGGGCGGGTTGTCAACCGGCACGCAGCCCCAATTTCTACTTTGTAAAAGATGAACCGCGGCGTCAAGTTTCGGAGGGCAGAGGACAGATGCCGGAGGACGGATAAGACGGATAAAAGTGTGCTTTTCTGTCCTCTGTCATCCGCCGTCCGTCCGCCGATTACTGCAGCACGACGACGGGGGTGCCCACGCCAACGCGGCCGTAGAGGTCCAAGATGTCGCGGTTGTGCATGCGGATACAGCCATAGGACACGAACCCCCCGATAGAGCCCGGATTGTTTGTGCCGTGAATAGCGTATTCACCCACATTGAGCGTCATGGCGGCGGCACCCATCGGGTTCTGCGAACTGCCGCCCGGAATAACCGAAGGAAGATTTGGCTTGTCGTGCCTTACTTCCGCGGGCGGTGACCACGCCGGGCGAAGGAATTTGCCGTTGATGTACCCGCTGCCACTCCAGGTCTTGCCTGCTCTGCCGACGCCAACCGGATAACTCAGCGTCTGCCCGCTTTCGAGCACGAGATAAAGCCTTCGCTCGGATGTCCTGACCACGATGGTGCCGGGTGCGAATTCGCCCATCGAGGTTGAACGCGCATGTGCCGGTGCCGCCTGCGAGAGCGGCAGAACCGCAGCGACAAGGAGCAGCGACGTCAATTTTATGCGCATCGGCGAAATCCTCCGGCTCGGCTATGACCGAGGGGCACAGACACACTGCCTCGGCGGAAGCGCTCACTTCCGGCCCAGCCGCTCCTTTGTCGCCGCTGTCCCTGGCTTGGTTCACGCATGCGCGGCTTCGAGCGGCCGCGGTTCCCAGCAACCCCGCAAGAATGGACAATAATTAATTACAGCCTGACGCCAGTGGAGCGCGCTATTTCAGGCCGGCTTCGTCATCATCTCAATGACAGGCGCCACCTCCTTGATGTCGTCGACGGACCAGAGCCGCATCGCCAGCTCCTGCGCCCGCTCTTGACCCAGCACAGGCGATACGAGCCCGAGAAATTTTGCCTGCAGGCCCGCGTCGTCGAGCGGCAGAATGCGCGAGCCTAACGCCTCATCCACCTGGTGGGTAAAGGAGCCGCGCGATGTGGTGACCATTAACCGCGCTGGGCGCAATTGCGGGTAAAAGGCCATCCATCTCGGGCGGTGCTGAAACACTCACCTTGCGTGCGATCTTCTCCACCCACGGCGCGCTGCGCACGTTTTCCTCGAAATGTTCCAACCTGATCGCGCGATGTTTCAGCGCCAGCGCCATTACATAGGGAAAGCTCAGCTGCGCACTCGCAAAATCGTCCCACCCGGTTGACGCGTGTGCGGCGGCGATCCGGTAGGTTGCCACCTCGATGCGCTCCACCTCACCCGGAGCGATATTCTGCTCTTCCAGAAGAGCGATGAGCGCCTCGACGGCCGGTTGAATGTGACGGCAGCACGGATGCGGCTTGACGTAACAGTCGGTGACGCCGAACGGCACCAGGGGAGGAAGTGCGATCGGCACCGCGGCGCCCAAAAACGCGTGCATGAAACCATCGGAGGCTTCCAGGACGTCAGGTGGTCCTTGGATTCCTGCTTGCGCCAGGATGGCGGCCTGGAGCCCTTCGCGCGCGGCGTGGCCCGCGTGCAGCCGTTTGACGTCGGCACCCCCGTTCACGAACGCGAACAGGCCCGCTGCGCTCGATGCAGCAAGGCCCACCGTATTGTTTATCTCCGCGGACGAGAGCCGCAAAATCTTGCCCGCGGCCGCAGCCGAGCCAAAGACGCCGACGATGCTTGTCGGATGAAATCCGCGCTGCCGAAGGTGCGGATGACATGCAGCCCCAATCGCGGTCACGGCCTCGTATCCGGCAACAACCGCTTCCAGAAGCTCCGCCCCGCTCACTCGCTGCGCGTACGCGACTGCCAGCGCCGCGGGCACCACGACGCAGCCCGGATGCACTGATCCTTGCCGAAATCCATCATCGAGCTCGAGTCCGTGTGCTGCCGTTCCGCCCAGGAAAGCAGCGTCGAGCAGATCGGCGCGCGACGAGCGCCCCGGCACTGGGATGCGGCCCCCAGAGCGCAGTCGTGCAAGCACGGACTGCGCTTTGGCCGCGACCTCGCGTCCTGCGCCCGCAATCATAACGGCTGCGGTGTCGAGCAAATGCCGCCGCGCATGATGCCGCACCTCATGCGACAAGCCCGTATGTTTCAGTTTCTGGACGAAACCGACGAGCGCCGCGGTTACGCCGGTGCATGGCCGCTCACGTTGCAAGGGTTTCATTGGCTTGTACGCGCCAAGGCAGCGCGAAAGCGGTCGCGCATGAGCGAGGCGTCGAAATTGCGCCTAGCAGGCGGGGGCTCGCCGGGCCTGACGCGTAGATTGACGAAGCTCGTGCTGTTTGCCCCGCGCAGAAGCCGTGCCGCTTCGGGAATGTCGGCCGCGCTTGCGACTGTGCGGGTCTGCTTTATGCCGCAGCCGATCGCGATCTTTTCAAGGTCCGTCCCGAGACTCGTATGGCTCCTCTGCCAGCCGGTCTCGCCATAGTGGCCGTTGTCGACGCAGAGGATGGCGAGATTTGGCGGGTCGAGCACGGAGATCGTGGCGAGTGCGCCGAGATTCATCAGAAGCTCGCCGTCTCCGGTAACGACGAGCACGCGCTCTTTGCGTCGCGCGAGCGCAAGGCCCAATCCCATCGTGCAGGCGGCGCCCATGGCACCTCCCAGCGAGTAGACGTTGGCGGCGTCGCCGGTGACCGCCGCCACATCGCAGGCAGTGCCGCCCAGCCCCGCAATGATGAGGAAATCTTCATGACGGCCAATCAGGGCCGGAACCGCCTTGCTGCGCTCAAGAGTAGCTGCGGGAGTGAAGTGCGCGCGCACGGATCGCCTCAAAATGGCTTTGCGCCAATGAGCTGCTGCGACAGTAGCACCGCAACTGATTGTCCGCTCTTGAATGCCATGGTCACCGCGGCTGCGGTGGTTGTAACAACGTCCTCAGCTCGCTCGATGCGCAGACAAATAACGCCCATGGCGCCGAGCACCGGCGCGGTCGCCTGCCCCATGGCGAACTGCCATGGATTTCCCTCCCCGAAATCTCCCCGCATGCTCACGACCGTGAGGAACGGAAAGCGGCCGCCCTTGATCAAGGACAGCATGTTGATGCAGTTGCCGACCCCGCTCGACTGCATCAGTAGCACGGCACGCGCACCGCCCAGGTCCGCACCGGCTATGAGCGCCACGCCTTCCTCCTCCGTGGTCAGGGGAATCGCATGTACGTCCTTGTCCGCAAGCGCGCGCTCGATCAGGATGCTGTGACCAGCGTCGGGCACATAGGCGAATTGCGTGACGCCGCTGTTGCGGAGCAGCTCGTAGAGCTGGTCCTGCCAGGGGGCGGGCTCGTTGCTCATGGCGCCTATCCTCGCATGGCGCCGCCGCTTTGCAACCGCGAGCGAGATAAGCGAAACTTACCGGCATGAGCTGGGCAGATCCGTTCATATCGGCGCTCAAGGCCAACGACGTGCGGCTCGTCACTTATGTGCCCGACAACGTGCTCACGCCCCTGATCAGCGCCGCTGCCGGCGATAATTACTTTATTTCGGTGGGGGCGACGCGGGAGGACGAAGCCGTAGGCACCCTGGCGGGCGCCTACATGGGCGGGCTGCGCGGGGTCGCCATGATGCAGACGAGCGGCTTTGCGCTAATTGCCAACGCGCTTGCTTCGCTCATTGTGCCGTACCGGATTCCCGCGCTCATCTTGGTCTCGGAGCGAGGCACGCTGGGCGAGTTCAATATCGGCCAGGTGACAGTGAGCCGCACCATGCGCCCGGTCCTCGATTCGATCGCGATCGAGCATCACACCTTGACGGAGGAAAAAACGCTGCCGTTCATCCTCGACAAATCCATCAAGCAGGCGTTCACCACGCAGAACCCAGTCGTTTTCATTCTGTCTCCGCTTTTGACCGGCGGGAATCCGCTCGCGGCCGCGAAATTGACGTGAGCCGCCCCATGACCGCGCCCACAATCGATGCCGCCTCCGTCAAGATACTCAACCGGGTGGATCTGACAAAGCGTCTCGTCGCCAGACTGGCGCGCGAAGAAGCCGTCATTGCGGGAATCGGTAATACGAATTTCGATCTCTATGCGGCCGGCCATCGCGCGCAGAACTTTTACATGCTGGGCAGCATGGGGCTTGCGTGCCCCATTGCGCTAGGCGTGGCGCTGGCACAGCCCGAACGCGGTGTCATTGTGCTGGAAGGCGACGGCTCGATCCTCATGGGACTGAGTTGTCTCACGACTATCGGAATGGTCGCGCCGCCCAATCTCACGATCATCATCATGGACAACGGCAGCTATCAGATCACCGGCAAGCAGCCGACCGCGACCGCGACTACGGCCGATATCGTGGCGATCGCGCGAGCTGCCGGCATCAGAAACAGCCATTGGGCGCGCGACGAGAGCCATTTCGACGCGCTGATCTCGCGACCTTTCGATCGGGAGGGTCCGGCACTCCTTGCGGCCAAGATCGACGCACAGCCTGGAACAGGGCAGACCGTCCGCGATCCCCCGCTCATCCGGCATCGCTTCATGCGCGGGCTCGGCACCGGCCGCAGGAGCCCCTTGGACGAGTGACGCGATTACTTTCCTTGGCGAAATCTAAGACGAAGCGGATGGGACAAACAAAAATGCCGGCCACGTAAGATGAAAAAAATCAATCCCAATTTGTTCACCACGCGTCCTGAGATCGACGGCACGTTCGGGGTTGTCGCCTCGACCCACTGGATCGCGACTGCGGTAGGGATGGCGACCTTGGAAAAAGGCGGCAACGCGTTCGACGCCGCGGTCGCCACCGCCTTCACGCTGCAGGTCGTCGAACCGCATCTCAACGGGCCGGGGGGCGACGTGCCGGTGATCCTCTATGACACAAAGAGGAATAAGGTCGAGGTATTGTGCGGGCAGGGTCCGGCGCCAGCCAAAGCCACCATTTCCCATTATCGGCGCCTCGGCCTCGACATGGTGCCGGGCACGGGTCTTCTGGCCGCCTGCGTGCCCGGAATGTTCGACACCTGGATGGTGCTGCTGCGGGACTACGGCACCATGCGGCTTGAGGACGTGCTCGCGCCCGCGATCTCGTACGCACGAGACGGCTATCCGCTCGTCGAACGGGCTAGCGCGACCATTGCGGCCGTTGCAGACCTGTTTCGCCAGTACTGGCCGACATCGGCAGCCGTGTATCTGCCTGCCGGCAAAGTGCCGACGAGCGGCTCGCTGTTCTCCAACCCGAAGCTCGCCGCCACCTATGCGCGCGTGCTGCACGAGGCAGCCGCCGCAGGCGGCGAACGCACAGCTCAGATCGAGAGAGCGCGCAAGTGCTGGTCCCAAGGTTCTGTCGCCGAGGCGATCGACCGCTTTTGCCGCACCCACGACGTCATGGACACGAGTGGGGAGCCGCATCGGGGCGTGCTTACGGGTGATGACATGGCGTGCTGGCAGGCGCGCATCGAGGCGCCGCTTGCGTACGAGTACGGCCGTTACATGGTTTGCAAGCCCGGACCTTGGGCGCAGGGTCCGGTCATGCTGCAACAGCTTGCCCTGCTCAAAGGCTTCGGTCTCGACGGCGCTGATCCGACCAGCGCGGAGTTTGTGCATCTCCTGGTGGAATGCTCGAAGCTCGCTTACGCAGATCGGGAAAAATTTTATGGCGATCCCGACTTTGTCGAGGTGCCGATGAGCACCCTCCTCTCGAATGCCTATAACGATGAGCGGCGCAAGTTGGTGGGCCCGAGGGCATCGCTCGAGCTGCGCGCTGGTTCGATTGCCGGTTTCGGCGCAGCCGTGAAGGTGCGGCAGAAGCAGGGGCGGTTGCGTGTGGCCGCCGCCTTGGGTGCGGGCGAGCCGACGATCGGCCGTATGGGCGAGGTGGTGGGCGATACGGTGCATTTCGACATCGTCGATCGCTCCGGCAACATGATTTCGGCCACGCCTTCGGGCGGGTGGCTGCAATCATCGCCGGTCATTCCGGAGCTTGGCTTCTGTCTCGGCACGCGCGCGCAGATGTTCTGGCTGGACGAAGCACATCCGGCCTCGCTCGCGCCCGGGAAGCGCCCGCGAACGACGCTCTCGCCGACGCTCGCGCTCCGGGATGGCGAGCCTTACCTCGCCTGGGGATCGCCCGGAGGCGACCAGCAAGACCAATGGAGTACGCAGTTTTTCATGCGTCATGTCCATGCAGGCATGAATTTGCAGGAAGCCATCGACGCCCCGGCATGGCATTCGGAGCATTTCCCGATCTCGTTCTGGCCGCGTACGGCACGCTCAGGGGTGCTCGTCGTCGAGCGCCGACTACCCAGCGCCACGATCGCCGAGCTTGAGCGGCGGGGTCACCTTGTCGAGATAGACGCCGAGTGGTCGGAAGGCCGGCTAACCGCCGCTGCGCGCGATGGAAAGCGCCGGCGCGCGGCTGCCAATCCGCGCGGCATGCAAGGCTACGCGGCCGGTCGCTGAATGGGAAAAAAGAGCGAAATCGGAACGCCGATTTCGCTCTTGAAGTAATGCGCAGGCCTCAGAGCATGATCCCGAAACGTGAGAAACGGTTTCGGAAACGATCATGCTCCCAAGAGATAGAACGCGATTCGAAGAAACTCAGCCTGCTCCAGCGGGCGTTTACTGGAGTCACCACGGCATACCGCGGGCGCAGCGGTCCACGGATACGATTGCTCCCGGACCATAGCTGCGCTGCGGCATCACTTTTTTCCAGCACGCCTTGTATCGTGCGCCGTCCGCCTTTGCCGCGTCGGCCGGGGTTACGGAGCCCAAAGCGGCCACACCGAATGCAATTGCAACTGCGACAGCGATCATTTTCATATCAGCGTTCTCCCTGAAAGTGCTTTTGCCTGGAGCTTTCTGGTCCAGACCAGCTACGCAAAAGCCTCATGTACTGATGAACGCGAGTCAATCTGTTGCGCACCATGTGCGACAATTTGCGCGACACCCAAAAAGCAAAATGCCTACCAGCGATTGAAACAGGTTAACGACACATCGTAACGAGGCGACTGTCTGTCGGGTCTTCAGACCGCCTTGGTCATTTCGCGCAGCTTGAATTTCTGGATTTTTCCGGTCGAGGTCTTCGGCAGGTCCGTGAAGACCACATATCTCGGGCATTTGTAGCTTGCGAGATTGCTGCGGCACCACGCGATGAGATCGTCCGCGGTTGCGGTCTGTCCGGACTTGAGCTCGACGAACGCGCACGGGGTTTCACCCCATTTCGCATCGGGTTTGGCAACGACGGCGGCGGCGGCCACCGCGGGATGCTTGTAGAGCGCTTCCTCGACCTCAATCGAGGAGATGTTTTCGCCTCCCGAAATGATGATGTCTTTCGATCGGTCCTTGAGCTGGATGTATCCGTCGGGATGCATGACGCCGAGGTCGCCGGAGTGAAACCAGCCGCCCGCAAATGCCTCCTGGGTCGCCTTTTTATTTTTGAGATAGCCCTTCATCACCACGTTGCCGCGGAACATCACCTCGCCCATGCTGGTGCCGTCGCGCGGGACAGGTGTCATTATGTCCGGGTCGAGCACGTCGAGTGCCTCGCATGGCACGTAGCGCACGCCCTGACGCGCTTTTTTGGCGGCCTGCTCGGCGGGAGAAAGCGCGTCCCAGGCCTGCTGCCATTCATTCACGGCGGCTGGGCCATACGTCTCGGTCAGCCCGTAAAGATGGGTGACGTTGAACCCCGCCGCTTTCATCGCGGCGAGCACCGCCTCGGGCGGAGGCGCCGCCGCCGTGAAGAATTCGACGCCATGGTCCAGCGGACGCTTCTCGTCGGGCCCAGCATTAAGCAACGTCGCCATCACGATCGGGGCGCCGCAGAGATGCGTCACCTTGTGATCGGCGATGGCATCGTACATCACGCGCGCTCGCACCTGGCGCAGGCACACGTGGGTACCGGCAATCACCGATAGGGTCCAGGGAAAGCACCAGCCGTTGCAATGGAACATCGGCAGCGTCCAGAGATAGACGGAGTGCTTGCCCATGCTGCCGGTAAGCACATTGCCGACGGCGAGGAGGTATGCGCCGCGGTGATGATAAACGACGCCTTTGGGATCGCCCGTCGTTCCCGACGTGTAGTTCAGCGAGATGGCCTCCCACTCGTCGGCCGGCATGCGCCAGGCGAAATCTGGATCCCCTGACGAAACGAAATCCTCGTATTCCAAGTCGCCGAAGCGTTCGCCCGCACCTGAAAATTCCGGATCGTCATAGGTGATGACCAACGGCTTTCGTGTCGCACGTGCCAGCGCTTCGTTTGCCAGCCTCGAATATTCGCGATCGACGATCAGCACTTTCGCCTCCGAATGATCGAGCTGAAAGGCGATGATGGCGGCGTCAAGCCGGGTATTCATCGTATTGAGTACCGCCGCGGCCATGGGGACACCGTAATGGCATTCGAGCATCGGAGGAGTGTTGGCGAGGAGCGCCGATACGGTATCGCCGCGCTTGATGCCCCGCTTTGCGAGCGCCGAGGCAAGCCGGCGCGCGCGACCATAGAACTCCGCATAGCTGCGGCGCAGCGTGCCATGGATGATCGCGGTCTGATGCGGGAAAACGGAGGCCGCGCGCTCCAGCAAGGTGAGCGGCGTAAGCGGCTGGAAATTAGCGGGATGGCGGTCGAGATCGATATCGTAGGGCGTCATCGGCAGTCCTCGCTCGCTGACATTTGAGCGTAATCAAGCAAAGCCCCAACGATCAATCACGCGGTTGGTGGCGGTGTTCTGATGGCCGGGCGCAGGTACCGCGGCGCGGGGCTTCTATGGCACACATAGCCGGATTATTGACGTTGCTCTACATTGCGCGCCTGATCATGGGCGGGCGGCAGGGCTGAGTGCGCACGAGAGTGCGATGGGAGAAAGCGATGGACATGCCCACGAGCCGCTATTTTGACGCGTATGCGCGCTGGCAGCGCGACCCGGAGGGATTCTGGGAGGAGGCGGCGCACGCGATCGACTGGATTGAGCCGGCAAAAAAGATCTTCGAGCCCAATGCGGGACCCTATGGCCGCTGGTTCGCGGGCGCGGTGTGCAATACATGCTGGAATGCCGTCGATCGGCATGTGTTGGGCCGCCGCGGCGAGCAAATAGCCCTCATCTATGACTCTCCCCTCGCTGGGCAGAAGCGCACGTTCACCTATCACCGCCTGCAAACGGAGACGCAGGTGCTCGCCGCCGTGCTGCGCGACTTCGGCGTCGAAAAGGGCGATCGGGTCCTCCTTTACATGCCTATGGTGCCCGAAGCGGTCATCGCGATGCTTGCCTGTGCGCGCCTCGGTGCCGTGCACTCGGTGGTGTTCGGGGGATTCGCCGCTAAGGAGCTCGCCACGCGGATCGATGACGCGCAGCCGAAACTCATTCTTTCTGCAAGCTGCGGGCTCGAGCCGGGCCGCATCGTCAAATACAAGCCTCTGCTCGACGATGCGATCAATCTGGCAAGCCATAAGCCTCAGGGCTGCATCATCCTGCAGCGACCGCAGCTTGAAGCGAGCCTCATCTCGGGCCTCGATCACGACTGGGCCAAGCTGCGCGACGAGGCCGTTGTGTTCGCACGCTCGGTCTACAACTGTACGCCGCTTGCCGCCACCGATCCGCTCTACATTCTTTACACTTCCGGGACCACTGGCCGCCCCAAGGGCGTGGTGCGCGACAACGGTGGGCACATGGTGGCGCTTCGGTGGTCCATGCAAAATCTCTATGGCGTCAACCCGGGAGAGACCTGGCTGTGCGGCTCCGATATTGGCTGGGTGGTCGGGCACAGCTACATCGTCTATGCGCCTCTCATCCACGGCGCCACTTCTATACTGTATGAAGGAAAGCCGGTCGGCACGCCCGATGCGGGCGCATACTGGCGCGTGATCTCCGAGCACGGCGCGGTTGCGTTTTTCACCGCCCCCACCGCCTTTCGCGCCATCAAGAAAGAAGACCCCGAGGGCAAGCTCCTGGCAGGCCACGATCTATCAAAATTCCGCACGCTTTTTCTCGCCGGCGAGCGCGCCGACCCGGATACGCTCCACTGGGCCGAACGGTTGTTGAACAAGCCCGTGATCGACCACTGGTGGCAAACCGAAACGGGCTGGTGCATCGCCGGCAATCCGGTGGGGCTCGGCCAATTGCCCGTCAAGTATGGCTCCCCGACGGTGCCGATGCCGGGCTACGACGTCCAAGTCGTGGATGAGCAATGCAAGGAGGTGCCCACCGGCAGCATGGGTTCGATTGTGATCAAGCTGCCGCTGCCGCCCAGCTGCCTGCCCACGCTATGGCAGGCCGACGATCAGTTCGTGCAGAGTTACCTCGCCGAGTTCCCGGGCTACTACAAGACCGCCGACGCCGGCTTCAAGGATGAGGACGGCTACCTCTTCATCATGGGGCGCACCGACGACATCATCAATGTTGCGGGACATCGGTTATCGACGGGCGGCATGGAAGAAGTGCTCAGTGAGCACAAGGACGTCGCGGAATGCGCGGTCATAGGCATCGCCGACAGCCTCAAAGGCGAAGTGCCCTGCGGGTTCATAGTGCTCAAGGCTGGCGTCAATCGGCCGCTCGCGCAGATCGAGCAGGAATGCGTCGCCTTGGTGCGGCAGAAAATTGGCCCGGTCGCCGCCTTTAAGCTCGCAATCGGGGTTCAGCGTTTGCCGAAGACACGCTCAGGCAAGATCTTGCGCGGCACTATGAAGAAGATCGCAGACGGGGAGCCATGGAACATGCCCGCCACGATCGATGATCCCGTAATTCTGGACGAGATCAAGAGCTCGCTGCGCCAGCGCGGCGTCGGCGCTTAGAGCATGATCCCGAAAAGTGGGGACCGGTTTTCGGAGAAGATCATGCTCCACGAAAAGCTAGAGCGGGAGAAGCGCAAGCCGGTACGCAGCGCTACTCGCCCTTGCCGCCCAATTGCTTGAGTTTTGCAAACACCGCATCGACATTGAGTTCGTCGCCGGGTTTTTTCTCCTGCGGCTCCGGCTCGCGCCGCGCAGTCGTTTCGGAGGCCGGGAGCAACGTTGCGGCGGTTCCTTCAACGACCGGCTTTTCCTTGGACGCGCGCTGCACTTCAAGATCGAGATCTATCTGTGAGCATAGTCCCAAGGTCACAGGGTCCATGGGTTGGAGGTTTGAGGCATTCCAATGCGTGCGGTCGCGGATCGCCGCAATGGTCGACTTCGTGGTGCCGACCAGGCGCATGATCTGGCTATCCTTGAGTTCGGGGTGATTGCGCACGAGCCACAGGATAGCGTTTGGCCGATCTTGGCGGCGTGAGACGGGTGTATAGCGCGGACCTTTCTTTCTCTTGGGTTCGGGCAGCCGAACCTTGGGATCGAGCAGCTTGAGCTTGTAGTCCGGATCGGCCTCACCTTTTTCGATTTCCTCGCGGCTGAGTTGCCCGGTAAGAACGGGATCGAGGCCCTTGATGCCCTGAGCCGCATCGCCATCGGCGATGGCTTTGACTTCCAGCGGGTGAAGCTTGCAGAAGTACGCAACCTGGTCGAACGAGAGCGCGGTATTCTCAACGAGCCAGACGGCCGTCGCCTTCGGCATCAGCGGCGCTGCCACCATGTGGTAAATCTCCTCTCTGCCTCGCTCGCAGGCGGAGCTTCGAAAACTCTGGGAATGATAGAAGTTGCCGGAATATAGGCACTCTGCCGGCCCGCGCGCAATGGGCTCGGGCAAGCTTGCTTGACAGGACACGCCCCAAGCCGCATTTCGCCAAGAGGCCGTGAGACGCCCGAGGTCCCCATGTCCTCCCCTCCTGTAGCGCACATCAAACCCCCGCTGAAAGTGCTCTTGTGCTCGCCCCGCGGATTCTGCGCGGGCGTGGTGCGCGCCATCGAGAGCGTCGAGCAGGCGCTCCAACGCTACGGCGCTCCCGTCTATGTGCGTCACGAGATCGTGCACAATCGGTACGTAGTCGAAAGTCTCAAGCGCAAAGGCGCGATCTTCGTCGAGGAACTCGATGAGGTGCCCGACACCACGGCGCCTGTGATTTTTTCCGCTCACGGCGTGCCGAAATCAATTCCGGCGGAGGCTCAGCGGCGCAACCTATTCGCCCTCGATGCTACCTGCCCATTGGTCACCAAAGTGCATCGCGAGGCCGAGATCCACCACAGGCGCGGTCGCGAGATTCTGCTCATCGGCCATGCCGACCACCCGGAGGTAATCGGCACGATCGGACAGCTTCCACAAGGAGCAATCACACTCGTGCAATCGGTCGCGGAAGTACACAGCTTCGAGCCGCGCGATCCCGCCAATCTCGCTTATGTCACGCAAACCACCCTTTCGGTAGACGATACCGCAGAGATCGTTGCGGCTTTGAAGGAGCGGTTTCCCGGAATCCATGGACCACACAAGGAGGACATTTGCTACGCGACAACCAACCGGCAAGAAGTGGTGAAGAAGGTTGCGCCCATGGTTGATGCCATGCTGGTGGTCGGCTCGCCCAATTCATCAAACACGCAGCGGCTGAGGGAAGTGGCCGAGCGCGCGGGGTGCGCCAGGGCAGCGCTCGTGCAACGGGCCTCGGAAATCGACTGGACCGTATACGGACGCATCAGCAGCCTTGGCGTGACCGCCGGCGCCTCGGCACCCGAAGATCTGGTGCAGGAAGTGGTCGGCGCCTTTGCCGAACGCTTCGACGTCGAGGTCGAGACGGTGACTACTGCGTACGAAGACATGTTCTTCCCGTTGCCGCGCGTCTTGCGCGGTACCGAGGCCGCGGAATGAGCGGTACAGGCTGTGGCCGTTTACACCGATGTGATGGCGGAGGATCTGATCGCGTTCCTCGCCCAGTACGACATCGGCGAATTGCTTTCCTACAAGGGCATCGCGGAAGGCGTTGAGAATTCCAATTTTCTCGTTCACGCGAGCCGCGGCTATTTCATTTTGACGCTCTATGAGAAGCGGGTCAGCGCCACGGACTTGCCTTTCTTCCTCGGCTTGATGGAGCACCTGCACGCGCGCGACATCAGCTGCCCGCAGCCCGTCAAGAACAAGCGAGGAGAGGTTCTTGGCAAGGTTGCAGGACGTCCCGCCGCGGTGGTGACTTTCCTCGACGGAATGTGGATCAGACGCCCCTCGCCGACTCATTGCGGCGCGGTCGGGCAAGGGCTGGCCGAACTGCACCTCGCCGGTATCAGCTTCGACAAAAGGCGGACGAATGCACTTTCGGTTGAGGGCTGGCGCGCGCTTTATGAGAATTGCCAGAACCGCGCCAATGAAGTGCAGCGCGACCTGCGGCCATTCCTCGCGGCAGAGCTCGCAACCCTGGAAGTGGCATGGCCGCGCAACCTGCCGGAAGGCGTGATCCACGCCGACCTTTTCCCCGACAACGTGTTTTTTCTCGGCAACAAGTTGTCGGGGCTCATCGATTTTTACTTCGCCTGCACGGATGCGTTGGCCTATGACGTCGCGATTTGCCTCAATGCGTGGTGTTTCGAGAGCGATCATTCGTTCAACGTGACCAAGGGCAGGAGCCTGCTGCAGTCCTACGCGCGCGTGCGTCCGCTCTCGGAAGAGGAGCACGCGGCGCTGCCGCTCCTCGCTCGCGGCGCCGCGCTGCGCTTTCTTCTCACGCGGCTCGTCGACTGGTTCGATGTGCCCCCGGGCGCGCTGGTGCAGCCGAAAGATCCAATCGAATACTACCGCAAGCTGCGTTTTCATCAGGCCGTGCGCAGCGCGCGCGACTACGGCATTGATGCGTCCGCGTCATG
>JBEVJT010000120.1:0-12493 GCA_040510075.1 Xanthobacteraceae bacterium | reverse complement strand
GGTCTCTTGCCGGCGCCGCCGGTGTTGCTGGAATGGAGTTTGCGCGCGCTTGGCCGCGCAGAAATGTTTCAACGTCTGGCGGGTTCGCTGGTGGCGCGCCCTGCCGCACTGATGCAGCTCGGCTGGACACCGGCGATCACGACCCGTGAGGGTCTCGCTGCACTGATGCGAAACTGATTGGCAGTCGGTGTCATTCCGATGAGCGCCGCGAGGACTGATCGCGGTTGCGTGACCCAGAGCCGCAGGACGTTCAGCGCGTCAGCACGATGAAGTCGGTGCCGGTTCCTGTCTCAGAACCGAGTCCATAATCGGAGATGATCAGCGAAGCACCCGTCGACATCAATTCGGAAACCCGGTCGATCGCCTCGGCCGGAATGTTTATCCGCTCCAGCGCCTGCGCAGCCGTTGAAGGCAGACCGGCAGAGACCAATTCGTCCTTGCCGCCCTTCTCGGCTTTCCTCGTCCAACCGCCGGCGCTCGGAAGCGTGATCACCTTCCAGCGGGCGCTGTCGTCGTCATTGAGGGCGACGGCGGTGAACACGTGCGTGCCCAGCGGCCGCTCCGGCTGCTCGAACGTGACCGGCACGCTGTAGATCGGATCAAATCCCTTGCGTACGAACAGCTTGCCTTCCTTGCGGCTGATGAAGACGGATATGGGACCGAGCTTGAGCGGCCGTATCTCGGCTACGCCCGCAGGCGTTGACCTCGTGCGACGGTTGGAAAAATCGAATTGATCATAGGCAGACCTGACCACATCAGATGATGTGCTTGGGCGCGCATAGGCCATCGCGTCGAGCGCAGCGTCTGGTTTTCCAGCTTCGCCCTTTGCTCCGGTGCCGGGTTGGGCTCCTTCCAGTGCCTTGTAGGCAGACACGACGATATCGGTGGAAGAAACTTCGGGCTCCGGTTTGGGCTCGATCGGCTCGATGCGTCGCTTGAACAGGCGTTCGTGCGTGATCGATGCCGGGGTCACGTCACCACGCGCGACGATCACGCGCACGCCAAGCTTGGTTATCCCCCACAATTGTTTGGCGAATGCTTCGGGCAGCCGGACGCAGCCGTGCGAGGCCGGGTGACCTGGTGTCACGCCTTGGTGCATGGCCACTCCCGACCACGTGATCCGCTGCATGTAGTACATCGGGGCATCGTCGTAGATGTTTGATCGATGCCATTTGTCTTTCTGTATAATGCTGAAGACGCCGTGCGGAGTCGGATGTCCGGGCGTTCCAGTGGAAACGTGAGATCGCGCAATCGGCACGCCGTCCGAGTAGAGCGTGAGCTGCTGCTTATCCGTCGAGATGACGATTGTGAGGACGCCTTTGGCCTTGATTGGCAAGTCCGCCGCGTTCTCCTTCGCCTTCTCTTCTCTTTGCGCAGCGGGGGCAAACTGCGCGGGTTTGTCGCGGCGCATGGCGACCGCCGGTCGCCCGAAGTCGGGCACGGGGAAAAAGTTAGGCCGAAAATCAAACGGGAATGCCTGCGCTGGTGCCCCGAACGCGGTCAGCAAAGCAATACTAGCGGTCATGGCCAGCAAAGTCGATTTGTGACGGGAAAGCACGGACTGACCCGCGGCGGGTGTGTGCACGAACGCCCCCTTTACGGAATTTGGAGCAGACTCGCCCTGTCGAGCGAGCCGGGCTCAGCGGTTAGTCGGGGCTGCCGCCAAAAAGGTTCGAGAAAGAATGCTTTTATTGTCAGCGAATTGCTTCAGACTTGGCTCGCATTGCCATACCCCAATGACGGGATAGGAATGCATCCACGGCCCAGCGGCCAGCGCCGTGCGCGAACAAAAGAAGCAGGCCGCCTGCAATGGCCAAATCCTTTTCGAAATGGAGGAGCTGGTTGCGATCGCCGAGCTTGTTGTGAAATAGGATCGCGGTCGCGATGCAGAATCCGCCAAGCAACAGGGCCGCCCCGCGCGTCTGATAACCGATCAGGATCAGGAGCCCGCATCCAAGCTCAAGCGCAATGGCAAACGGCAGCAGCTGTTCCGGCAGGCCAAATACACGCATATACGCAGCAGCTGCCCCATACGCGGTGAGCTTGGCCCAGGCCTCGTGCAGGAAGAGGCCCGCGAGCATAAGGCGACCGAGACCGGCCGCCCCATCGCCGAGAATCGGCATGGCCTCAATTGACCCTGGCGCTCGCTCTGCTGATCGCTTTTTCCAAATCGGCGAGCTCCTCGCAGCCGTTCGGGCATAGCTTTTTAAGATGAGTCACGTTCTCCTTTGCTTTTTCGATCTGACCCGTCTCCACGTAAAGCTCGCCCAGATATTCGAGCGCGCCTTTGTGATCAGCATCGAAATCGAGCGCCTTGCGGTAGTAGGTATAGGCCTGCTGATAGTCTCCGGTCTTGCGCAGACTGAAGCCCATGAGATTGTAGACGTCGGCATGCTGATGTGAGGCGAGCATGGGCGTGAGCTCCTCGATTGCCGCCTTGTAGTCCTTCGCGTTGATCTTGGTCCGCACGGAGCTGAGATCCGGCGCGTCAGTATAGGTAAGATTGTCCACCGCAAGCGCGCCCGTTGCGCACAAAGCTCCTGCGAGAGTGAGCGCAAATAGTGCCGGTATTCTCATGTTTGCTTCTCCTGGTCTGCCGCTCGATCCGACCTGGCGCGGATCAGGTCTTCATGAGCGTGAGTGCGTAGCCCGTCCCGTCCTTCTCGATGCGTCCGGCTGCGGGGAACGGGAAATGATAGCCGCAAATGGGCATCTTCTCGGCAACGACGCGCTCGAGCAGCTTGCGGCGAGAGGCTTCAGCCATATTGGCGTCCTGATCGTAGACGCCATGCCATTCCGGATGCGCGACCACCAGGGCGGGCACATAGGCGGTATCGTTCGAGATCATGAGCTCGCTTCCGCCTGAGGACAGATGGAAGGCGCGATGGCCGGGAGTGTGGCCGGGCGAGCTGACGAAGTGAATGCCGGGCGCGACTTCCGGCTCGCCTTGCACTTGGCGGACGTTTTGCCAGTTCGGGAACGTTGCCTGAATGCGCCGGGCCAGTCCTTTTCGTGCCTCCGGCAGCCGATCGATCACGCTCGGATCGGTCCAGAATTTGTACTCGACGTCCGAGACGATGATCTCGGTGTTCGGATAAAGCGGTTTGTTGGTGTCTTTCTCCATCAATCCAAAAATGTGGTCGGGATGGAAATGCGAGATGAGAATGGTGTCGATCTTGGCCGGATCGATCCCTGCGGCTTTCATGTTGGCCGCGAGCTTGCCGGCGGTGGGCTGGACCTGTCCGCCCGTGCCGCTGTCGCACATGATGGTCTTGCCGCCGGTTTTGACCACCACCACGGTGAAGGGGATGGAGACGAAATCAGCCGGCAAGCCTGCCTTCGCCATGGCGGCCTTCACGTCGTCAACCGACGCATTGGCGATAAATCCCGGATCGTGCGGCTTTTCCCAAATACCATCGTATAGCGCCGTCACTTCGGCCGAACCGACTTTGTAAATCACGAACGGCTTTGCGGGATCGGGCGTCTTCTGCGCGAACGCAGGTACGACGAGCCTCGCATTAAGCCCAAGTGCGGCCGCCATGGCGGTTGAGGCGACGAATTCGCGGCGCGATAGGTTGAGCATTGCTCCCTCCGAATGTCGATTGGATCGCGTGGTCGCGGCGTGCGCCACCACGGTGCAAGGCCAAGACTCTGTCTGCAGCCCGTTTATTCCCGCCAGTTTGGCCCAGGAACAAGGGATGCAGATCAGCCGAAAGCCCAGGCGCCGTAACCCACTACCCGGGCGCGGTCACCGGCCGTGTCGCCCGAATTGCGCAGCGCAAGCCGCTGCGCGGTCAAATTACGCTGCGTCGCCTCACGTAAGAGGCCGGCAATGGGCAGGTATCCGCATGCATCCTGCGCCCCCAGATCGGCCCATTGCGCCTTCTCGATTGCGGCTGCGGTTGCCGCGTCGAGGCGCTGGGCGGTGGCATAGGCGTGGTAGTGCGAGAGGTCGGAGCTGATCACAATCAAGCTATCGTCTTCGCCCCAAAGCCGCGCCAGCACCTCGCCCACTTCCTCCGGCTTGGCATCGCCGACGACGAGCGGCACGAGAACGAAATCTTGCAGCAGCACCTGCAGGAACGGCAGTTCGACTTCGATCGCGTGCTCGGGCGCGTGCGGGGCATCGTCGACGGACACGTAAGGCAGATCACCCAGGCCGGAGAGAGCAGCGGTGTCGAGAGGCACGCGGCCGAGCGGCGTCTCGAATGCGTCTGATCTCGGGGCCGCAATACCTCGAAACGGCACGTAGTGAGCGGGGCCAAGCACGACCACACGGCTGGGCTTGGGACTCGCATTTTGCGCCGCCGCGAAAGCGATGCCGGCGACTGCGCCGGAATACACATAGCCCGCATGGGGCGCGATCACCGCCTTGGGGCGGGATCCCGCATACGGTGGAGCGGCGGCCATGAATTTCTGCACCTGATCGTGGAGACGCTCGGGGTGGCGGGTGTAGAACTGCCCCGCCACGGCAGGTGGCCGCACCTTAGCGCTCACCCGTCCCACAGACTTGCTCCGTTACGACTTAATCGCCAATTTTAGTGGGTCCATCGAACATTTGGATTTTTCTGCAGATGGCGCAAGAGACCATTGAGGGAATGCCGGGCCGCTATTGGCACGCGCTCGACGATGGACGCATCCAGTGCGACGTGTGCCCGCGCTATTGCCGGTTGCACGAAGGTCAGCGCGGCGTCTGTTTCGTGCGCGGCCGTGCACAGGATCAGATAGTGCTCACCACATACGGGCGCTCGTCGGGGTTCTGCATCGATCCGATCGAAAAGAAGCCGCTCAACCATTTCCTGCCGGGCACTCCAGTGCTGTCCTTCGGGACCGCCGGCTGCAATCTGACCTGCAAGTTCTGTCAGAACTGGAGCATCTCCAAGGCGCGCGCGCTCGACCGCGTGCAGGACCATGCTTCGCCGGCTGCAATCGCAGATGGGGCGGTAACGAGCGGGTGCCGATCGGTCGCGTTCACCTATAACGACCCCGTCATCTTTCTTGAGTATGCGGTGGACGTCGCCCAAGCCTGCCGGGCGCGCGGCATAAAGACCGTGGCGGTGAGCGCCGGCTACATCGCGACCGCGGCGCGCCGCGAGTTCTTTCAACACATGGACGCCGCCAATATCGATCTCAAAGGCTTCACCGAGCGTTTTTACAAGAATCTCTGCACCGGAAAACTCGCGGCAGTGCTCGATACGCTGATTTATATCAGACGCGAGACCAAGGTCTGGCTCGAGATCACGACCCTGCTCATTCCCGGCGAAAACGACTCGCCCGCCGAGATCGAAGCGTTATGCAAATGGGTGATGGAGCATCTCGGTGTCGACGTGCCGTTGCACTTCACGGCCTTTCATCCCGACTGGAAAATGCAGGATACGTCGGCGACGCCGCCCGCGACTTTGCGCATGGCGCGGCGCATTGGAAAGGAGCTTGGCCTCGCTCACGTCTACACGGGTAACATTCATGATCCGGTGGGCCAGAGCACGTATTGTCATGGTTGCGGCACGCAGGTTATCGGCCGCGACGGATACGAGCTCCGTTCGTGGAAGCTTGCCGCGGACGGAAGCTGCCGCAGCTGCGGTGCGGCCTGCGCCGGCATATTTGAGCCCGTGCCGGGGCGCTGGGGTGCGCGGCGCCGCGCGCTGAACATCGCCGCGGCGTGATTTTTTTGGTTACAGCGGTTTGAAAGCGCGGTCGAGCTCCACATCGATCAGCATTGGGCCACCACCATTGAGCGCCTTGCCTAGGAGATCTGTGGTCTCGGCGACCGTCTTGGCGCGCTCCGCCGCGATACCGAGCGAGCGCGCAAGCCCGACGAAATCGATTTTCGGGTCTAGGAGTTCCATGCCCACATAACTGTCGGCCTGTTCGGCAAGTCCACGCAAGGCGTGCAGCCGCTGTTTGAGAATGCGATAGGAGCTGTTGTTGAGGATGATGAACGCCACATTGATGCGGTAATGTGCGGCGGTCCACAGCGCCTGACACGTATACATCGCGCTGCCGTCCCCGATGAGCGCGACCACCGGGCGGTCCGGTAACGCAAGCTTGGCGCCTATTGCTGCCGGCAAACCCCAGCCAATACCGCCGCCGCGCAATCCGAAAAAGCTCTGCGGATCATCGCTGCGGATGAGCTGACGAATGCCCGGCCCCGACGACAGCGCTTCCTCGATCACGACGGCGTCCTTCGGCAGCGTATCGGCGACCGCACCCAAGAGCGCGAGGGGCTGGACCGGCTGAGCCTCGGCGAAAGAGCGCGCTTTGGCCTTGAGCGCTTCGCGTTCTGCCGCGATGGCTTTGGTCGCGCGATCAAGCCGCTCGCGCGCGGCGGCGCGTGCGCCGCTCGACATGCGCTCGCGCACGATCGCGGTGATGTCCGGCAGGGTTGCCTTCGGATCGCCGAAGATTGCCGCCGCAGCCGGATAGTTCTTTCCCAGCTCCCATGGGTCGAGGTCCAGATGAATAAGCGTGATGTCCGCCGGCATCGGATCGACATCGGACGGAAGCGACAAGGTGAAGAGATCGCCGCCTACGGAGAACAGCACGTCGTACTGCTCCAGCATCTTGCGCACTTCCGGCGCAAGCCGGACGAGGGCGCCGCGATAGAGGGGGTGCGAGGAGGGGAATGAGGCGGTGTTTGGAACGAACTCCGTGTAGACCGGAGCACCGATAAGTTCGGCAAGCTCGATCAGTTCGGCGTGCGCGCGGCTTTGCGCGACCACATCGCCTGCCATGATCACGGGCCGCTTTGCTTCGGCGAGCAGGCGTGATGCCGTTTCGACCGCATCGCGATCACCGCGGATTCTCGCAGCGACGCGCGTCGGCGCCATAAGGTCAAGGTTCTCGTTGGCCCGCAGGATGTCGCCCGGAATAGAAAGGAAGACCGGGCCCGTTGGCGGCGCCAGCGCAGTCTTGGCCGCGCGATGAATGAGGCGCGGCAGGTCCGCTAGCCTGTGCACTTCCGCCGACCATTTCACCAACGGCCGCGCAAGCGTGGGCAGATCGGCCCACAGGATCGGCTCGGTAGCCGTGAAACTCTGTTCGTGCTGACCGGCGGTGACGAGAATGGGCGAGCCTGCCTTCTGTGCGTCATAGAGCATGCCCATCGCATTCCCGAGGCCCGGGGCAACGTGAAGGTTTACGGCGGTGAGCTTGCCGGAGGCCTGCGCGTAGCCGTCCGCCATGGCCATCACGGCGGCTTCCTGCAAACCGAGCAGATAACGCAGCTCGTTTTCCGTAGCGAAAGCGTCCATCAGCGGCAGTTCGGTCGTGCCGGGATTGCCGAACATGATCTCGATTCCTTCCTGCTTGAGCAGGTCGAGGAATGCGCGGTTTCCGGTCATTACGGGCACAAGCATCTCCCATCAGTGCGAGCCCTGTTTTCTCGCACGTTGTGCGCAAGGGAGAAAGCACGAGAGCCGCGGGCCGGCTATGCGATGCGATATTTCTCTACGGCCTTGGCGTTCCAGACGAGCCCATTACCCGGCCGGTCCGGGGCGAGTGCAAAGCCGTCGACGATGCGGAGGGGCTTTTCGAGAATGGGCGATGCCCAGTCCACGTATTCCAGGAAATGGGCGGTCGGTGTAGCTGCAAGGAGATGCGCACTCAGTTCCGGATAGAGGTGGGACGACATCTCGATGCGATGGATGCCGGCGAGCGCCGCCGCGCGCTGCCAACCGGTGACGCCACCGATGCGCTCGAGATCAGGCATGACGTAATCGGCGGCGCCTGCTGCAATCGCAGTTGCCATGGCGGTGCTTTCGGAGAAGTTTTCGCCAATCTGGATCGGGGTCTTGAGCTCATGCACGAGCCTGGCATAGCCGCTGTAATCATCGTGCCGGATCGGCTCTTCCAGCCAGTAGATGTTTTCGTCATCGAGAGCGCGTCCGCGCTCGAGCGCAGCGGTGAGCCCGAGCGCCTGATTGTAGTCGACCATGATCGCAATGTCGGGCCCGACGCGATTTCTAACGGCTCGGAGCGCCTCGAGGTCCTCGCGCAAAGTCGGATAGCCAAGCCGAAGCTTGATCGCGCGGAAGCCATCCTCGAGCAGTTTTTCCGCTTCGTCTGCGACGGGCTCGGGCGATTTCATCAACCCAAGGCCGCAGGAATTATAGGCGCGAACGGGCGCGGGAGCGCTGCCGAGCAATCTCACGAGCGGTAAGCCGCTCACGCTGGCGAGCGCATCCCAGGCCGCAATGTCGAAGCCCGACATAGCCATGCGCACAAGGCCTTGAATCCCGATCAGGGCAAAGCGCTCAGCAAGCCGGCGCCAGAGATCGATGGGAGCTACGGCAGCCCCGGCGACCACCTGCTCGACTTCTTCAAGAATTTTCGCGAGTGCCGGAATGACGGCCGGGAAATAGCACCAGATGTACGAACGCCCGGTGATGCCTTCCTTTGTTTCGACATCTATCAGGAGCAGCGGCGCGCTTCTCAGCGCTCCGCGGCTTGTGCCCAGCACATATCTCATTGGCACGTTGACGCCGACGCATCGGATTGCGCGCACGGTAAGCACAGGAAGGGTTGCTGTCGTTGAAATTTCCGACGGGCTCTTCATCTAAAAAAATGAGTGCAGGGCTGTCCGACTTGCGTGGCAAGTGCCGGGGCTCGTCATTCAGGTCTGATGTCTCGCGGCCGATGGCGCTTCCGCGCGGCCACCAGCGTGGAGAATCAGAATGTCACGTACAGCGCGGTTCATGGGCGTAGGGACGCCGGCCTTTCTGCCCAGATCGACTACGCCACCCGCAAGCCACTTTACCTCGAGGGGTCTTCGGTTCTGAAGATCGTGATGCATGGAGGTGGTCATGTCGGGCGGCCAGCCGTCGAAGAACGGAACACGCTGCTCGGCATAATCCGCAGGCAACTTGACCCCAAGCGCGCGGCCGACGGTCACGACTTCGCGCGCGAGGTCGATCAGAAACTCCCGCGTGAGGGGATTGCTGCGAATGGGCCCGATGGTGTGGCGCATGGAGCTTGTGGCGCCCGACATCGCGACGAGCGTGACATACTTCTCCCAGATGGAGCGCTGAATGTCGTCGCTGATCTCCACGTCGACGCCGCCGCGCTGGCAGGCCTGAAACAACGCTTCGAGCCGCTCAGAGCGGCGGCTGTCATATTCGCCGATTACGAGACGCTGTAACGAGCCCGTCTGGGCGATTACGCCTGGGCGCGTGATATGCGTGCCCACATAGGCCACCCCGCCCATGACCGCCTCGTTGCCCAGGACCGGGCGCAGCATGTCGTCCTTCTGAACTCCGTTCTGAAAAGAGATGACCCCCGTCTGCGGTTTCATGATCGGACGCAGCAGGTGCGCTGCGGATTCCGTGTCCCACAGCTTGACGCAGAACAACACGATGTCGACTGGACCGATCTTTTTCGGATCGTCCGTTACATTCACCTTGGGCAGGTGAATGGCCTGCGGTCCACCTTCGATGGCCAGGCCTCGGTCGCGCATGGCGGCATAGTGGGGGCCGCGGGCCACGAAATGAACGTCGGCACCCCCGCGCGCGAGGCGTGCGCCAAAATAGCCGCCAACACCGCCCGATCCCATCACTGCAATGCGCACTCGCTTCTCTCCTTCTGACAAGATCGGCCACAGTCTTGCACGCAGCCTTGCTCGCGGTGAAGCAGCCAAAGGCCTCTAGTTAAGGCTATGCAGGCCCAAGTTACCACGGCGCTGTCGACCGCTGGCCGCAGCCAAGTCCCTCAACCTGCGGCATTCTTGAAGCGTTAACCCGCGAGCCCCATATTTGTGAAAACCTGCCGGTGTTTCCGGGCAGGTGGGGGGACGCCGCAAGGGTCCCTTTCAAAGTCGCTTACGAGGGCTTTGAAGATGTCTCGGGTACCTTCGTTGTCCAGTCCGTTTCTGCTCGGATTTGACGAGATCGAACGCGCTCTCGACCGCGTGTCGAAAGCCTCGGAAGGCTATCCCCCTTACAACATCGAGCGCATCCCCCGTGACGAGGATCAGCCAGAACGGCTGCGGATCATCTTGGCCGTGGCCGGGTTCACGCGCGATCAACTCGATGTGACGGTGGAGGAGAGCCAGCTGGTCATTCGCGGACGCCATCAGGAAGACAAACCGCGCGATTACGTTCATCGCGGCATAGCGGCGCGTCAATTTCAGCGGTGCTTCGTGCTTGCCGAGGGCATGGAGGTCCTTGGCGCCGATCTGAAGAACGGGCTGCTGTCGATTGATCTTGCGCGCCCGCAGCCGGAACGGATCGTGAAAACCATCAGCATAAACGAGAGCGAATGAACCCGAACGAAGCTCGACGCGTTGATAGAAAGGAGTCGAGTGTCATGAACAACAATCTCACCTCCAGAGCCATTTCTCGAGAAGCGCTGGCGCTGCTTGGCGGCGGCAAGATCGCGTATCTGCGGACGATCCGCTCCGAAGACGTGCAGCGCGAGTTTCCGCAGGCGCCGACGCTAGCCCCCGGAACTCTCCTCTATGCCTTGCATGCCGCCGACGGCACGCCAATCATGCTTACCGACAGCCGCGAGGCCGCACTGGCCAACGCGTGGAGCCAGGAACTCGAAACCGTCAGCGTGCACTGACGATTGTCACCTAGCCAGACGTACCTGTTGTTTGCTTCAAGCAGCACTCGCTGACGGCATAGCCAGGACTGCATAGAGATCGCGCGCGTCACGAGAGGCGCGCAGCCTCCGCGCAACCTCGCCGTCGCGGAGAAGACGAGCCGCCCGCGCGAGCGCCTTCAGGTGATCGGCCCCAGCTGACTCGGGCGCCAGGAGTACAAACACGAGATCGACCGGTTTGCCGTCGAGCGCCTCGAATTCGATGGGAGTTTCCAGCCTTGCAAAGAGACCAAACAGGTTGCCGAGCTTCGGAAGCTTGCCGTGAGGAATTGCAATTCCATTGCCTACGCCTGTTGAACCGAGCTTCTCACGTTGCTGCAGCGTCTCGAAGATGATCTGCTCGCTCTGACCGCACAGCTCGGCAGCTTTGGCAGCAACGTCCTGCAGGAGTTGTTTCTTGCTGCCCGCTTTGAGGGCGGGCAGAACAGCATCCGGGGCCACGATATCTTCGAGCGGCATGGATGTATCTAAAAACTCTATCCGGAACTTCTCACCAGTGAACGTTGGCCGGGACCTTAAATAGTCCATTTCAGGCCGTCAATGCTGCGCGCCGTGTGTGTTTTAGAAAGGCAGCATCTCTGCGGCAAATTTGGAGTATTTAACGTGAGCGCAGATTGGCTGAGTGCCCGTTCACGATCGTGATGAGTGCCGCCTCGCTGGCCTGCGGAGCAGTCCTTATGATGCCCGCTCCAGCGGCTGCGAGGGGAGCAGCTATCTGAGCCGAGAGGCAAAACTGGACAGGTGCAAGGGCCTGCGCAGACAGATCTGCACGCGCGCTGCAGCCGAGATAGGCCAGCGCGCTCCGAACGGAGAAGTGCAGCACTCCTTCGATCTGCCCCGCACGGAGCGCGTTATCTGCCGCCTCACCAAGGCGATCGAGCGCGATCATACGATACACAACCACCGTAACGGCATTGATCAAGCTGCTATCTGCTGTCCGATCTTCGCCCGCCAGATAAAGCTGCGGACCAGAAAAGTTTGACACGTTCTGCTCGAGCAGCCGCAGCAGATCCCTGCTGTCGCCGTCCGCAGATCTGACGTCGTGGAAGCCTGTCGCGCGCGCGGCATCCGCGCTGTGGTTTCCCACGGCGAATACCGGCAGCGGGAGAAGCTTCGCGCAGAGCGGGTGCGCGGCAATGGCGCGAGCGGCGTTGGCGCTGGTGATAACAATTCGTGCGTAGGGCCGATCGGGTATTTCGACCTTGACGGGCTGCATCCGCAACACGGGAGCAAAGAGAACGTCGTGTCCATGCGCGCGGAGCGCTTCGGCAGTTCGCGCGCCATCAGGATCAGGCCGCGTCACCAGGAGGCGCATGTCAGGACGGACCAAAAAACTTGCTGCCGGCGCGAAGTTTCAGCTCGCGACCTGCCTCCGCTCCTATGACGACCGCGTCATGCGCCGGTCCTTCGCGCTCGATCTCAAAAACCGCGCTGCCATCAGGGCGCGCAATCAGGCCATGAAAATGCAAGTACCCGTCAGCGACCCTGGCGTGTCCCGCGATCGGCGTCCGGCACGAGCCATCAAGGACGGCCAGAAAAGCGCGCTCGGCGGCGAGGGCATCTGCCGTAGGACGGTGGGTCAGCACATCGAGCAGGCGCGACATGCGCTCGTCCTCGCTCCGTGCCACGACGGCGATGATCCCTTGGCCAACGGCCGGCGGGAATTCATGCACATCGAGCAAGGCCGTCGCTACATGCGTGAGCCCCAGCCGGTTGAGCCCTGCCAGTGCAAGCAAAGTGGCGTCCGCTGCATTCTGATCCAGCTTGCGAAGCCGCGTTTCGACATTGCCTCGCAGATTCACTACGACCAAATCGGGTCGCAGGCGCTTTATCAGGGCTTGGCGTCGCAGCGAGGACGTTCCGATCTTCGCTCCGGCAGGCAGGTCCTGCAGGCTCT
>JBEVJT010000119.1:0-6527 GCA_040510075.1 Xanthobacteraceae bacterium | reverse complement strand
GTGGACTTGCCGTCACTGGTTCGTCACGTTTGCCGAACCTGCCCGACGTGCCAACCTTCGCGGAAGCGGGCCTGCCCAAATTCGATTACGATGCCTGGGTCGTCCTCGTTGCACCGGCGCATACTCCGCAATCGATCCTGCGAAAACTAAGCGCCGACGTGGAAACCGCGATCAAACCGTCAGAAGTGCAGCAGCTTTTCCTGCAGCAGGGCGTGATCCCGCAAAGCTCGGATCCTGACGATGTCACCGCTCTCCTGCGCAACGATGGAGCCAAATATCAGTCTTTGCTACCTGGCCCCAAAAACTGACCGCTGCGGCCGAGGCACGCGAAGATTGCGTTTCGTCGGCGTCACGTTTGGTTCTTAGACGGAAACAATTTCAAGCGGCCAGTCGTCGACAACTTCATTGCCGGCATCGGTCACGATGACAGTGTGTCCTAAAAAGATCCCAAAGGTCCCGTCAGCAGTGATCGGATTGGGTTCGGGCATAAAGACCATGCCGGGCTTAAACTCGCGTTCAAACGGCTCCGCCTCGACGTACTCAGAAAACACGTGCGGGCCATCACTGACTAGGTCGATACCGTGCGCATGGATAGGGCGCGATTGAACTCCCTTCTCGCGGAAGAACTGACCTGCCTTCCGAATTGCCTCGACCGAATTGCCGGGTCTAACCTCCGAAGCCATTTTCAGGTAGCCAGGCAGGACGATATCATCCCAAAACCGCTGGACCATATCAGTGGGCCGTCCGAGGCAAATCGGGGACCCGATCTGGGCTGTATAGCCGCGATAGCCGGCGGCCACCTCCATATTAATGATGTCGCCAGAGCTAAGTTTGCGAGCCGATGGCCGAGGATTACCAAAAACGAGCTTTGGTTCGGACATTGAAGTAGATCCAAGAATTATGAAGTCGATGTCGCCGCCTCCCTCCAGAATTGCTGCGCCCGCAGCAGCCTTCAATTCGAATTCCGTGACACCAGGCCTAACGCGCTCGGCAATCGCCGTCATCGCGTTTGCGCACAGCTTGCCCGCAACTCGGACACAATCCAACTCCTCGCTACTGTGCACCGATAGAAGTTCGTGCATCCAGCCGCGCGTGAAGACCAATTCGCAGTTCGGGAGTAATCGCAGCAACGTATTGTACTGATTTACGGGCAGGTAATCGTGGTGACGAGGGTCGATCTCCAGCAGACCGATCCGGCAGCGCTCCAAACCAAGCTCCTTGATTCGTTCGGCGATCACTTCCGCGTAGCGGCCACCGCGGCTGCCGCGAACATCAGACAAGGCGGCGTCAGTCTCACGCCGGACCGCCTCGCAATGTGTACCGCCCATTGAGTAAACCAACGTGGGATCGCCCAGCAATGGCACGACCACGTAACAGGCTAACGAATGCCACTCCCAGTGGCCGGTGAGCCAGAGCATCCCCCCTCCGAAGCTCCAGTGACTGGGTCCGCCTGGCACGATCACGCAGTCAAGACTTTCCGCACGCATCTTTGTCCGGATTGCCTCATAGCGTCGCGCATATTCTTGCGCAGAAAACTGCGGATAGATCGCGTCGCGATAATACGGCGATCCCCGCATAGAGTTGAATGACTTGCCTTGATCGAGCCGTGCTCGAACGGCATTCCAAGACGAGGGCATAGGTTCTCTTCGATCTGACATTTTTTGCCTTTTAATTGGAAATCGATGTGATCCTGTATCTCGCAAGCCAGTTGAGAAACAAGTCTAATAGCCGCTCGATAGGCGCCAAGCGGGTCGTACCTTGCGGCTCGACGACAAAGATGAAAGTGACTTCCGACTGGAGCCAGATTGGGCCCCGCGCCCTACGTCCGCTTTGGGTCAAAAGCGGACATTGTCAAAACGCTTTCGACGGCGAAATTTCTCGGTCGCTAGTTCCCCGCATCCTTCAATGGTGCCTCGCGTGCACAGACTTGTGGCGCCGTACCCAGCACTCGAAGCTCCGGATAATTTCGCAGCGCGGCGCGGACCTGGATAACAACCCTCGCCGCTTGTTGCGGCGCTCGCTCCCGATCTATTACAGCGCGGGCGAACGCGAAGAGGTGCCGGTTGCACAGAACTCGTCGCCGGAACTCCGCAATTTGCGCATTTTTTCCTCCGCGAAACCCCGAACCCTGGCCGCGCCGGGGCATTGGCTTCCAAAGAGAGGAGGCGACGATGGTAGCTCTGGTGGTGGAAGACGACCCCGAGGTTCGGGCGCTGGTTACGATGATTCTCGAAGAGACGCTCGACGAACCCGTGCTGGAATGCGAGAGCGCGGAAGCCGCGATCGAGGTGCTCGACCAAAAGGAAGTGGACGTTCTCGTCACCGACATCGAGCTCGCCGGCGCGATGAACGGTCTTGAGCTCGCCGACATCGCGCGGCGCAAATGTCCTTCTGCGAATGTCATCGTGATGTCGGGGCGCTACGCGCCCGAGCAGATTCCGAAGGATACCACCTTCCTGCAGAAACCGTGGCGAGCGCTGCAGTTGATCCAGCAGGTTCAGAGATAGGTTTCCAACCGCGTTCCCCTTCGGTTGGAAAACGAGGCCGCCGGTGCGTCCCCGCCGGCGGCCTCCACATTTGTTCGCACCTCTGTCAATGTGCGCGCACCCGCAGCCGCAGTGACCTACCATGAAGAGACTCTGTGCGATCGTGATTCTGTTGCCGCTCGTCGGAGGCTGCGACAACAGAAAGGATGACCTTGCGGCGTGCCGGATCGAGGCTGTGAGTCGCTATCCCGATGCGAAGGATGGAGGGTCCCTGAAGGACTACTCGGATTTCGTAACCGCGTGCCTGCGGGCCAAGGGGTATGACGTCAACACGTCCGGCGAATGAAGCTCGGCGATCGTTCGCTCGGCATCTCGCGTGCCTCTAGTGCGGCGAAAACATCAGGAAGGAAGGGCGTGCCGGCTCATCTGAGGAAGCCATCGCCTTGCGGGCGAGATCTGCGATCTGGCCGGGCCGCATCTTCGCCTCGGGTGCCTGGGCGTGATATTTCGCGGAATATTGCTTGCGCCGAAGCTCGGCTTCCTGCTGCAGCTGGCGCGGCGCCTTCACTTCCATCAGCTTCGGATCGTACTGATATTTCGGCGTCGGCACGATCCAGACCGGCGGCGCATTGTCCGGCCGCGTCGCTGCGATCGACACGTCGGCGCGCTGCATCGACGCCTGGGCCTCGGGCCGCGCCGCCGGGATATACCCTGCGGTCTCCAGCGCTATTGCATCAAACGAAAACTTCAGCGCGACCATGAGAATGGCCAGTCCGATGCTGTAACCCAGCACTTGTCGTATCTCGCCGCGCATGGCCGATGTTCCCTGTCGTCTCGGCCAACGTTAAAGCGACGGCAGCGTTCCGCTTTCGCAAACAAGTTTGCTCACAGGGCATGCGGCATCCGCGACGCTAATCCTGCGCAAGATGCGCCGGGACCTCTGCTTCGCAAAAATAGATCTCCCAACCCTGACTAGGCAGGAACGACTTGGAGAGATTGGTGGCCTCCAGCACCCATTGCCGGTTGCCATCAATTTCCGCCCCGCCTGTCACCGTTCCGACAAATTCTTCGTCGGCGCGATTGATCTTGATCTTTCGGCCGAGAAATTTATCGAGGTCGTCGTCGTTTGCGCGCACATGTTCCATGCGCCCAGAACCGCCGAACGACCGCGGCGTTCCATACCGTGATGCGGCAGCCCCGCATGGCCCGGGTTGCGGTGGATGGCCAACGTGATCGCGCGCGTGAACGCTGGATGAATACTCCGATACACCGTCGTACATGACCTTAGAACTAGTCAAAAGACAGGGCGCGACGAAGCATGTCTGGAGTTCTCGTGAAGACCAAGAATACTGCATGGACGGCGGAAGAGGACGCCGTGCTCGCAACGGCCGCTCGCGAGGCCGTGAGCCCGGCGCGACTTTCCGTTCGACTGCACCGCTCGGTCGCCAGCATCAAGCGGCGCATGCGCGAACTGGGACTTTCCGGTAGCCGCCGTGGCCCGCGTGAAGCGGCGCGCTCTTCGATCGAGATACCGGTGGATCCGATGGCGCAGGTTGAGGGCTGGCTTGCTGCATGCCAGGCCGGCGACGCCTTCGCTCTGATGGGCCTGTATGGCGAGGAAGCGACCCTGGAATGCGCGTGCACGGGACCTGCGGTTTATGCTGGTTTCGCGGCCATCCTGGAATATTGGTCGCCGAAGCTGCGCTCAAAGGCGGAGCGAAGGTTCAGTCTGGTGAATGCGCAGATCGACGATGAGCGCGTCGTGGTCGATTATCTGAACTTCGAGGGCAAGCCGGTGCGGATGTTTCTTTCGTTCGACGCGGGCGGAAAGATCGTTCACTCGCAATGCGGGCCGCGCGAATGCAAGGGCTCGCCCCGCGATCGTCACATCAGCGCATAGATCGACCATCCACCGATCGCGAGCGCGATGGCGATCAGCACCGTCAACGCGTCCTGCGCGTCTTCACCGATTTCTTCGAGATAGAGGCGCGGGTTCATCGAGCCGCCACCTGCGGCAACGAGACCGCATAGCCGCTTTCGCTCGCCTTCGACATCAGGCCGATTCCGCAAAAAGCCGAAGCGCAGAAGATCGCGCAAGCGCAAACCAGATATTTCATACGTAAAGCTCTCCGTTGGCCCCGCTCAACTAGGAGAGGAAGGCAGCGTTCCCGCAAAACGCGGAATTTCGGATGGAACGCTGCCATCGGTTTTCGGTTCTACGGCCGCTTGAACCAAGGAGAAGAAAATGCGTATCGCACTTGCTGCCGTGCTCGCGGCGGCCGTTTCGACCACCGCATTCGCACAGACTGCGGAGTTTTATGTGGTCCAGGATGTGAAGACCAAGAGATGCACCGTCGTCGACAAGAAGCCCGTCACGACCACCGAAGTGACGGTGGTTGGTAACGGCATCTACAAGACCCGGACCGAAGCCGAGAGCGGCATGCGGACAGTCACGGTCTGCACCACCAAATAATCCCGTCCAGAGCGGACAGCCGGTAGGCGCGCGCGGCGCGCTTAACGGTTGCCGAACGTTGCTAGCAGAGGAAAGAAAATGAAATCATTCTTGATTGTTGCTGCCGCCGGTGCGGCACTCGCCTTCATCGCTCCGATGAGCATCAAGTCTGCGGAAGCACAGACCGTGGTGATCAAACGCGGCGGTCACCCGCATGGTCACATGCACCAGCCACGCCGGAAAAAGGTCATCGTAATCGACCGCGGGCGTCATCATGGCTGGAGTCGTCACCAGCACCGGCATGGCCAGGGCCACCGTAACCACGGTCACGGCGGCACTGTCGGAATCAGCGTGCGATAAATTGAAGGCGAGCGGCACCAACTGCGATGCTTGTCGCGCGCCACGCCGCTGAGCTTCCAGCACTCGGGACTTGACGCGCGCGGACCGCGACTCTCCGCGGCACGCAATCGCCATCACACGAACGGCCCGGCGCTGTACAGCGCCGGGCCGCTTTTTCATCTGCCAATGGCGGCGAGGTTTCAGTAGCCGCCGCAATATTGATAGGTGCAGCCGTAATAGGTGTAGTTCGCGAGTGCTTCCGTACCCTCGGCGCTTTCCAGCGCCTCGTCGGAGACAGCGAAGTTCAAAAATTCTTCGTCGTTACGCCCAAGGGTGCTGTCGACCTGGCTCATAGTTCGGATCCTCTTCGGAGTGTTCCACCGAGGCGGATGATACATGAAACGCCGTCTTTGGCGAGCGCGCCCGCACGCAGGCGGGACGCGCGTGCCGCGGACCTGTTCGCCTCCCCCTGAGCGTCGGGTGGCGCGCCCGGGAGCTCAATGGCCGCGAACGCCCTTCGAGGGATCGGGCTTTTCTTTCGAATCGGGAATCTGCTGCAGGGCCTTCTGATATTGCGCGTCGACGGCCTTTTTCCTCTCGGAGCCTTCGCTGTTTTTGACCTCCGGTTTGGGTCGCCTGCCCTTGGCGGACAAGCTGCTGACAGCGCCTGCGGTGAGCAGCGCCACCATGAGGAGGGACAGCATGAACACGCGAAAGTTACGACGCGCTTTCATGGGCATTAAGGCTGGCGCGGCATTGCGGGTTTACGCGGCGTTTATGCGCGAGGGCTCACTTCCGGTATGGCTCGAGCATCCGACGGTGTTCCCGCACGCGGCGCGAGGTGCGCCCGCGCGCGCGCAGTTCGGGAAAGTCGCGCGGCGGGGCGTGGCTCTCGATGAAATCCTTCACCGCCATTTCCGGCGCGCGGGCGGGATCGATTCCCGCTGCACGCAGGCGCGCCGTCACGCTCGCTGCGTCCTCGTAGTCGAGCGCAGTTCTCTGCGCACCCGCGATTGCGCGCGCATTCCCGGTGCGGCGCCGCTTCGGGCGGGCGGCGAGCTTGATCATGCGCATCAGCATGAAGGCTTCTGCGAGTTTCTCGAGATCGATGCCGGGCGTCGCTTCCATTTCGGCAATGGTGCGTTCGGCGAGCGCCTGGAGCCTTGCCGCGAGCGTGCGGCGCTTCAACCTTGCGGAAGCCCGCGCGCTAGGCACGCTGTCGGTCGCGCGCGGCGCGAAGAGCGGGCGCT
>JBEVJT010000118.1:0-5751 GCA_040510075.1 Xanthobacteraceae bacterium | reverse complement strand
CGCCAGGGTCACACCGTGCGCTTGCACTGCCGCGTCGATGGCCATGCTCGCCTGATTGAATAGCGGGCCGTGCGCGAGGTCGATGCCGCCCACGCGCGCCCCTTCGAGCCACTTCTTCCAGTCCTGCCGATCGTTGACATGCAAAAGCATGGCATGCCGCAGATCGGCGGGCGTGCGCAGCGCATGTTTTCCCTTGAGCAGCTTGGGACTGCAGACCGGAAATAGCTCCTCTGCACATAGCCGCACGACGTGCAGGCCGGTGTCGCTACCATCACCATGACGGACCGCAAGGTCGATGTCCTCGCGCGCAAAATCCACGTGATGCAGCGATGCGCTCACCCGCAGATCAATGGTCGGATGCGCCTGCGCAAAGCGGCTCAACCGGTGCACAAGCCATTTCGCCGCAAAGTTGGGCGACGTGCTCACGGTCAAAACGCCACTGTTCTGCCGGCGCAGCAGTTCCTCGGTGCCATCCGCAATGCGATCGAATGCATCGCGGACGATGGCCAGATAGCTGCGTCCGGACTCGGTGATGACGAGGCGCTGGCGCTGCCGATTGAACAGCTTCAGCCCCAGCTCTGCCTCGAGCGCTTTCACTTGGTGGCTGACCGCGCCTTGCGTGACGCAAAGCTCATCCGCCGCGCGGGTGAAGCTTTCGTGGCGGGCAGCGGCTTCGAAGGCCTTGAGTGCATTGAGCGGCGGCAATCGGCGCGGCATGGCGAGCCGACCTCATGAGAAATTCTAAGGCTCGCCAGAGAAACCATGCTTTGCGGCTGGCGCGCAAGCCGGATTTAAAGGACGCCACAAAATTTGCCCGGCGGGTGGCAAGAGATGGAGGAAAGCCATGTCCGAGCCCATCGTATTCGGGTTTCCGCGCAGCACCTTCGTTCACATCGTGCGGCTCATACTCACGCATAAGGCGATTCCATATACGTTCCGGGATCTCGAGCGGGAGATGGGAAAGCCTGCTCATCTGGCGCTCCACCCGTTCAATCGCGTGCCGATCCTGCGGCACGACGATTTCACAGTCTACGAGACCAGCGCCATCGCCATGTATCTCGAGGAGACATTCGACGATCCGCCGCTCCAGCCGAAGGACCGGCGGGAGCGGGCACGCATGCACCAGTGGATCAGCGCGGTGAATTCCTATTACTACCCCTACATGATCTATCACGTGTCCCATGAGCGGCTCGTCTTTCCCGAGCTTGGTATCGCTTCCGACGAGGAGGTGGTGGCGCATGCACTACCAAAGGTCGAAGTCGGTCTTGAGGTGGCAGAGAAACAGTTGGGGCACGGCAAGGATTATTTGCTGGGACCTGATGTGAGTCTTGCGGACTTCTATCTCCTTCCCGCCACGTATGCGTTCGGATTGACGCCCGAAGGCAAGCGCATGTATCCGAAATATCCTGCCTTCTGCCGCTGGCGGGAACGAATGGAAGCCCTTCCAACCGTGCGGAAATTCCGCGCAGCATTGCCGCCGCGCACACCCATCGAGCATGCGCGTGAATGGGCCATCTCGCACCGGCCGAAATACTGAAGGCACTTGAGTCTGACTCGCAGCTCAAATGAATTTTGAAGGAGTCGCAAATGAAATGGATCACGCGCGCCAATGTGAAGGTCGACCGGGTGGCTTGCCCCTGGCTCATCCGCACCTTCGTCGACAAGGACGCGGAGTTTCTTTTCGTCCCAGTCCAGGACGTGGATAAGGTCGCACAAAAGACCGGGGCCATCCCGTACGACACCTCCGGCGCCGAGCTCGGCCACCACGGCGAGGAATGCTCGTTCGATGCGATCGTGAAGAAGTACAAGGTCAAGGACGCTGCAATCGACCGCGTGGCGAAAATCGTGCGCGGCGCCGACACGAACCAGCGGGATCTCACCCCCGAGTCTCGAGGTCTCGAAGCCATCGCCGAAGGCTTCAAGCGCCTCGCTGCCGCCCAAGGCTATGACGATCACGAAACCTTGCGGCGGGAGCTTCACCTCTACGACGCGCTTTACCTTTATTGCGGCGGCGATTCCGGCAAGTTGCGGCGGGATTGATGCGTCCTCAGCACTTCGTCGTGCCCGAAGCGGTTACAGTCAGGCCATTCCTGCTCAAGCCGCAATGGATGAACGGGCTTTCAGAGCGACTGCTTGTGAGCCATTACGTCAACCACTACGGCGGCGCGGTACAACGGTTGAACGCCATTCGAGCGCGTCTCGCGGCGCTCGATCTGGCGCACACGCCTCCCTTCGAGATCAATGGCCTCAAGCGCGAAGAGTTGACTGCTGCCGCTTCCGTGATCCTGCACGAACTCTATTTCGAATCGCTCGGCGGACATGGCGACAATCCGCCGAGCGGCCGTACGGAGCCGCCGGCCGGACTCGCCCAGGCGCTCGAGCGCGATTTCGGCAGCGTCATGGCGTGGCACGCAGAGTTCAGCACGATGGCCAAAACGCTGGCCGGCGATGCAGGCTGGGCGATGCTGGTGTGGTCTGAGCGCCTGGGTCGATTAGTAAACCAATGGATTCCGGGCCATGCGCATGGCCTTCCAGGCGCTATTCCGATCCTGGTGCTCGATCTTTACGAGCATGCCTATCAGCTCGACTTTGGCGCGGATGTCGCTGCCTACGTCGATCAGGTGATGAAAAATCTGCATTGGGAACGAATTGGTGCGCGGTATCGCCACGCGATGGGCGAAGTAACGGAAGAAGACGAGCTCTTCCTTCCATTCGGTTCGCCGCCGCAAAAAGAGGCGCTCATTTCGGCCGAGGAGCTCAAGGCTGTACTCGAGAATGACGGTGATCGCAGACCGTTGCTTCTGGACCTCTGTCTTCCCAGGGACCTCCGTCGGCGCAGCAACATGCTCGCGGGCGCCGCGATGCATGCTCCTGCCGCGTTGCCGCGCTGGATCGAGGAACTTCCACAAGACCGGCCGATCGTCGTCTATTGCATTTGCGGGTTTCAGGTCAGTGGCACGGCCGTGAAGGAGTTGCGACGACGGGGCTATGACGCCAGGGCTCTCGTTGGCGGGATTACCGCCTGGCATGCAATTGGTGGCCTGACGGTGCCGATGGACACCTCTACCTATGAAGAAGCGCACTAGGCGAGCTGAGGCTGTGCTGAGCGTTATTTTTTGCAGCCCTTCATGCAGATGTCGTACTCGGTTTTGCAGGTCTTTGCAGAGTAATTCTTCTGACATGCTTGCTGCTGCTCGCGACAGCGCTTGCAGGTTTGCGCCGTTGCTGGAGACGGAGCGATGCACAAGGCGATCATCAGGAATGAAATTGCGCAAGGAGACCCATTTATTCTCCCTTTCGCGCAGTGGCATTCAACTTGCATCTGCGCAGTGCTGAAAGGGAGGCGCTGTGACTGAGCTCTCCGTTGCCGGACGCGCGGGCGCCGTTCCCCAGCATGGCGTCTCGCTTAACGAGGCGTTTTGGGTCTGGCTCAAGGTTGCGCTCCTAAGCTTCGGCGGGCCGACGGCGCAGATCGCGGTCATGCACCGCATCCTCGTCGAGGAGAAGCGGTGGATCTCCGAAGACCGTTTCCTGCACGCGCTGAACTACTGCATGCTGTTGCCGGGCCCCGAGGCGCAACAGCTTGCGACCTATGTGGGCTGGCTGATGCACCGCACCCTGGGGGGCATCATGGCCGGCGGACTGTTCGTGGTTCCCGGCATCATCTCCATCATGGCGCTGAGCTACATCTATGCCGCTTACGGCAAGGTGCCGGTCGTCGTTGCATTGTTCTTCGGACTGAAGGCGGCGGTGCTCGCCATCGTGCTCGCCGCCATGGTCCGCATCGGCAAGCGGGCGCTGAAGAACGTCGCCATGCGGGTGCTTGCCGCGGCGGCGTTCGTGGGGATTTTCTTTTTCAACATTCCGTTTCCCTTGATCATCATTGCTGCGGCGACGATCGGGTTCGTTGGTGCCTGGTCGGGCGCCAGGGCATTCCAGCTCAAGAGCGGTCACGGCGATGGCAAGAAAGGCGACGCGGCGCTCGATACTGTCTTGGGCGAGCACCTTCCCGAGCACGCGCGGCCGACGGTGCCGCGCGCGTTGCGCGCCTCGAGCATCTGGCTCGCGCTCTGGCTCATTCCCGTCATTGTCCTGCTCGCAGCCGCCGGTCGCGGAAACGTATTCACCGAGATTGCGCTGTTCTTCAGCAAGATGGCGGCCGTGACATTCGGAGGAGCTTATGCAGTTCTGGCCTACGTGGCGCAGCAGGCGGTCGAGCATTACGGTTGGCTCGCACCCGGCGAGATGCTGGACGGTCTCGGAATGGCGGAGACCACGCCGGGGCCGTTGATCATGGTGCTGCAGTTCGTGGGCTTCATGGGTGCGTTTCGGGATCCAGGCACGCTTCCGCCCATGCTTGCAGGCACGTTGGGCGGCCTGCTCGCGACCTGGGTGACGTTCACGCCTTGCTTTCTCTGGATCTTTCTCGGCGCGCCTTTCGTGGAGCAGCTGCGCGACAACAAGCTTCTCGACGGGGCACTTTCCGCGATCACTGCCGCGGTCGTGGGCGTGATCCTCAATCTTGCCGTCTGGTTCGCGCTGCACACGGTCTTTCATGAGGTGAGGCCGATACGTTCATACGGACTGTCGTTCGACATGCCTGTTCTCGCAAGCGTCGATCCCTGGGCTCTCGCGCTCTGCGTGGGAGCGATTATTGCAATCTTTCGGTTCAAGGCGGGAATGATCGCCACTCTCGCCGCATGCTGCGGCATTGGCATCGTTCTTTATCTCGTCGGTCTCATTTAAGGCGCTGCTGATGAGGAACCTCGATGCCATATGAAATGAAACCATTGTCATGCGATCCGACGCAGATCAAAGGCATGTCCGAGCGCCTGATCGTGAGCCATTACGAGAACAATTACGGCGGAGCGGTGAAGCGCCTCAATCTCATCGATGAGCAGCTCGCCGAGCTCGACTACGCCAAGGCCGCCGGTTTTCTGGTTAATGGCCTCAAGCGCGAGCAGCTCATCGCCATGAACTCGATGATCCTGCACGAGCTGTTCTTCGATGGCCTTGGCGAGCAAAGCGAGCCCCGACCGGCGTTGCAGGATGCGATGGCAAAGGATTTCGGGTCATTCGAGCGCTGGCGGTCCGAGTTCATCGCCATGGGCAAGGCGCTCGGCGGTGGCTCTGGATGGGTGCTGCTGTCCTGGTCTCCGCGCGATCGCAAGCTCGTCAATCAATGGGCGTCCGATCGCTGCCATACGCTCGCCGCCGGCACCCCTATCCT
The DNA here is from genome assembly GCA_040510075.1 of Xanthobacteraceae bacterium. GTDB lineage: Bacteria > Pseudomonadota > Alphaproteobacteria > Rhizobiales > Xanthobacteraceae > VAZQ01. Next base: position 521 of record JBEVJT010000118.1, on the reverse strand, counting down.
CGCGCTCGATATGTACGAGCATTCTTATCACATGGATTTCGGCGCCAAGGCCGCGGGTTATGTGGACACTTTCATGCAGGTCATTCGCTGGAACAATGCTGAGCGCCTGTTCGTTCAGCTGGCAGGCAAGCAGGGGTAAGGGAGCGCCAAAACCAAACGAACCTAGGAGGATGAAATGCGCGCTGCCCATGTGCTCGCGATCTGTCTGGTCGCGGTCATAGGTTCACCTGCCCTCGCCCAGAACATCGACTGGAAGAAGGTCGACGAAGCTGCAGGCAGATCGGCCGCGGTCAGCGGCGACGTTCATCGTTACGGATTTCCGCGTTCCGACCTGCAGGTGACGCTTGACGGCGTGATCATCAAACCGGCACTCGCGCTCGGCGGCTGGGCTGCGTTCCAGCCAACGCACGGCGGGGCCATGGTCATGGGCGACCTCGTCCTGCTCGAATCTGAAATCACTCCCGTGATGACCAGGCTGATCCAGGGCGGCATCGAGGTCACTGCCGTGCACAATCATCTTC
>JBEVJT010000117.1:0-5792 GCA_040510075.1 Xanthobacteraceae bacterium | reverse complement strand
GTCATCGTGTCGACACGCAGCGAGGAGCCGCGGATATTGTATGTCGCGCCCGGGAACAGATCGACCATCTTCCAACCATTGCGGGGCATCCCCGGGAACGACAGCACGCGGTCGCTCGCTCCCTGATAGGCGTCGTACTTCACCTCCATCGAGCCGACGGTGGCGTGTCCGTTGGGAAAGGTCGTGTACTTGCGCTCGAAATATCCCTTCTGCCGCATGCTCGTCGCACGATTAAAGTAATGCATGTAATCGTGGTAGAACTCGCTGTTGGTGTCATGCCACAGCTTGTAGTTACTCGGAATGATTGCCTTGTGATAATGGAAAATGCTGAGCGGCTCGGTGTCGAGCTCCTCTTTCATGATGTCGAAGGCGCCTCCGATGAAGTCGGAAAGCGGCCCGCAGTTGGGGTTGAGCGAGAGCCAAACAAACCCCCCGTGGGCGACCTCGCAAGGCAGCTCCTTTAGTGCGACGTCCTCCTTTTTCAGGCGATCCTGATAGCCCGCTTTCGCTCGCGGGATGTCGACGCAGCGCCCGAAACAGTCGAATTGCCACGCATGGAACATGCAGGTCATGTGATTGGCGTTGCCGGAAGGCTCGGCCACGGTGAGGCTGCCGGAGGGCTGGCGCAGAATGAGATTGCCGCGATGGGGACACACGTTGAGGAATGCACGGATCTTGTTGTCCGTACCACGCACGATCACGACCGGCTCCCGCGCCAATGTGAGCGTGCGAAAATCGAGCGGCGCGGCCAGTTCCGACTCGTGCACCGTGGCGAGCCACACCTTCTTCCAGATCTTCTCGAGCTCTTCCTCGAAAATTGATTGCTCGCTGTAAATGCGGCTGTCGACAAACGGAATCGCCTGGTCGCTGTCGTATGCGACCTTGCCCATATGCAGCGTCATGAAAACCTCCGTGATGAGAGCAACCCTGCGCCGGTGAAAACACACGCCGCGCCCTGATATCGCGCGATTTAATCCGCTGGTCGCTCGCTGCCGTGCCGGACAGTATAGCCGGGTTCGCTTTCGCCGCAAAAATACACTGCCCGCATACCGCCATAGCGGAAAACTATCGAAACCGGCGCTAGTCCAGCTCCACCACGGCGCCCTCCTGCAGGGTGACGCGGCGATCCATGCGCGCGGCGATGTCCATGTTGTGGGTCGCGACCAGCACGGCGAGACCCGAGGCCTGCACCAGCTGGGTGAGCGCCGAAAACACGTGCTCGGAAGTGTGCGGGTCAAGGTTGCCGGTCGGCTCGTCTGCCAACAGTATTCGCGGAGCATTGGCCACGGCCCGAGCAATGGCGACCCGCTGTTGCTCACCACCCGAAAGCTCCGCCGGTCGGTGCGTGAGCCGCTCCTTCAGCCCCAGATAGCCAAGAAGGTCTGCCGCCCGCCGGCTCGCCTCGCGGCGGCTGAGCCCTCGGATCATCTGCGGAATGATCACGTTCTCGATGGCGGAGAATTCCATGAGCAGATGATGAAACTGATAGATGAAGCCTAGCTCGACGCGTCTGATGCGGGTGCGCTCCGCATCGGAGAGGGTCGAGGTAGCGGCGCCATCGACATAAACTTCGCCCGCGTCCGCGTGTTCGAGAAGGCCCGCGATGTGCAGCAAGGTGGATTTACCGGCCCCGGAGGGAGCGACGAGTGCCACCGACTGGCCCGGCCAGATCGCGAGCTCCGCGCTTTTGAGGATATGCAGGGTGGCATCGCCCTGCCGATAATGGCGCTCGATGCCGTGCAGAAACAGCATCGGCGCTGGCTCGGCATCTTGTCCCGCCGCGATTTCGGTCCTGATGCGCTGCGCTCTCTCATTCATATCGGAGCGCCTCGACCGGATCGAGGCGCGCCGCGCGCCAGGCCGGATAAAGCGTCGCAAGCAGCGAAAGCACGAGCGCCATTATCACCACTGCGGTCGTCTCGCGCCCATCCAGATCGGCTGGCAGCTTCGAAAGAAAATAGAGCTCGGGCGAGAACAGCTCGGTATTGGTGAGCCAGGAAACAAAGCGCCGAATGGATTCGATGTTCAGGCATACGAGCAACGCCAGGAGAAAACCGACGAAGGTGCCGACTACTCCGACAGACGCCCCGGTCACCATGAACACCCGCATGATGGCGCCTTGTGTCACCCCCATGGTGCGCAGAATGCCAATATCCCGGCCTTTGTCCTTCACAAGCATGATCAGCCCGGAAGTGATATTGAAGGCGGCGACGAGAACAATGATGGTCAGGATGAGGAACATCACGTTGCGCTCGACTTGCAGCGCATTGAAGAACGTTGCGTTTCGCTGGCGCCAGTCGATCATATAGATGGGCCGCTTGGCGGCTTCGGTAATTGCGCTGCGATATCGGTCTATTTGATCGGGATTGTCCGTGTACACCTCGATCGCCGTCACATCGCCGGCGCGGTTGAAATAGGCTTGTGCCTCCGGCAACGGCATGAACACGAAGGCCGCATCGTATTCGGACATTCCGATCTCGAATACCGCCGCGATCTTGTACGCCTTGATCCTCGGTGTGGTGCCCATGGGCGTGATGGCGCCGCGCGGCGCCACGAGCGTGACATTGTCCCCGGTGCGCACCGAGAGCTGATCGGCAAGGCGCCGGCCAATGACAACGCCCTGGCTGTCATCAAAGCCGTCGAGCGTACCCTGCTTGATATTGCTCGCGATCGACGGGAGCTTCATCAGGTCGGCCGCGCGCACCCCGCGCAAGAGAACGCCGGCAGCGTTAAAGGGAGAGGAAGCGAGCGCCTGGCCCTCGACGATCGGCGCCGCGAGTCTGATACCCCGAACCTGACCCACTCGCTCGGCCACCTCCTCCCAATCGGTCAGTGGAGATTCGATCGGCTGAATGAGCAGATGCCCGTTCAGACCAAGGATCTTGTCGAGCAGTTCTTTGCGAAACCCATTCATCACCGCCATTACGATGATCAGCGTCGCCACGCCAAGCATGATGCCAAGGAAAGAAAAGGCCGCGTTGACGGAGATGAATCCTTCCTGTCGCCGTGCCCGCAGATAGCGCAGCGAGATAAGCCACTCGAAGGAAGAAAAAGGGTGCGTGGCGTTAGGCTGGTTCATGCGTGATTTTCCCCGGGGCTTGCGTTGCATTAGATTCTGGCCAATTCACGCCCGCCCATCACGATTTCCCGATCAGAATCGGAGAAACTCATTCGCCGCCGATGCGCATCTCGCGTGTTTGTTGCACCAGGGCAGATTCAGACCCGCCCCTCCCCGTAACAAGGACCTGGGTGAGACGCTCCACTGCTTCCTCGGGACTGACCAACTCCCGACGGCCATCCGCCCGGTTTTTCAGCTCGATCTTCCCCGCTGCGAGACCTTTTGGACCAACCAGAAGCTGCCAGGGAATTCCGATCAGGTCTGCGGTTGCAAATTTCGATCCGGGCCTCTCTTCAAGGTTGTCGTAGAGCACATCGCAACCGCGCGCGGCAAGCGCGCCATAAAGCCGCTCGCACGCGCCATCCGTGGTCGCATCGCCCTGTTTCAGGTTAAGGATTGAAACCTGAAACGGTGCCACAGCTTGCGGCCATTTGATGCCGGCTTCATCGTGGTACGCCTCGATGATGGCGGCCACGAGCCTGCTCGGACCGATCCCATACGACCCCATATGGACGGGATGCGGCTTGCCGTCCGGCCCGTTGACGAAGGCCTGCATCGGCTCCGAATATTTGGTGCCGAAATCGAAGATGTGCCCCACCTCGATGCCGCGCGCCGATACCCGCTCGGCCGCCGGTACTTGCATGAAGGCCGCCGCGTCGTGCTTTTCCGAGGTGGCAGCGTAAAGCGATGTCCATTGCTCGACGATACGCCGAAGCTGCGCAGCATCGTCGAAATCGACATCATCTGAGGGGACGGCAAAATCGAGATAGGCTCGATGGCAGTAGACTTCGCTCTCTCCCGTCGACGCCAGGATAATGAACTCGTGCGAAAGAGAGCCGCCGATCGGGCCGCTCTCCGCAACCATGGGAATTGATTTGAGACCAAGCCGCGCAAACGTGCGCAAATAAGCGACGAACATCTTGTTGTAGGAGTGCCGGGCTCCCTCATAATCGAGATCGAAGGAGTAAGCGTCCTTCATGAGGAATTCGCGCGCCCGCATGACGCCAAACCGGGGGCGCACCTCGTCACGAAACTTCCATTGAATATGATAGAGGTTGAGCGGCAATTGCTTGTACGACCGCACATATGCGCGAAAGATCTCGGTGATCATCTCCTCATTGGTGGGACCATAGAGTATGTCGCGGTCATGCCTGTCCTTGATGCGCAGCATCTCCTTGCCGTAATCCTCGTAGCGTCCGCTCTCCCGCCAAAGCTCCGCCGATTGTATGGTCGGCATCAGCAGCTCGAGGGCGCCCGAGCGGTCCTGCTCCTCCCGCACGATCTGACTCACCTTCTGCAACACGCGAAGTCCAAGGGGCAGGAAAGCATAAATGCCCGCCGCCTCCTGCCGAATGAGGCCGGCCCGGAGCATCAGCCGGTGAGATACCAGCTCCGCTTCCTTCGGAGTTTCGCGCAGGATCGGGACGAAATACCGGGACAGTCGCATGTGACCTCAACCGCCGGGCACTCTGACCCAGGCGCTCAAATCCTGTAGCGTCAGCAGGCACGACTTGTAGATGGCATAACCAGCCGCGAATACCCCAGCTGCGACAAAAGTTGTCCAGATGAGCTTCGCTTTCAGATGATGAATCGCGGGTGCGCCCGGGTCCGTGCCCTTGGCAACGTTCCCGCTCTCGTGCTGGCTGCGCACTCCCCACGGCAATACCGCAAACAGCATCACCCACCAAACGATGAAATAGATTGCGATGGCAGTCGGTAGCGACATTGATGTGTTACGGACGATGCCTCAATTGGAGTGATTAAGGTAAAGAGCAAACCCAACCAGCATCTTTGTATCTAAAAGAGCGCACCAGTGTTATGGGGAGGGTTATGGTGCCTTAATGGGAGAAAGGTCATGAGTTTGCGTGCATTGAAATTAAGCGGCATAGCAGCCCTTGTCTTCGTCGGGATGGCGGGTGTCAGTCAACCCGCAGCAGCTCAGTGCGGCTGCGGCGGCTACGCAGTGGCTCCGGTTGTGGTACAGCCCTATTCATCGTGCTGCAGTTGCGGCTGCGGTGGTTCCGCATATTACGGCGCGGGTTATTACGGCGCAGGCTATGGCTATGGCTACTACGGCGCCGCCGGAGGCGCCTATGCACTGGATTATGGCTATGCTCCCTCCGTAGTGGTTGCGCCCCGCTATAGTTATGGACGCCGTTGGGGGCGCGGATATTGGGGTTATTGAGCCGACGGCAGAATGACTTTGCTTCGCATTGCCGTCCTACTTCTCTAGCTTTGGTGGATCATGATCCTTCCGAAAACCGGTTTTTCGGGATCGTGCACTAGGCTCATGCCTGTTCGAGTTCGATAAGCGTACCGAAGAAGTCCTTCGGGTGTAGGAACAGCACCGGCTTGCCGTGGGCGCCGCTCTTCGGCTCCCGCGGCCCTAGCACGCGCGCTCCTTCCGCCTCAAGCTGATCGCGCGCTGCGCGAATGTCCTCCACTTCGTAGCAGATGTGGTGAATGCCGCCGTCGGGATTCCGCTCGAGAAACTTACTGATCGGAGAGTCAGCTGTAAGCGGTGCGATCAGCTCAATCTTCGTGTTCGTCAGCGTGACGAAGACGGTAGTCACGCCATGGTCCGGCTGCGGCACGGGGTCTGAGATCACCGCGCCGAATGTGCGATGATATTTCTGAGCGGCCGCACCGACATCGCTCACCGCAATCGCGACGT
>JBEVJT010000116.1:0-10835 GCA_040510075.1 Xanthobacteraceae bacterium | reverse complement strand
CGATCGCATTCGATTTCTCCGGCCGAGTTGTTTGCTCGCCTTGGGACCGCAACCGCTCCAAGGGTCATCGATGTGCGTCGACCTGATGACTTTGCAAAAAGCGAGGTTGTCATTGTCTCAGCCTTTCATCGTGCTCCGGATCAAAGCGGACACTGGCGCAAGGAATTGAACGAGCAATCCGTAGTCGTGCATTGCGTACATGGCCGACAGGTCAGCCAAGGCGTTGCGACCGCGCTGCAATCCGCCGGGGTCAATGCCCTCTATCTTGAGGGTGGGATCGAGGGGTGGATTGAAGCGGGGCTGCCGATACGGCGCAAACTAGGTGCAACGCCCGGCAAATGGGTAACCCGCGAGCGACCGAAGATCGATCGCATAGCGTGCCCATGGCTGATCCGCCGTTTTATCGATCCGCATGCCGAATTCATTTATGTGCCGACCAACCAAGTCGTAGCCGTCGCCAAGGAAATTGGCGGTACTCCGTATGACATCGACGGCGTGGAGTTTGCACATGAGGGCGAGCGGTGTTCGTTCGACACCATCCTGCGTATCTACGGAATCAAAAGTTCTCCCCTGGACCATCTCGCGATCATCGTCAGGGGAGCGGATACGTCCCGTCATGACCTGACTCCGCAATGCGGAGGCCTTTTCGCCATTTCGCTTGGGCTCTCCGCAAACTTTCAGGACGACCATGAAATGCTCAAGCACGGAATGGTCATGTACGACGCTCTCTATACGTGGTGTCGGAGTCTCCAAGCAGAGACGCATAACTAGCCTACTCTGAAGAAACATCAATGACGTGGTTGGTCTCGCGTTCTTGATCCGGGTGTCCCAATGCCCGCCACTGCATGCCGCATTTCATGAAATCCACATTCATCCTCTCATGACGAGTTCTTGAAATGACAGTAACGACAACACCCGCACGTGGCCGACTAAACGAGGTTGTGCCGTACTTTCTACGCCTTGGCCTGCTGGGATTCGGAGGCCCCGTTGCGCTCGTTGGCCAGATGGAGCGCGATCTGGTGGCCGAGCGCGGCTGGTTGACAAAGGAACAGATGCGCGAAGCAATCGCCATCTGTCAGTCGCTACCCGGACCGCTCGCGATTCAGGTTGGCATTTACATCTCGTACTTGCGCGCGGGTTTCTGGGGGGCGTGGGCCGGCGGCTGGGCGTTCATCTTCCCGAATTTTGTGATCGTCGCGGCCTTGGGTGCGCTCTATGTCTACCTCGGCGATCTCCCGGCAGTCACCGCCATTTTTTACGGCGTCAGTCCAGCCGTCATCGCGCTCATCCTGCATTCTTGCTACCGGCTGGCCAAGCTTGGCATGGACGATTGGTTGCAATGGGTCATTGCGGCGGTCTGCCTTGTGGTCACCGTCATTCTGCAGGCCGAGGTAGCGTTGTTGTTCATTGCTGCCGGCACAGTCGGCATTCTGTATTATGGGAACATCATCCGCCGCACGCCGCCGATGGCACTACAGATTGTTGGCGCGCCTGTATTAGTGCAGCTGACGCCCGTTGCCTCAGGCTCGACGCTGGGCACGCTGTTTCTGTTTTTCTTGAAAGCAGGCTCGCTCACGTTCGGCAGCGGTCTGGTGATCGTGCCATTTCTCGAGCAGGGGCTCGTACAACACTACAACTGGCTTGACGAGCGCCAATTCCTGATTGCCGTCGCAATCGGCATGATCAGCCCGGGCCCCGTCGTAATCACCGCCACGTTCGTCGGTTATCTGGTGGCCGGTTTCTGGGGCTCTGTCGTGTCAACCATAGGGATCTTCTTTCCTTCATTCATCCTGGTTTTGGTGGCAGCTCCACTTCTGGCACGTCATCGAGCCAATCCGAACGTTCAGGGCTTCGTGAAGGGCGCCTATGCGGCCGCAATCGGAACGATCCTCGGCGCGTGTTTCCTGCTCGGAAAAATCGCAATCGGCGACTGGCTGACGGCTCTCGTCGGAGTCGTCTCGCTTGCCGTTTTATTCCGCTGGAAGGTGAGCAATCCGATGCTTATCGTGGCGACCGGTATCATTGGTTTGATCGCTTTTCCGCTGCTGCAACCGACCTGGGTGATGCTCAAATGAAGTGACGATCCAACTACCGCGTTCTGCGCTGCGGCTTACCGGCCACGGAGCCCTTCAATCGCATAACAGAGTCTTTGTGATGACCTACACCATGAAAGCACTTGGGTGCGATCTGCCCCAACGGCTGCGTGATCTCCTCAAGACCATTCATGAAATGAACGCAGCGCGCTATGTGGCCGACGCGAAAATGCACGAGATGGGTGCCGTCGCGATGGACGAAAATTGGGATGTTTGCCGGTCACATATAGACTGCATAACGGGCGAGATAGCGAAGGTGATCAGCGATGGGATCGTTGCGGGGGAGTTTCAGGTCTCCGATGCAGGCCTTGCCGCCGCGAAGGGGATGGATCCTGACGCCACCTGCGAACCGTTTTGGTGGATTTCTGTTCATTGAAGTGAAGCTGACTCACTTGCGGACATTCTCAGGACCGCCGTTGTTGGACCCACAGCGGCCATTAGCCGAATCAAAATCCCGCAGCGCAGCAGTCTCCTGCCATATATAAGGTGTGCTATCCTTCTGGTCTCAAGCACTGGAGGCACCGCGTAGTGAAGCGGCGCGAACTCATCACGCTCCTCGGCGGCGCGGCGGCAGCGTGGCCGCTCGCCGCGCGCGCGCAACAACCAGCCAAGGTTTTTAGCATCGGCTGGCTGACCGCACAGCGAGCGTCGAGTCTAGCTCCGTTTCTCGACGTATTTCGCAGCGGCCTTGCCGAACTCGGCTATCGCGAAGGTGACAACCTGAAAATCGAATATCGCTATGGTGACGACAACCTTTTGCGAGTCGCGCCGCTTGCGGCTGAACTAACGCGCCACGGGATCAACCTTATGGTTGTACAGGGCGCTGCTGTTCCTCTCGTATACGAATTAAAGCTGCCCGTACCCTCCGTCTATGTCTTTAGTGGAGATCCCGTCGTCGCCGGAATTGCTCAAAGTCTCGCTCGCCCAGGGGGCAACATGACTGGCCTCACGTTTATGGCACCTCAGTTGAACGCGAAACGTCTGGAACTCCTGCGGGACATCATCCCCAGTTTGCGCCGTGTCGCCATCATCGCCAACCCTGAGCACCCGGGGTCTGAGATAGAGCGAACCTATTCGGAGGAGACGGCGCAGAAGCTTGGCCTGGAAACCGAGTTTTTTAGCACGGCAAGAGAGGATCAGCTAACCGCTGCATTCGCCGCGATGAACACGCGTCCACCACAAGCGATCTCACTCTTCGCCGATGGCTTTGCTATCCAGTATCGCCAGCGCATCATCGAGTACGGAATGAGACATCAGGCTCCCTTGATTTCTGGTTGGCCAATATTCGTCAGAAGCGGCGCCATCTGTAGCTACGGTCCCAAGCTCTCGGAGTCATACCGACGATTGGCCCACTATGTGGATCGCGTCCTCAAGGGCATTCCGCGATCCGATTTGCCAATTGAGCAGCCAACCAAGTTCGAGATGGTAGTTAACATGAAGACCGCGAAGGCGCTTGGATTAACCGTGCCGAACTCGATCATCGTGTCTGCCGACGAGATTATCGAATAGCCGACTGCTGTCGGCTCCTCGCACCAAAGAGCCACCCTCCGTGCCCAGAGCAGACCTGATATCAGCGCGGCCCAGTTTGCCGCTGCGCAAACCGAGTAATGTCCCTATTCTGCCGGTCGGCGGCCCGTCGGTGAGTTTCACTTCGGCTTAAGCTGATGCAGCAGTATGGAGTTGCCCTCGCTGTCCAAGCACACCGCCATCCTGCAGACAGGACTGTGGATGACATCGCTCTTGAAGGTAACGCCCTTGCCCTTGAGGTCGCTCATGAGGCGATCAAGATCCTCGACTTCGAACGCGATCGTGCCGCCGGCGGTGTCACTTGGCTTTTCCTTCGTGAAGTTGGTGAGGGCCAGGCAACCGCCGGCGGGCAGGTCATATTCCACCCACCATTTGTCGCCCTGGTTGCCGGCCGAGCCGGCCTTGAGGCCGAGTGTCTCCTCGTAGAACTTGCGCGCCCGGGGCACATCCGTGACTGGGTAATATGTGAAGGCGACTTTCTTGAACATGGAATGGGATACCTCTCTCGGCCCGCGCGATCGAGCAGCGAATTTGCCAGCGCCGCTTGAATAAAGCGGTCGACCCACGTGCCTGCAAGAGTAGCGGTGATTAATCCGAAGCAGGACGCTTGCTCAAACCTCGACTGAATTCCGTACTCGCTTTTTTAGCGAAGCGAAAACGACAGCTCACTCGCGCCTCAAGATGATGGGTCCAGACGGGCCTTTGTCCGCAATCACGTCCCGGATTTCGCTGCCACTCAATCCGGGCTACGATTGCGACGAGGATCGCGAGGACCACGACATGGCGCGGATGAAGGGCGCTGAGCTGATTGCCGAATATCTGATCGCTAACGACATTCCGTATGTCTTCGGCATCTGCGGGCACGGCAATGTGGGCATGCTCGATGCGCTCCATGCGGCGCGCGACCGCATCACCCTCGTCTCGCCGCGCCACGAGCAGGTCGCGGCGCACATGGCGGATGCGTATTTCCGCATCAAACACAAGCCCGTGGCGACGCTGACCTCGTGCGGGCCCGGCTCGTGCAACATCATCATGCCGCTCGCCTGTGCGCTCGCCGATTCCTCGGCGCTCCTTGCCATCACTGCGAACGTGCCGACCTCGCAGTTCAACCGTAGTCCGTTTCAGGAAGTGAACCGGCATTTCCAGGCTGATTTCGTCAACATCGTTCGCCCGGTGGTTAAGCGCAGCTTTGCGCCTACGCGCGTCGACATGCTGCCGCTCGCCTTGCGCCAGGCCATGACCACGATGCTGTCCGGCCGCCCAGGCCCGGTGAACATCGATATCCCGTTCAACGTCTTTCAGGAGGAGGACGAGGTCGAATCCCCGCCCGCCGCTCCGCCGTATCTTGCGCAAAGGAGCGGCGCTTCACCCGAGGAGGTTGCGAAGGCGGTCGATATGATTGTTTCAGCGCGGCGGCCCGTCCTGTTCATCGGCCACGGCGTCACCCTCTCGGAAGCAAGCCGCGAGCTGACCGAATTCGCAAAAGCCCTCGGCATTCCGGTGATCTCCTCGCCCAACGGCATGGGCGCCTTCGACATGGACGAGCCGCTTTCGCTGGGCTTTATCGGGCGCAACGGCGCCTATCCGGCAAACGAAGCAGGCCGGCGCGCGGATCTGGTGATCGCGATCGGTGCGCGCTTCGACGACCGCTCCGCATCGTCATGGCTCCCGGGCTATTCGTGGAATTTTCCAAACACGAAACTCATTCACGTCGATCTCGACCCCGCCGAGCTGGGGCGCAACTATCCGCCCGATCTTGGCATTCTTGCCGATGCGCGCACGTTTCTGCGGCAGCTCCTTGCCGCGATCGAGCAGCGCGGCAACAGGAGTCCCGAGACGCGCGCGTGGCTTGCGGATGTCGGGCGCTGGCGCGCCGAGTGGGAAGCATTCACAAGGGCGAATTTCGACATTCACGCGAGCCCGCTGCGGCCCGAACGCGTGGTTGCCGATTGCCAAAAAGTGCTGCCGGACGACGCGATCCTCGCCTGCGACGTCGGCGTCAATCACAACTGGTACATGCAGTTCTGGAAAGCGCGCAGGCCGCAGTGCATGCTCAATTCGTGGGGCTTCGCCGGCATGGGCTTCGGTGCCGCCGGCGCGCTCGGGGCAAAGCTTGCCGCGCCGGACAAGCCGGTCGTCGCGATCGCGGGCGACGGCTGTTTCACCATGGTGCCGCACGTGCTCTGCACCGCGGTCGAATACGACATCCCGGTCGTCTGGGTGGTCTGGAACAACTTTGGATGGGTATCGATCCGCGACATTCAGGTCGGCATGTTCGGCGGCCGCGAGCACGGCACCATGTTTCTTCAGGGCGAGAACAAACAGCCGTACAATCCGGATTTCGCGCTGTTGGCAAAGTCGTGCGGCATCGAAGCGGTAACCATCACCCGCTCGCAGGACTTTGCCGGCGCGCTCGAACATGCGGTGCGCGCGCACAGGCCCTACGTGCTCGACGTGCACGTGGATGCGGAAGTGAGGCCGCCCGCGACCGGCGCCTGGCAGTTGCCGCCCACGCCGTACAAGGAGCCGGTGTTCGGCAGGCGTTGGCTGCCGGATCCGGCGTCGGCGAAGTGAGTCTTTGCCCGAAAAACACCAATCTCACTCCGTCATCCTGAGGTGCTCGACGCAACGCGTCGAGCCTCGAAGGATACGGCCGGCGCGGAGGCCGTGCATCCTTCGAGGCTCGCTCGCTCCGCTCACTCGCGCCTCAGGATGACGGAGTAAGGTAAGCGCTCGTGGGACAACACGGTACGAACCATGACTAATCGAATTGGTGCATTCGTTTACATGCTCAGATGTGTCGATGGCTCTAAGATCTGCCACAGGCGACGATCTGACAAAGCGAATTGCCGAGCATCAGGCAGGCGTCTACCCCGGCCATACGTCGACGCGTCGTCCTGTCCAGTTGGTCTGGCCCGAATATTTCCCGCAGATCACGACGCCATTGCTGTCGAGCGACAACTGAAAGGCTGGTCGCGAGCGAAGAAAGAGGCGCTGATAGGCGGCAACTGAGACGCCATTCGCAATTTGAGCAAGCGGCACGCGGGACGTAGCGAGTGACGGGGACCCTTCAGCGAAGCAAATTTCGTGTTACTCGATCACGTCGTCGGCGCGGCCAACAAGGAAAGGCTTGCCGGCGCGCTCGCGGTAGGAAAAGATTTTTCCGCTCTCCTGCACTCTCGGGAGACATAGCTCCAGGATCGACGCGGCCACGTTCTCGGGCGGCTCGAGCGTCATCGGATCCTCGCCGGGCATGGCCTGCGCGCGCATGCGCGTGCGCACGGGGCCTGGGTTGAACACGTTCACGCGCAACGGGGTCGTTGCGGTTTCCGCCGCATAGGTCCGCGCCATGGTTTCGAGTGCCGCCTTGGAAACCGAATAGGGACCCCAGTACGCGTGCGCGGAAACCGCAACGCCCGAGGAAATGAACACCACGCGTCCAGCATCCGAGAATTTCAGCAACTGATCCATGGCGCGGATCAGCCGCCAGTTCGCCGTGACATTGACGGCCACGACCTCGTCCCATGCTTTCGCTTCCACATGGGCAAGCGGGGAGAGCGGCCCAAGCATGCCGGCATTGCCGACGAGCACGTCGAGCCGGCCAAAGCGCTCGTGCAGCGCAAGGCCGAGCCGGTCGATGCCTGCGTAATCTTTCAGATCGAGGGGGACGAGCGTGGCCGATCCGCCGAATGCGCGGATGCCGTCATCGAGCTCTTCGAGGCCGCCGACCGTGCGTGCGACGGCAATGATGTGCGCGCCGCCTTGCGCCAAGGCAAGCGCCGTGGCGCGGCCGATGCCGCGAGACGCACCGGTAACGAGCGCAATCCGATCGGCAAAGGGACGGGCCATGCAAGCGAGGGGTGTCGGAGAGGGGCCGCGCGGGGACTGGCATTCAGGTCCGGTCAGTATAGCCTGTTGCAGCGCCGGGTTTGAGTGCAGGAGTGGATGCAATGAGTGAATTGGTGTTGCTCAACGTTGCGGACGGGATCGCCACGCTCACGCTCAACCGGCCGGAGAAGCGCAACGCAATGAACGACGAAATGCGCACGCAGCTCATCGCCGCGCTCGAGGCCGTCGCCGCGGATACGGCCATTCGTGCGCTAGTGCTCACCGGCGCCGGCAAGGGGTTTTGCGCGGGCGGCGATATTGCCGGAATGCAGGAACGCATGCAGGCGCCCGCAGGCGAGATCGCGTTTGCGGGCTGGCAGCGGCAACAGCGCGTGCACCGCGCGCAAAGCCTGCTGCATTCCTTGCCAAAGCCGACCATAGCAGCGGTCAACGGGGCTGCCGCCGGCCTCGGCGCAGATGTGGCGCTCGCGTGCGACTTCGTCGTCGCGAGCCCGTTTGCGAGCTTCACCTGGTCCTACATCCAGCGCGGGCTCATTCCCGACGGCGGTGGCGTGTATTTCCTGCCACGCCGGGTCGGCCTCGCAAAGGCCAAGGAGCTGATCTTCACCGGCTCCACGGTCGACGTGGACATGGCGATTGCGCTCGGCATCGCGGATCGCAAGACGAGTGCCGAGCGCCTCCTTTCGGATGCGCAAGCCTGGGCGCGCGAGCTCGCTAAAAACTCCACCACGGCGATTGCGCTGACCAAATCGATTCTCAATGAGAGCTTCGAATGCTCCGCCGACCAGGTGTTCAAAGAAGGGAGCCAGGCGATGGGCATCTGCTATACGAGCGCCGAGCACCGCGCGGCGGTGACTGCGTTCCTCGCGAGGTCTGCATCAAAGGAAAAATGAACATCCACGCTCCCCACCATGGCAAGCGAGGCTATTGCATATGGGCAATCCCTCCCCCGCTTGGCGGAGGAGGGATTACCAAGATGGAGCGGTGATCAGCTCGCTTCGGCAAGAAGAGACAACTGGCGCGGAGAGTGGCTCTCGCCGCTCTGATCCGTCAACGAAGTGGGGTAGTCCCCGGTAAAGCAGTGGTCGGTGAACTGCGGGCGCGCGGCATCACGCGCCCCAAACCCCATGGCGCGATAGAGGCCCTTCACCGACAGAAAGGCGAGCGAGTCCGCGCCGATGAAACGGCGCATGCCTTCGAGATCGTGTGTGGCGGCGAGCAGCTTCTCGCGTTCCGGGGTATCGATGCCGTAGTAGTCGGAATGGGTGATGGGCGGCGAAGCGATGCGAAAATGCACTTCCCGCGCGCCGGCCTCGCGCATCATCTGCACGATTTTCACCGAGGTCGTTCCGCGCACGATCGAGTCGTCAATGAGCACGATGCGCTTGCCGCCGACCACGGCGCGGTTCGCGCTGTGCTTGAGGCGTACGCCGAGCTGCCGGATGCTCTGCGTCGGCTCGATGAAGGTGCGCCCGACATAATGGTTGCGGATGATGCCCAGCTCGTAGGGCAAGGCGGACTCCTGGGCGTAGCCGATGGCCGCCGGAACGCCTGAATCGGGCACGGGGACGACCACGTCGGCAACGGCAGGCGCCTCGCGGGCAAGCTCGGCGCCCAGTGTCTTGCGCACGTCATAGACATTGCGGCCGCCCACAATGGAGTCAGGACGCGCGAAATAGATGTATTCAAAGATGCAGGGCCGCGCCGGCACGGTCGGAAACGGCTTGTGGGATTGCATGCCGCTGTCGTCAAAGACGACCACCTCTCCGTTTTCCACATCGCGCACGAATTTCGCGCCGATGATGTCGAGGGCACAGGTTTCGGAGGCGAGGATGGGGCAGCCGTTCAGGTCTCCAATCACCAGGGGGCGGATGCCCAGCGGGTCGCGCGCGCCGATCAGTTTCTTGTTGGTCAGGCCGACAAAGGCGTAAGCGCCCTCAAGCTGGCGCAGGCCTTCGATGAAGCGATGAATGAATTTGTGGCGCCTCGCGCGCGCGACGAGATGCAGGATCACCTCGGTGTCGGTGGTCGACTGCATGAGGGCGCCCTCGTGCACCAGCTCGCGCCGCAGGGTCAGCCCGTTGGTCAGGTTCCCGTTCAGCCCGACCGCAAAGCCGCCGCCCTCGAGCTCAGCGAATAGAGGCTGCACGTTGCGCAGAATGGTTTCGCCGGTCGTGGAGTAGCGCACATGCCCCATTGCCGAGGCACCGGGCAGGCGCTCGATCACCTCACGTCGCGAGAAGTTGTCGCCGACGAGGCCCATCCGGCGCTCGGAATGGAACCGTTTGCCGTCGAAGGAGACGATGCCGGCCGCCTCCTGGCCGCGGTGCTGCAGGGCGTGAAGTCCGAGGGCGACGATGGTCGCCGCATCCGGATGCCCGAAAATTCCGAAAACCCCGCACTCTTCGCGCAGCCGGTCGCCGTCGAGCTCCCCCCACCCGGGGGCGGGTTCGCTCAGGCGATGTGTTTGCCGCTCCATTCAATTCCTGTTCGCGCGCACCCGCACCGCCGGCGCCGCAGAACCGGCAGCAGGCTCATTGGTCCCATCGAGACTCGAGCGTTGCTGCGGCTCTTCCTCTTCCGGCTTCGGCTTCTTCAGCCGCTTTAAGATGGTGGTCTCGGGATCGTCCGGCAACATGGAGATCAGCCAATCGCCGGTTCCCTGCAGCACCACCCGAGATTTGGCGCTGCGCACCCATTCCGGCTGGCTGCGCTCGGGCACGAGCCAGGCGAAAAACAGGAAGGCCACGACCACGATGATGAGGCCGCGGCCGAGGCCGAAGAGAAATCCCATGGTCCGGTCGAGCGCGCCGACCCGGCTGTCGAGAACCATGTCGGAGAAGCGCACGGTGATCACGGAAACGACGAGCAAGGTGAGAACGAAGGTGCCTCCCACCACGACCGCGGTGGCGACGATGTCGTTGTTGAAATAGGTTTTCGCAAACGGGAGCAGCTTCGCATAGGAATAAAGCGTCACGATCGCGGCGATCACCCAGGCGGCAATGGATAGCACTTCGCGCATGAAGCCGCGGATCATGGCGAGCAGCGCCGAGATCAGCATGACGCCGATCAGGATCATATCGAGCCAGGTGATGGGCATGTTCATGGCAAGCACTCGACCAGCATTTCTCGAATCGCGGTGAGTCTAGCAGGATGCAGGAGCTCACTCCGCCGCATCTTTTCCCCTTCGCTGGCCCCAGTGGGTGAATGCGGCCCGCTCGGGCTCCATGGGGCGCGCTTTGCGGGCGATCAATTTTTCGCCAGCGAACATCTTCTCCACAAATTTGTCGAGCCGTCCGAAGGATTCGACCGAGAGTTCGGAACTGCCTGCGCCATCAATGCCGCCGCCCTCGGGAACGACTGCAC
>JBEVJT010000115.1:0-33554 GCA_040510075.1 Xanthobacteraceae bacterium | reverse complement strand
CTGCCATCATGTTCTCGGCGCAGGACCAGCCCACGCGGCCCTTGATGCGCACATTCGGACCGTCGATGAGGCCGCACCCGAAATAGCCGAGGCTGCCCTCGAAATAGAGTTGCAGCCGATTGAGGATACCGACCCCCAAGGAGTGCTTCGCGCCGGGGTTCCTGACCACGATGGTGCCGTAGCCATCCGCCATCAGCTCGCGGATCTTGTTGTTGATTGCGGTCTTGTCGAGGCGCGCTGCATCGAACTCGGTGCGCTTGTTGAAGTCGACGCTGAACGCCTGGGGATAGAGAAAATCTTCCTCTTCGGCCGCGGAAAAAAAGATCTGCTGGGTGCGGCCGGTGAGCCGCTCGCCGCACAATCCCGCTGCGGAGGTGCTTTTCAGCTCTGCCATACGCGGACCTCTCCGTCATAAGGGTCGCAGGTATCGATCTCGTCGGGCAAAATGCTGCGGATGGCGACCTCTTCGGAAGCGAGCGCGATGAAGCGGTCGCTCTCGTAAAGGACCATGGGTTTTGCCGCCATCGTGTCTTTCGCCATGCCGAGCTGATCGGCGGTAGCGACCAGATATGTGAAGACGCCGTCGAGCTCGCTCACCGAGCGCCGCATCGCCTCTTCGAGCCCGTCGCCCTCATTGAGGCGATCGGCGAGATAGACGGCGATGAGCTCGGAATCGCAGTTGGACACGAAGCGATGGCCGCGCCGTTCCATGTCGCGGCGATATTTCCAGTAGTTTGTCAGCTGGCCGTTGTGAACGACGGAAATGTCCTGGAACGGATATGCCCAATATGGATGGGCCGAACGAATGTCCACGTCCGACTCCGTCGCCATGCGGGTATGCCCGATGCCGTGTGTACCGCGGAAATCCGACAGGCGATATTGCTCTCCGACGCAGACCGCATCACCCAGATCTTTTATCAGTTCGAGGGCGCGGCCGAGCGACAGGATTTCGACCCCTTCCACATCTTCGATGTAATCGGCGAGCCGGCGCAGATCGCCTGCAAACGTGAACTGGTAGCGCATCGCATATTCAGTGGCATTGTCGGCGTGCTCGATGCTGGCACCAAGTTCGGCCATCCGCGCCTCGACCGTCTGGCGGCGGTCGTCGATCGTTTGATGAATAGAGAAGCCGCGCCGCAGATCGTCCTGCTCGGCGAGCTTGAGCCGCATGATCATGCGTGCGCCATCGCCTTGGCTGTAAAGCGCAAGGCCCGTCGAATCCGGCCCGCGGTGTTTCAAGGCTTGCAGCATCGCGAGCATTTCGCGTCCGACCTCGCCCACCCCATTGCGATGGATCAATCCGGCAATCCCGCACATTCTCCAAGGTCCTTACGGCAGGTAATCGATGTAGGTGCGCAGGTCCCACTCGCTGACCGTCGCCATGAAGCGCTCCCACTCGTCGTTCTTGTAATGATTGAACACGCGCAGCATGTCGCCGGGCAGCGCGCCCTTGATCACCTCGCTCGCATTCAGACGGTCGATCGCCTCGCCGAGATTCATCGGCAGCTTGCGCACGATTTTTCCCTGCTCCATGGCCTGATAGATGTTGCGCTGTTCGGGATCCCCCGGATCGAGTTGGCGATCGATGCCATCATCGAAGGCCTTGAGCAGCCCGCTGGCCAGCAAATACGGGTTCACCATCGAATCGACGGCGCGATATTCGATGCGGCCCGGCGCGGAGACACGCAGCCCGCAGGTGCGGTTCTGAAGGCCCCAATCGCGATAGACGGGCGCCCAGAAACCCGCATCCCACAATCGGCGATACGAGTTCACGGTGGAGCAGCCGAGTGCAGTGAGCGCATCGAGATGCTCGATCACCCCGCCGATGCAGCACAGTCCGATTTTCCCGGGTTTCCCCGAGGCGTCGCGGGGCTCGGGTATGAACGCGTTCTCACCGCCCTTGCGGTACTGAAAAACACCTTCCATGCCCGGAAGCGGCTCCTGGCGCAGAGTGTTGATGCGGTCCTCGCCGCCGCGCCAGAGCGAAAGGTTGTGATGACAGCCGGAAGCCGAGACGCCCATGAACGGCTTCGACATGAAACAGGCGATGAGATCGTGCTCACGCGCCACCTGTGCGCAGATTTGTCGGTAGGTCGAGAGCCGGTCGCACGTGCGCAATGCGTCATCGAACATGAAATTGAGTTCGAGCTGTCCGGGCGCGTCTTCGTGATCGCCCTGGATCATGTCGAGGCCCATGGCGCGGGCATAATCGATCACCTTGAGCACGACCGGTCGCAGCGCCTCGAACTGGTCGATGTGATAGCAATACGCGCGCGTAAAACCGCCTCCAGGCGAGCCATCGGGCCCACGCTTGAGCCACATCATTTCCGGCTCGCAGCCGAGTCTCAGATGCAGCTTGTGCTTGTTCTCGAACTGCGCGTGAATGCGGCGGAGATTGCCGCGGCAATCGGACGTGAGAAATCCGCCTGGATCGTCGGGCTCTTCCCGGTTGCGAAAAAGCGTGCAGAAGACACGCGCGACGCGCTTGTCCCACGGCAGTTGGCAGAAGGTTTCGGGATCCGGGATGCCAACCAGTTCCGAGGCCTCGGGCCCGTAGCCTATGTACTGGCTGTGGCGGTCGAGGAAGAGATTGGCGGTAGCGCCATAGACCAGCTGGAAGCCGCGCTCGCTGATGTTTTCCCAATGATCGGCCGGCACGCCCTTGCCCACGACGCGGCCGGTGACGGAGATGAACTGATAATAGATATAGCTGATGCCCAACGCGTCGATCTTGGATCGGACCTCGCGCACCAGCTCGGCACGGCGGTCATCGCGGACATAAGCCTCGAGCTTCGTCATCTCGCGCCTCTCGTGCGGCCCGGTGGCGATGTTGAGCGCTACGCGCTATGGTAGCCACGTTTCGAACCAATTTCAAACCGAATTGCCAAATTGGTTGCAACTGGTTCGAAGTGGTGACGGGCAATGAAATCCCCCTCCCTTGCCGCTCCTGCGACGTTTTCAACCCCGGCTGCACAGAGCCGCACGGCGGCCGTTATTGCAGCACAGTTACGGGCGGCAATTTTGAACGGCGCATACGGATCGGGGGACCGGCTGCCGCCGGAGCGTGACATCGCGCGTCAACTCGGCGCTTCGCGCTCGACGGTGCGCAACGCCTTGCAGCTGCTCGAGGAGGACGAGCTCGTTACCCGCAAGCCGGGCAGCGGCACCTACGTTGCACAGAACGCACGGGCTGCGGCCGACGACATCGCCGAAACGACGAGCCCGCTGGAACTGGTCGAAGTGCGCGCAGCGCTCGAGCCGCGCATGGCACGCCTTGCGGTGTTCAATGCCAAGCCGCGTGACCTCGACAGGTTGTGGGAAGCCCTCGCAGAACTCGAGCGCGTGGGTTCAGATCCAGACGGATTCTCCCGCTGCGACCAACAGCTGCATCTCGCGCTCGCAAAGGCTACGCACAATCCGCTCATCATCTGGATTTACCAACAGGTGAACCGGATACGCAGTCACCGCCACTGGGTCGCAGTGCAGCCAAAGGTGCTCACCGCAGAACGCATTGGCGCCTACAATGCCGAGCATCGCAGTCTCGTGGAAGCGATCTCGGTGCGGGATGGCGAGCGAGCGGCACAGATCATGCAAGCTCATCTGCAGGCCGCGAGGCAGCATCTCCTCGGCGTGCAATCCGACTGACGGCCGCCACGCGTCCAAGGCGAGGAAACAATGCCCGACCGCGCCGCGCCGGTACAACCGGAGCAGATCGAGCAATCGCCGCAAGGGCTCCGGCGTGAGATCGGCTGGCAGGACGCGTTTTGGCTCGCAAGCGGCGTCCCGGCACTTGTGCTTTTTTCCATAGGTGGCATTGCCGCGACCGTCGGCACGCCTTCCTATGTCGTGTGGCCGCTCTCCGTCCTGCTCGGTTTCGTCCAGAGCTTCACTTATGCGGAGATCGCCGGGATGTTTCCCACAAAATCCGGCGGCGCTTCCGTCTATGGCGCGGCGGCCTGGATTCGTTATGGAAAAATTTTCGCGCCCCTGTCGGTCTGGTGCAATTGGCTCGCCTGGACTCCGGTGTTGGCCATCGGCTGCGGCATCGCCGCGGGATACATCCTCAACGGGATAGCCCCCGCGAATTCCCCGTTCCGCGCATACGAACTCACGCTGCTCGACCTCTCGGGCCTGAAGAACGGGCTCACGCTGCGCGTCAATGCGACGTTCGTCGTGGGCGCTCTCTTGCTGCTCCTCGTGTTCGCAATTCAGAACCGCGGCGTATGGCTCACTGCCCGATTCCAGATGACGATCGGAATTTTGGCGCTGCTGCCGCTTCTGATCATTGCCCTGGTGCCGATCATGTCCGGCAGTGTGAAGCTTGCCAATCTTGTGCCGGTTGCCCCATTGCGCGCCGTAGAGAACGGTCATCCGATAGCAGGCCTATGGGACCGCGCCGGATGGGGCATTTTTCTCGGTGGCCTCTTTCTCGCGGCGTGGTCGACTTATGCGCTTGAAACAACGATTTGTTACACCAGCGAGTTGAAATCGCCCGGGCGGGATTGCATTCGTTCCATTTTTTCCGCGGGGCTGCTTTGTCTGGTCATGTTCAGCCTCGTGCCTTTCGCCTTCCAGGGCACTCTCGGCCTCAAAGGCATGCTCGATCCCGCTATCTTCGACGGCTCCGGGGTCGCTGCTGCGATGGCCCGTATGGTCGGCGGCGGAGCAGTCGTTTCGTTGCTGATCGTGCTCTTGCTGCTGCTGGCGCTCGTCCTCTCCATCATCACCGCCATGGCAGGCTCTTCGCGCACCCTGTACCAGGGTGCGGTCGACGGCTGGCTGCCGCATTACCTTTCACGCGTGAACGCGCACGGCGCGCCCACCCCGGCCATGTGGACCGGGATCGGCTTCAATCTCATCCTCCTGCTTCTGTCCGATTACATATTCGTGCTTGCAGTCTCCAACTGCTGCTATCTCATCTTCAATTTTCTCAATCTCAACGCGGGATGGATCCACCGGATCGACAGTCCGCAGGCGCAGCGCCCCTGGCGTGCACCCAACGTACTCATCGCACTCGGAACTGCGCTTGCCTTCTTCAATGCCTTTTTGCTGGGTGCAGGCGCTAACGTCTATGGGAGTGGCACGCTCCTTACGGGCTTGCTGGCCGCTGTAATCGTCCTGCCTATTTTCGCCTGGCGCCATTACGCGAGGGATCGGGGAGTTTTTCCTGCCCATATGCTCGCCGACCTACACATTCGTGATCTCGCGCATGCGCCGCGCCGCGCCGGCGCCAAGCCCTATCTGGCCTTTATGGGTGGGGTTCTTGCGCTGATCGCCGGAAAATTGATTTTTGGCTAGTGCGCCGCTTCGGAACCAGGCTAGTTCAGCGGACCGAAAATTCCTTCGGCAGATCGAGCCCTTCGATTGCCAGCACCCGCGCCGGGGCCCCGTCGAGCCCAACGAGCTTCAACGGAAGCGCAACAATCGTGCATCGCGGGCGCTCGATGAGCCCGAGGCGGTGGACATACTCGATGTTGTAGATGTCCTCGCCGAGAATCTTGTGGTGCACGACGCAATCCTCGCCGCGAAAGTGATGACCGAGGTGAACCACGTATTCTTCGGAGAAGTCGTACACTACCGCCTTCACCCCGCGCTCAACCAGCCAATCGGCGGCTACGGCGTCAAGCCAGGGACCATCGCGCCAGAACCGGTCGTCTCCCCAGCTTTTGTCGCTCCACCCGGTCCTCAGGATGGCGATGTCACCACGCTCGAGATGCCGGCCGCGGTCCTCAAGCGTATCGCCGGTGATCGCCACTGCCCTGCAGTGGTCTCTCAGCTCGATCACACCGGCAGGTCCCATCAGCTTGCCGAGAGGCGCGTTCTCGATGCTAGCGGCTCCGCGGATGAAATGAATCGGAGCATCGACGTGACTCCCGTAATGCGCGAACATCTTGAACGTGGAGCCTTGCCACCCGCACGACTCGAATGAATAGGGCGTTGCGAATTCGACCTGCAGGCCAAGGCGCCCTTCTCCATCTTTCACCGGCACGGACAGGTCGATCACATCCATGGTTCCGCTCCTCAGCGCCTGGAAGCGCTGCGAGCGACCTATACCGAAGTGCGACCAATGTGCCAAATTGGTGAATCTTGCGGTCCAGAATTGGTGCTGTTAGGCTAATTTCGCGGCAGCCACAGAACGCACGGCGCGCTGCCGCCAACCAGCACGGTGAAACGTCATGCGGTATTCGGCAGCGGGTCTTGCCCTCGCGTTTCTGCTTACAGGTTCCGCTTACGCGCAAACCGGCGGCGTCAAGATCGGCGTGATCAATGATCAGTCGAGCATCTATGCCGATCTCTCCGGCATGGGGGGCGTTGAGGCCGCCCGCATGGCCATTGAGGATTTCGGCGGCAAAGCGCTTGGCAAGCCGGTCGAAATGATCTTCGCCGATCATCAGAACAAGCCAGACATCGCGTCGAATATCGTGAGCAAGTGGTTCGACGTCGAGAATGTCGACGCGGTTTTCGATTTGCCGAATTCGTCCGCCATGCTCGCAGTGCAGGAAATCGCCCGCAAGGCGAAGAAGGTGCTCGTCGTCTCGACCGGCGCAACCTCCGATTTCACCGGCAAGGCCTGCTCCCCCTATGGGGTGCACTGGACTTATGACACCTATGCCCTGGCTCACGGCACCGGCAAGGTTCTGGTCGAGCAGGGCGGCGACACCTGGTTCTTCATCACCGTCGATTATGCATTCGGGCATGCGCTTGAGCGGGACACTGCCAATTTCGTGAAAGCAGCCGGCGGCAAGGTGCTCGGCGCGCTCCGGCACCCATTCCCCAATCAGGATTTCTCGACCTATTTGCTGCAGGCGCAAGCTTCCAAGGCCAAGATCATTGGCCTTGCCAATGCCGGAAGCGACGTGATCAATACCATCAAGCAAGCGGCGGAATTCGGCATCACTCAGCGCGGGCAGCGGCTTGCGGGGCTTCTCCTGTTTGACAGCGACATTCACAGCCTGGGCCTGCGCACCGCGCAAGGTATTGTCATGACCACCGGGTTCTATTGGGATCTCAACGATGAGACCCGCGCTTTTTCAAAGCGCTTCTTCGAGCGTCGCAAGGCCATGCCCACGATGGTGCAGGCGGGCGTGTACTCGGCCATCACCCACTATCTGAAGGCCGTGCAGGCCACGGGCAGCAAGGAGTCCCTTCCCGTGCTCGCAAAGATGCGCGAGACGCCAGTCAACGATTTCTTCGCCAAGAATGGGCAGGTGCGTGAAGACGGCCGCATGGTGCACGACATGTATCTCGCCCAGGTGAAGACGCCCGCGGAATCGAAATACGACTGGGACTATCTGAAAATACTGAAGGTGATTCCGGGCCCCGAAGCGTTCCGGCCGCTTTCCGAGAGCGAGTGTCCCCTCGTCGCGAAGCGCTGAACTGACGGAAACACGCGACGCGGCGTCGCAGTGTTCGAGATTTTTGGGATACCGTCGCAAGCCCTGTTCAGCCTGCTGCTGCTCGGCGCCATCAACGGCGCCTTCTACGCGATGATGAGTCTCGGTCTCGCCCTCATCTTCGGCATTCTCAACATCATCAATTTCACCCATGGCGCCCAGTACATGATGGGCGCCTTCATCGCGTGGATGCTGCTCAATTATGCGGGGCTGAGCTACTGGTCGGCGCTGGTGCTCGCCCCGATTGGGGTTGCCCTCACCGGGCTCGTCCTGGAACGGCTGTTTCTGCGCCACCTCTACCATCTCGATCATCTCTACGGGTTTCTGCTCACCTTCGGCGTTTCGCTGCTCATCGAGGGCGCGTTCCGTCAGAAATACGGCGTGTCGGGCCAACCCTTCCAAATCCCGGAGCAGCTCACGGGGGGCGTGAACCTTGGATTCATGTTCCTGCCCCATTATCGGACCTGGGTGATTGCGGCCTCGCTCACGATCTGCCTTGCCACCTGGTACGTGATCGAGCGCACGCCGCTCGGCGCCTACCTGCGCGCCGCAAACGAGAACCCTGTGCTGGTGCGCGCCTTCGGTATCAACGTGCCGCGCATCATTACGCTCACTTACATGCTCGGCGTGGCGCTCGCCGCATTCGCGGGTGTGCTGGCGGCGCCCATTTATCAGGTCAGCTCGATCATGGGCGCCAGCATCATTCCCGTAATCTTTGCAGTCGTGGTCATCGGTGGCCTTGGCTCCATCATGGGCTCGATCATCACGGGATTCGTGCTTGGCTTGTTCGAGGCGTTCACGCGGCTCGTCTATCCGGAAGCATCGAACGTGGTGATCTTCGTCGTGATGGTTGCGATCCTGCTCGTGCGCCCGCAGGGCCTTTTCGGAGCTAGGTAATGTCCGTCCGCGGCGGTCTTGGCCTCGCACTACTGGTCGCCGCCGGACTCGCTGCGCCATTCTTTGTTTATCCCGTATTCCTGATGAAGGCGCTTTGCTTCGCCATCTTCGCCTGCGCCTTCAATCTCCTGTTCGGCTTCGCCGGGCTCCTCTCGTTCGGACACGGCGCATTTCTTGGCGGGGGTGCTTACGTAACCGGCTATGCGGTGAAGATCTGGGGGCTGACGCCCGAGCTTGGCCTTCTCACCGGCATGGCCGCGATGGGCGCGCTTGGTTTTGCATTCGCGGTACTCGCAACACGGCGCCAGGGCATTTACTTCGCGATGATTACGTTCGGCCTCGCGCAGATGGTCTATTTCGCAGCCTTGCAGATGCCGTTCACCGGCGGAGAAGACGGTTTGCAGACAATCCCGCGCCGTGCTCTGTTCGGGATCGTGGACTTGTCGTCGCACCTCGCGATGTATTTTTTTGTGCTGATTCTTTTCCTCAGCGTTCTCGCGGCAATCTGGCGAATTGTGCATTCGCCTTTTGGCGAAGTGTTGCGTGCCATTCGCGACAACGAAGTGCGGGCGATCTCGCTCGGTTACCGCGCCGATCAGTACAAAATCCTCGTTTTCGTGCTCTCGGCGGCACTGGCAGGACTTGCAGGAGGTCTCAAGTCGCTGGTGTTCGGCATTGCCACCCTGACGGATGTCTACTGGCACGCTTCCGGCGAGGTGGTGCTGATGACGATCCTTGGCGGCGCCGGCACGATGCTTGGACCGGTGGTCGGGGCCACGCTCGTTGTGGGCATTCAGAACTATTTCGCCGAGTTCGGCGCCTGGGTGACAATGATTCAGGGTGCAATCTTCGTCGTCGTGGTGATGGCGTTCCGGCGCGGGATAGTCGGTGAGGTGGTTGCTCTCCTGCAGGCGCGACCCGAAAAGACCGTCAATCCTCCGCAGATCGACTCAGTGCCGACGACCTCTCCGGTGCCCGCGGGCCTGCAAAAAGGCTAGCGAAGCTCTTATTCGGCGGGAGCCGGCGGCGGTTGTAGCGGCACGTGCGCGCTCGCCTCGCTGCGCAGGGGGCGCTCTTCCATGAGCAGGACGGCAGCAAGCGCGAGAGCGAAGAAAATATCGGCAGCGGCAAACAGCCAGCGAAACACTCCCGCCATGTTGAAGGGACCCCCGGTGGCCTGCGTAAGCACTTCGATGCCGACGCTCCCGCGCTGCAGCGTCGCCCCAAGGTGCCCAAGCAGGATTGCTCCCATGATCGCCACGGCAAGGGTGCTCGCAAGCGCACGGAAGAAGTTCATGGTTCCCGTCGCTGTGCCGAGGTGCCGGACCGGGACCGCGTTCTGAATGGCCACGGTCGCAACCGGATAAACGGTGCCAGCCCCAAATCCGATCAGAACCAACGCGATGATCACGCCATGGAGCGACATGCCAGGCCAGAGCACCAGGGTGAAAAGGCTCGCAATGGCGATGGCGGCACCGATGATCGACGTCGCTTTGTAGTGCCGCAAATACATCATGGAGCGGCCTGCGAGCATCGAGCCGGGCGTCGTCATGACCGTGATCGGAATGAGCGCAAAACCGGCTTCGCTTACCGAAAGACCATGCACGACCTGGAAGTAAAGCGGCATATAGACGGTGAGTCCGATCATTGCGCCGAGCGTCCAGGACGTCGCAGCGGTACCAGCGCGCATGACCGGATTGCGCATCACGTTGAGCGGCAGGAACGGCTCCTGTGTACGCCGCAGCCACCAGACGCATGTCAGCGTAAGCGCCAGAGAGGAAACAGCCAGTATCAGGATCGTCGGCGACATCCACGGTACTCGCGTGCCCCCCGATGTCAGCGCAACGAGGATGAACGTTGCGGCTGCGATCAGCAGCGCGGCGCCGATAATGTCGAGCTGGTGCGCGCGCTCATTCCGGGGCAACCGCTTCATGGCCCGATGGGTCAGGAGCCCCGTAAGAAGTCCCAGCGGCACGTTGAGCCAGAAGATAATGGACCAGTGCAGGTGCTCGGCAATGACGCCGCCAAAGGCAGGGCCGAGCGAGCCGGCAGCAATCCACGCGCTGCCGATATAGGCCTGATAGCGGCCGCGCTCGCGCGGGGCGACCATGTCGGCAATAACGGTCTGCGTGAGCGGGACGATGCCGCCGCCACCGATGCCCTGCAAAGTACGAGCAAGTATCAGTGTAGTCATGTCCCGCGCCGCCGCGGATGCTGCAGAGCCCGCGATGAAGAGCCCGATCGACACGAGCATCATGGAGCGGCGCCCATGAATGTCGGACAGCTTTCCGTAAAGGGGCGCCACCACGGTGGACGACAAGAGATACGAAATGATGACCCAGGACAGATTCTCCAGATCGCCAAACTCGCGCCCGATCGTGGGCAGCGCGGTCGCGACGATGGTCTGATTTAGCGCCGAGAGAAACATGGCCAGCGTGAGGCCATAGAAAATGCTGCGTACCTCGGCCTTGCTAAGAGGCCGATGCGCCTGTTCGTGCTTGTGATAATGGTCGCCCTTGGAAACCGTCATTCTGAAATAGGTGAAACCAGCCGCATCTCCTGTCTCCGGCGGGCCGATATCGCCCGCGCGGCAACGATTGGCAACCGCCATGCGGACAACTCAGCTATGACGGCGATGCGATAGCCGCTTAAGCAAATAGCAAGAAGCTCAGGCCCGAATCGCGCGCGAGCTAAAATCGGGGTCGGAATCCCCGGCCGGTTGCCTCGATATGGCCGGCGAACGGCGCGCCCACATGCGCAGGCAGCACGAGCGCACCGGACGAGGCGCAGTGCTCGAGCACTCGGCGGCGGCTCGCACGCGCCTGCTCGGGGTCCGAGTTTTTGGGAAAATTCCAGTCCGGATAGTACACCTGCAGGAGGTGATGGAATACATCGCCGGTGAACACGGCGCGTTCGCCAGCCGCTTCGAGCTTGAACACAACGTGGCCCGCGGAATGGCCCGGCGCCGGCATCAGCTCGATGTGCTCGTTGAGTCGGTGGTCCCCTGAGACGAGTTCCGCCCGGCCGGCCTCGACTAGCGGCAGTACGCATTCGCGGAACGTACCCATCTCCGCAGGTGCCGTTTTGTCATGGCTGTCGAGCTTACGGTAATACTGGAAATCGGTTTTCGAGATCACGTAACGCGCGTTCGGGAAAGTAGGTACCCAGCGGCCATCCAGCAGCTGAGTGTTCCACCCGACGTGATCGTGATGCAGGTGGGTGCACATCACATAATCGATCTCATCCGGCTGCGCGCCTGCCTTTGCGAGGCGCTCCAGAAACGGCACGTTGAGCATGTGCCAGAAAGGCCGTCCCGGCTTGACTTTGTTGTTTCCGCAGCATGCGTCCACGAGAATTTTCTGTCTGCCGATCTGCAGCAACCAGCTGTGCACGCTCAACTTGATGAGACCGGTCTGCGCATCGAAATGGCTCGGTGCGAGCCAATGCCCATGCTCGGAGAGAACAGCGCTGCTGCATTCGGGAAAAATATCGATGATCGGGTACGTCGGGCCACAGGTTTCTTCCACGCGGGTGATCGTGGCTTGGCCGATGCGAAATGGATCCAGCATGCATACGTCTCCTTTCCGCAGGGCCCCTCCCCCGCGATTTCTTTGACTGCTAAGGACGCAATCGACCCCGCGACAGTTTGAGTATTAGCACCGGCACCGATGCAGCCGCGACACTTGCAATCCCAGCCAGGGCTGTTCGAGGGACCGGCCCCCGGGCTTCCCGAAGGCTTTACATATCGGCCGGAGTTCCTCTCTGGGGCTGAAGAGCAGGCACTGCTGGAGCATGTGCGCGAGCTTCCGTTCCGCGAATTTGAATTCCACGGCTTTTTGGGCAAGCGCCGGATCGTTTCCTTCGGCTGGCGCTATGACTTCAATGGCGGCGGATTGCAGAAGACCGACGACATGCCGTATTTTGTAACTGCCGTTCGCCGCAAGGTCGCGTTTTTTGCGGGCCTTCCCGCCTCGGGGCTGCAGCAGGTTCTCATCACCGAGTACCGTCCCGGTGCCGCCATCGGCTGGCACAAGGACCGCAGCGTGTTTGGCGAGGTCGTGGGCATTTCCCTTCTGTCCGCCTGCACTTTCAGGTTGCGCCGCAGAAGGGGTGCGAGCTGGGAGCGGGCGTCGATCCGTCTCGAACCACACTCGGCCTATCTGCTCAAGGGACCTGCACGCACGGACTGGGAGCATAGTATTCCAGCCGTCGAGGAACTCCGGTATTCGCTGACCTTTCGAAATTTGAAATAGTATTTGGGATAGCTTGCCTCATACGCACACATCTCAACGCGTCATCCTGAGGTGCTCGGCGCACCGCGCCGAGCCTCGAAGGATGTGGCCCGTTGTGGACGCTCGTCCTTCGAGGCTCGCTCGCTTCGCTCGCTCGCGCCTCAGGACGACGGATTGAGTTTAGGCGACATGCGCAAGAACGTCGCCTTGGTGCTCGCAAGCCTCGCCTTCAGTCTGCTGCTGATCGAGATCGCGTTGCGTATACTGGGGTGGTCATTTCCGATATTCGCACAACCCGATCCCGATCTCGGCTGGTCGTTCCGCCCAGGGCTGCACGGCTGGGCAACGCATGAGAATACCGCCTATCTCCGCATCAATCGCCAGGGTTTTCGCGGTGAGGACTGGCGGCAGCATGCGAACGGATTTCGCGTTGCGGTCCTGGGGGACTCCTTCGTCGAATCCTCAAACTTGCCGGAGGAGGATGCGCTCACTGCCGTGACGGAGCGCAATCTTCGCTCGTGCCCGGCTTTTGCATCCGGGGTCGAAGTCCTCAATCTCGGCGTTTCGGGCTACGGCACCGGGCAGGAATACGCCCTGCTCACAAGACGCGTGGCGGCGCTGCATCCGCACATGGTGCTCGTTGGCTTTTATGTGGGCAATGACGTGGCCAACAACGGCCGCGCTTTGAGCGCAGTCGGTCAGGCGGAAAAGCCCTATTTTTTGGAGAGCCCGGAAGGCAGCCTTTCTGTCGACGACAGCTTCCGGAAGAGCGCGGCTTTCCAGACATCGGTCGAGCACGACTGGCGCAAACGCCTGATCAACACCTTCTATTTGTTGCAGGCTATGAAGCAGATCGCGTTGGGCAAGTCCGTAATGCCCGAACCGAAGCCGCTCCAGGCAATGCACATTGGCGACTTGCAGGAGCCGCCGCTGTTTGCGCCGGAATACAAGGAAATGTTCTCAGCTCCAGCCGATGAAACTTGGACCAGCGCCTGGTCGGTAACCGAGAGGCTGCTGCTCGCCATGCGCGACTGGGCGCAAGCACATGGGATACAATTCGGGATCATCATCATACCCGCTCCGGTGCAAGCACTGCCGACACAAGAGTTGCGACGCACCGCAGCCGCGAAATTCGGCCTCGCAGATCTGGAATATCCGGTAGACCGCATCGCGCGAGCGGCCGAGAGCGCAGCCATTTCGTTCCTGGACCTGCGGGAGGCGCTGCGCCACGAAGCCGATTCGAAGCGAATCTTTCTTTACGGATTTGCTCCGCGTTATGGGGATGGGCATCTCAACGCGACGGGCAATGCCGTGAGTGGCGGCGCCATTGCCCGTTGGGTGTGCGAGCACCGCGCAATGCGACAACAATAATCCGCCTTGACGGGGCTGCGGACGTGGCGCATAGGGCCGCTCGATTTTGCCAAAAAGACGAGACCTGATGCTGCACAGCAAGCCGTTGTCGGCAACTCACGAGCGCTTCACGGCTGAGGAAAAAAACGCGCCCGGCTCGGAGCGCCAGTTCGGCATCGTTATGGCATTGGGCTGCGCGCTGCTTTCGTTGCTGAACTTTTGGCGCAGCGGCGGCTGG
This sequence comes from Xanthobacteraceae bacterium, assembly GCA_040510075.1. Taxonomy (GTDB): domain Bacteria; phylum Pseudomonadota; class Alphaproteobacteria; order Rhizobiales; family Xanthobacteraceae; genus VAZQ01. The sequence goes on along the minus strand of JBEVJT010000115.1, from coordinate 19,443 downwards.
TGGCCGTGGGGCTTGGCCATCGCTGCTCTGTTTGGCGCAGCAGCCTTTCTCGCGCCAAAACCGCTAAAGCCGCTCAATCTCGCCTGGTTCAAATTCGGGCTCCTTCTCCACCGCATCGTAAACCCGCTGATCATGTCGCTCGTCTACTATTTGAGCGTCGTGCCTACCGGTTTGATCATGCGCGTGCTGGGCAGGGACTTGCTTCGGCTCAAGATTGATCGTGATGCCGACACGTATTGGATCCCGCGCCAGCCTCCGGGCCCGGCGCCGGAAACCATGAAAGATCAGTTCTAGGAGCGGCCGGCATGGACTTCCTCGCGGAGCTCTGGCGTTTCATGCGCGTACGCAAGAAATTCTGGCTGCTTCCGATCGTCATAACCATGGTCGTATTCGGCGGGCTTGTCGTGCTGACCAAAGGCTCCGCAGTCGCTCCATTCATCTATACGCTCTTCTAGCGCTTCTGATGCGCGTCCTCGGCATCTCTGCGTTCTATCACGACAGCGCCGCGGCGCTGGTCGAAGACGGCAGAGTGCTTGCGGCGGCGCAGGAGGAGCGCTTCACGCGTAAGAAGCACGATCCGTCTTTCCCCCGTCACGCCGTCGCCTACTGTCTCAATGCCGCCGGTAGCTCGCTCGACGCGCTCGACCACGTCGTGTTCTACGACAAGCCATTTTTAAAGTTCGAGCGTCTTCTGCAGACCTACGTGGCCTTGGCGCCGCGCGGCTTCTCCTCGTTCCGCATGGCCATTCCGCTATGGCTGCGCGAGAAGCTGTTTCAGAAATCTCTTCTGCGCAACGAGCTTGGTCACTTCAGCGAGAGCTTCGATTGGAAAGAGAAGCTCTTGTTCTGCGAGCACCATTTGAGCCACGCCGCATCCGCTTTCTATCCCTCGCCGTTCCAAGAGGCGGCTGTGCTGACCATGGATGGCGTGGGCGAGTGGGCGACCACTTCGGCGGCCCTCGGCCGCGGGCATGATCTCAAGATGTTTGCGGAGATCCATTTTCCGCACTCGCTCGGGCTGCTCTATTCCGCCTTCACCTACTACACCGGGTTCAAGGTCAACTCCGGCGAGTACAAGCTCATGGGCCTCGCGCCTTATGGGGAGCCGAAGTATGCCAGCCGCATTCTCGACCATCTGATCGATCTCAAAACCGACGGCTCGTTCCGCCTCGACCTGTCCTATTTCGATTATTGCACCGGGCTGACTATGACCAACGAGCGCTTCTGCGAGCTGTTCGGCCAGCCAGCGCGCGCGGCGCACGAGCCGCTCACGTCGTTCCACATGGATATAGCCGCGTCAATTCAGGCAGTGTTGGAAGAAGCGGTGCTGCGCCTGACGCGCGCGCTTGCGAGATCGACAGGCGCGAAGGACCTGTGTCTCGCCGGCGGCGTAGCGCTCAATTGCGTGGCCAACGGCAAGGTGCTGCGCGAAAATATTTTCGAGAATATCTGGATTCAACCGGCCGCAGGCGACGCAGGCGGGGCCGTCGGCGCTGCGCTCGCCGTCGTTCACCTCTATCGCGATGCCCCGCGCAAGCCGAACGGCGGCGACGGCATGGCGGGATCGTTTCTCGGCCCGAGCTTCTGCCAGACAGAGATCGAGCAGAGCCTTGCAGCCGCGGGAGCGCACTTTACGACCGTGAGCACCGATGAGATGATCGAGCTTGCCGCGAAAGCGCTGGCGGATGGGCGCGCGGTCGGCTGGTTTCAAGGCCGCATGGAGTTTGGCCCGCGCTCGCTTGGTGCACGCTCGATTCTTGCCGACCCGCGCTCGCCCAGCATGCAGCGCACCCTCAATCTGAAAATCAAATATCGTGAAAGTTTCCGGCCATTTGCGCCAGCCGTATTAGGCGAGGATGCTTGCCACTGGTTCGAGATTGAATCGGAAAGCCCCTACATGCTGCTGGTGGCCGATATTCGGCAGGATCGGCGGCGCAATATGAGTGTCGAGGAGCAGGCGCTGTTCGGCATCGACAAACTCAATGTCGTGCGGTCCGAAATTCCGGCGGTGACGCACGTAGACTACTCCGCGCGCGTGCAGACCGTGCATGCCAACACGAATCCCCTATTCCATCAGCTGCTCACGCGCTTCAAGACGCTCACCGGCTGCCCGGTTCTGGTCAATACGAGCTTCAACGTACGCGGAGAGCCGATCGTCTGTACCCCCGCGGATGCGTTTCGTTGCTTCATGGGCAACGAACTCGATATGCTGGTGATCGGCAACTGCATCCTGCACAAGGCGGACCAGGATGTGCGACTGAAGCTCGATTATAGCTCCGCTTTCGAGCTCGATTGAAGGCGTGAACTTTCGCCATGCCAGACGACGGAAATTACGTCTTCCTGCCCGCCGCGAAAATGGGCGATGTTGCCGAAGGCACCGCCATCAAGGTGACGATCGGCGAGCGTGATATCGCTCTCTTCAACCTCGGCGGGAGCTTTTACGCCACCGATGAAAGCTGCACCCACGCCTATGCTTCGCTGATTGACGGTTACATCGATGGTGACGAGGTGGAATGCCCCCTGCACGGGGCACGCTTTTCGATTCCGACCGGCGAGGCATTGGCTGAGCCGGCAACGGAGAATATTGCCACCTATCCAGTGCGGTTGGAGGATGACTTGATCCTCATCGGCATCCCCGCAGAATAGAGCACGATCCGAGGCCATGTCTTCGTTTTCGAGGGTGACGCGGCGACAGCTTTTGCTGGGCTCGACTGCAGCAGTCGCTGCGTCGGCAGGTATCGTTCCCGCCGCCGCGCAAACGAGCTACCCGACAAGGCCGGTGCGCGTGGTCGTGCCTTATCCTCCGGCCGGCGGAGCGGACACGGTGAGCCGAATTCTGTTTCACAAGCTCGGCCAGCTGTGGGGGCAGCAGTTTGTCATCGAGAATCGCGGCGGTGCCGGGGGAACGATCGGAGAGGCCGTGGTCGCCAAAGCCGAGCCCGACGGATACACCGTTCTCTATGACCCGTCTCTCTATCAGAAGCTCTCGTTCGATTACGTGAAAGATTTCCAGCCGGTGTTTCTGGCTTCGATGGTTTCCAACCTTCTGGTGGTGAACAATTCGGTTCCTGCGTACGGCGTTGCCGATGTGATCGCATTGGGCAAAGCCGCTTTGGATGGGCTCGATTTCGCCTCCTCGGGTAACGGCACCGTGCAGCACCTGTGCCTGGAGATGTTCCGGCACAGGACCGGGATCAGGATCAATCACATTCCCTATCGGGGCGGTGGCCCGGCACTCAATGACCTGATCAGCGGACAGGTGAAATTTTTCTTCTCGAATGCGGCATCTTCAATGGGCCATGTGCAAACGGGAATGATTCGGGCGATCGCCCATACCGGCCGCGGGCGGCTCAAGCCCTTGCCCGATTTGCCCGCCGTGGCAGAGACGCTTTCCGGCTTCGAGGCCTATGAATGGAATGGGGTATTTGTTCCAGCCGGCACGCCCCTTGAGATCATCTGCAAGCTCAATTTCGGCCTCAATGCGACGCTCGAAGAAACCGATGTGCGGGAGCGGCTGAACGGACTGAGCGTCGAGGTGCGCGAAAACACCGCCGAGGAATTCCGCAGCTTCGTTGCGAGCGAAATGGACAAATGGCAGCGCGTCGTGCGCGAGGCCAACGTGAAGCTCGGGTGAATCCACTTCGAGGGGCGGAATAACGGTAACGCATTCCGCGATTCACGATCGCGGCACAAAGCGGGGACTGTTGCACTTGCTAATCGCCTGCCCGCGCAGGTGGCGTGTCTTCATTGCGACGTTTGTTTGGAGCTGATGAATGAACCTAGATGGCTTTTTAACCAGGGAAATTCTAAGCAGCCTCCTCACGTTTGCGAACGCTTTCGGGATTGCCGGTGGGCTGCTTTACATCCTGTCGTTATCCCGCAAGACCCTCATTCCACTGCGCGTCGCGGGCATTGCCAGCGGGTTGTGTTTCCTGAGTGCGGGCATTTTCGCGCGTTCGGCGCCGACTATTTTTCTGTACAGTCTGCTCGTGCCGCTCAACTGCCTTCGTCTCTTTCAGATGCTTCGTCTCATCAGGAAGGTACAGGCAGCGGCCGCCGGAGACTTGTCGATGGACTGGCTGAAGCCTTTCATGACCAGGCGAAAATATCGCGCAGGCCAGATACTCTTTCGCAAGGGTGACATTGCCAAGGAGATGTTCATCGCGGTCACCGGCCGATACCGGCTGCCGGACCTGGACAAGGAGATTCGCGCGGGGGAAATTTTCGGCGAGCTCGGGCTGCTCACATCCGAAAATCACAGGACGCAAACGGTGGAGTGTCTGGAGAGCGGGCACGTGCTCACGATCCGCTACGGCGAGGTCTGGGAACTCTACTTCGATAACCCCGAGTTCGGAGTGTACTTCCTTCGCCTCACCAGCGAGCGGCTGCTGCGCGACGTGGCACGCCTGGAAGCGCGCCTCAGAGCACAAGGTGCCTGAGCGTGGACGACGGAGGATAGAGTTCGGATGACAGAAAGTGCCTCGATAGATTCACACCTGCGCTACTTGCTCGCTCCCTTTGCCATCCTCTGTCCTCTCGCATCCGCCCTCCGGCTGCTGTCCTCCGTCCCCCGTCCTCTGTCCTGTGATGATGTTGAAGACCCGCACCGGCCGCTGGAAGCCTTTGAGTAGTACCTCGCCTGCAGCCTCCGTGCTGGTCGCCTCCTCAATTGCCGCCGCCACCTTGGTCTCGACTAGGATCTGGCCGTCCTTGGCGTCCGCGCACAAACGCGCCGCGAGATTGACCACGGTGCCGACGGCGCCATAGTCAAACCGCCCCTCAAATCCGATGCGGCCCAGCGTGGCATAGCCGTGTGCAATGCCGACGCCGAACCCCAACTCGTATCCGAGCTTGCGCCATTTCGCCAAAAGCTCGCCGATGCGCTCGCGCATTTCGAGCGCCATGCGCGCCGCACGCAAGCTCGGATCCGGACAGGGAACGGGATCATTGAAGAACACCATGATGGCGTCGCCGGCAAAGCGCTCGACGGTGCCCTCGTGCTTGTGCACCAGCGTGCCCAAAACCGTATGGTATTCGCGCAGGAGCGCCATCACCTCTTCGGGCTCGGTGGCTTCGGAAAAGGCGGTGAATCCCCGCAGGTCGCAAAACACCACCGTAATGGCGCGGCGATGACTTTCCAAAGCGGCATCGTTGCCGGAGGAGAGGATGAGCCTCGCAATCTGAGGGGATAGAAATCGCTCGAGTCCCTTCGCGCGCTCGATCTCGGATAATTGCTGTTGCACGCGTTCCTCGAGGGTGCGATTCCATACCGCGAGGTCAGCAGCCTGGGCGCTGACCTGGTCGTGCAGCTCCTTGAGGCGCAGCACCGATTTAACGCGCGCGACCAGCGCCATCTGGTCAATGGGCTTGGTGAGATATTCGTCCGCTCCCGCCTCGAGCCCCGTGACCACATCCTCACTTGCGGCCTTCGCCGTCACCAGGATAATGGGCATGAACGGCAGATTGGGATCGGATTTGATCCGACGAGTCACCTCGATGCCGTCGAGCTTCGGCATCATCACGTCTAGCAAGATGAGGTCGGGGAGCTGTTCCTTGGCGGCCGCTAATGCCTCCTCCCCGTCGGCAGCCTGGGAGAGGTCATAGCCCTGCGTTTCGAGCCGCGTCACGAGAATGTCGCGGTTCATCTCATTGTCGTCGACGATCAGGATGCGCGGAGGATTGTGCATTTTACTGTTCTGGTTGTTGATTCATATGCGGTGCCGCGGATCGTCGGAGGACCGTACAAGAGCGCTCATTACATTTCCAATACCTACGGTACGTATTCGCGGATCTTGGCCAGCAGGGCGCGTGGGCTGTAGGGTTTTGCTACGTATCCGTCGCAGCCCGCCGCGCGTGCCTTCTCCTCGTCTCCGCTGAGCGCATAGGAGGTGACCACAATGATCGGAATGGCATTGAGAGCAGGGTTCGATTTGATGCGCCGCGTCGCCTCGTAGCCGTCCACCTCGGGCAACTGGATGTCCATCAGGATCAGATCCGGCCGGTGCTCGTTGGCGGCGGCAACAGCCTGTTCACCGTCTCCGGCCTCGATCATCTCGTAGCCGGCATTCGCCAGAAGATCGCGCAGGATCTGACGATTGTCCTCCTGATCTTCGACGACGAGAATGCGTCTGCTCATGTTCGCTCCGCCTGTTGCTCGGCCTTGACCGGAACCGTGAACGAGAATGTCGCACCATGACCAAGCTCCGACTCCACCCAGATACGGCCGCCGTGCAGCTCGATGATGCGCCGGGCAATCGACAGCCCCAATCCGGTGCCGCCTTTCTTCTTCGTGGCCGAGCTGTCCGCCTGCTGAAATTCTTCGAAGATCTTGGCCTGATCGGACGGTGAGATGCCGGGGCCGGTATCGCACACCGAAAGCGTATAAGCGCCATTGCTGGCTGATGCCCTGATCGCGACTTCGCCGTTATCCGTAAACTTGATCGCGTTGCCCACCAGGTTTAGCAGCACCTGAGTAAGGCGTCGTTCGTCGCCTCGCGCGGTCGGAAGGTCTTTCGGCAGATCCACTCTGAGCGCCAGCTTCTTTTCCTGCGCCAGCGATTCGACGGCGGCGAAGACGCTGTGCACCACCTCCTTGATTGAATAGTCGGCAACGGAAAGCGTGAGCTGTCCGGCCTCGATTTTGGAAAGATCGAGGACATCGTTGATGAGGCCCAAGAGATGCTTGCCGTTGCTCTGCACCCGCTCGAGCACGCCCCGCATCTTGCTCGGCACCTCGCCGTAAATCGCATCGAGGATGAGCTCGGTGTAGCCGAGAATGGCATTCAGCGGAGTGCGCAGCTCGTGACTCATATTGGCCAGAAACTGCGATTTGTGTTGGCTCGCAACTGCCAGCTCCTGGCTCTTAGCCTCGATTTCCTGGAACAGGCGCGCGTTCTGAATGGCAAGCACGGACTGGGCCGCAAACGTCTGCAGCAGGTCCATGGTCTGGTGAGCGAATTCGCCGGGCTGGCTGCGGCGAACGACAAGCGCGCCGACCGATTCCTCCGCTCCGACCAGCGGTACGACGAGAAGGGAACGATAGCCGGCGTTCAGGATCAGGTCGTGCACCGGCGTCGGCGGGACGTTGCGCAGATCGGGGATCTGCATGGGGATGCGTTTTTCCGCAGCCTGCGCAATGACGTCGTTGGAGCCGATATGGTGCTGCTTAATGCTCTCGATCAGCTCTGGGGCCATCCCATAGGTGGCGCGCAGCTCAAACTCGCTCGCACCCTCGTTGAACACATAGATCGTGCCTCCCTCGGTTTGGGAGAGCTGCACCGCCTTGGCGACGATGGTGCTGAGCACTGCCTCGAGATCGAGCGTCGAATTCACCGCCTGGCTCACCTCGCCCAGCGCGCGCAGCTCCGCGACGGATTGCGCCAGCTCTTGCGTTCGGGTTTCCACCTTCTGTTCGAGGTCGGCATAGGAGTCCTCGAGCCTGCTCGCCATGTCGTTGAACTGGTCGGCAAGGGATTCGAGCTCGTCGCCGGTCTTGATCGAAATGCGCTGGCTGAGGTCGCCGGTGCCGATGCGCGCTGCGCCCTCTCGTAATGCCCGGATCGGTCCCACCATACGGCGGGCAAGAACGAGACCCGCGAGAAACGCAAATCCGAGCGCGGCCATCAGCAGTATGCCGGAACGCTCCGTCGTGGAGATCAGGGGCGCATAGGCTTCCGCCACCGGCAATTCGACGAACACCAGCCAGCGCAGCGGGTTGACGTGTGCGTAGGCCGTGAGCACACGGCGGCCCTGAATGTCGTCCGCGACCTGGAGTTGCTCATTCGATGGCCCCGTGCCCATGGAGCGCGCGGCCTGCACTTGGGCAAGCTTGGAGAGATCGGTGTTCCGCAGCACCAGGCTGATATCGGGATGGGCAATTAGCCGGCCCTGCGAGTCAACAACATAGGCGTGTCCACGCTGGCCCACCTTGATCTGGGAGACCACATCCCAGATGAGCTTCAGATTCACTTCGGCAACGCTCACGCCTGCGTCGCGCCGTGTGCCGGCGAGCGCGAGCGTCATATACGGCTCTGATTCGCGCCTGAAATAGACCGGGCCGTAATAGACCTTGTGCGCGACCGCCTCGGTGAATTTAGGGTCTTTGGAAAAATCGGCCTGACTCGCGACGACGTCCATGGCGAGCCGCGAAACGCGCAGCTGCTCGCGCCCGCTGGAATCGAGCTGGGACAATTCGGTGATTGCCGGCACCTGGCGCAGGAGGCGCAAGCCGTCAAAGCGCCGCTGGTCGATGGTTCCTGCAGACCACGGCAGCTGGGTGGTCCATCCGACCTGGCTTTCGATTTCCTTTATGAACTGGCTGATCTTGGCAGCGGCCGATTCAGCTTGTTCCCGCTGAATGCGGATGAGTGAGGATTTATGCTCCTGATATGAAAACCAGATTTCCGACAGACCGTTGGTGACAAGCGCCACGCAAACCACGGCCAGGAATAAGAAGACGTATTTGCGAAATAGCCGGCCGCGCAACGGCGATGCCGACTCCCTTTCCCCAGGGAGCCCCGCTTTTTCCACTGGCAGCACGCCATTGGCAGTGCGGTCGGTCAATCGATCACCTCTTGGGCGCGGCTTTTCTGATCATCATACTTGATCGGGCGCTCGGCGGAAACTCGGCTCCGCACCCATGCGTGCTGAGGTCATTCGATCACCGCATTGGCACGGAGCAAAAGCCCGGTAGGCATGTTCAGGCCAAGCGCCTGGGCTGCTTTAAGGTTTACTACGAGCTCGAATTTCGATGGGCGCTCGACGGGGAGATCCGAAGGCTTGGCGCCCGCCAGGATCTTGCCCGCGAGAGTTCCAAGCTGCGCGTATAGATCGTTCAGTTCGACCCCGTAGGCCAGCAACCCGCCTGCGCGCGCAAATTCGGCGAACAGTGTGATGGCCGGAAGCCGATAGCTTGCCGCGAGCTCGCCCATAGCCTTGCTGTTGGACCCGAATACCGGAGAGGAGAGAATGATCAAGCCGCCCGCCCCCTGTTGACTCGCCAAACGGAAGGCGGGCTCGATGTCGCCGGGTGAGGCCACCTTTAGAACGAGCAATAACTGAAATCGTGCGAGCGTCGCGTTGCTGATCACCTCAAGCTGCAAAGGTCCGGTCGCCGGATCCCAAATCACGGCAACGCGCTCCAGTCCGGGAACGGCTTCGCTCAACAGCTGCAGCCACTTGGCACTGAACTCCGGGAAATCAAAAAATATCCCGGTCAGATTTCCGCCCGGGCGCGCAATGCTCTGCACAAGCCCGCTTTTGACGGGATCGGATTCCAGATCGAGCGCGACGATAGGAATGGTCTTCGTCGCAGCGGCAGCGATGCGGACGACGGACGGCCCCACGCAAACCAGGAGCGCCAGCGGCCGTCGGAGTAGCTCTGCGGTCACCGCCTCGTAGCGCTCCGGCTGCGATTCGGCGCTTCGCTTCAAGAGCGTCACGTTGCGGCCTTCGGCAAACCCTTTCGAATTGAGACCCTCCAGAAACGCCGAAAGCCGGGTTTCGAGCATCGCCGTATCGCCGGCATACACGAATCCGATTTCCCGCAGTTTTCCGCCGCGCTGCGCAACTGCCGAATGCGGCCACAGCATTGCGGCACCCGCGGTCCCAATCAGTTCGCGCCGGTTCATGCGATTTTCAGTTGGCGAGGCATCCGTATCGATAGCATTTTGGGCATGCGCTAGGCTATTCGCTCCCCCCAACAGGCAGGCTGCAACATGGCGTACGCAACCATCATCGTCGAGAAGATTGGCGGCGTCGGCCGCCTCACGCTCAATCGGCCGAAACGCGCCAATGCTCTCAATGCGGCGATGCTCGATGAAATCCAAACCGCGCTGGACGACATTGAAGGTGACGCAAACATCCGCGTCGTGATCGTGCGCGGGCAGGGCGAAGTGTTCTCCTCAGGCTTCGATCTCAAGGAGCAGATGGAGCGCAGGCCCACCGGCATCGAGCAGTGGCGCCCCGTTCTGCGCAAGGATTTCGACACGGTGATGCGATTCTGGCACTCGCCCCTGCCCACCATTGCAGCGGTGCGCGGGCCGTGCCTTGCGGGAGCCTGCGAGCTTGCGCTTGCCTGCGACCTGACCGTCGCCTCCGAGGATGCATTCTTTGGCGAGCCCGAGCTGAAATTCGGGGCCGGTATCGTGGCAATGATCCTGCCCTGGATGGTCGGCAGCAAGATGGCCAAGGAAATCATTTTCACCGGCGAGGATCGCCTTTCCGCCCACCGCGCCAAAGAGATCGGGATGGTGAACAGGGTGGTGCGGACAGATGCGCTCGATGCGACGGCCCTCGCTCTGGCTAATCATATTGCGGCGATCGATCCCGATCTCGTCAAGCAAACGAAGCGCGCGATCAACCGGGCACTGGAAGCCGCGAACATGCTGCAGGCGCTGGAAGACGCGCTTGATATCGATCTCGCGATCGAAGGTGCCGGATCGCCGGACAAGAAACAATTCATGGACATCGCGCGCGGGGACGGGCTCAAGGCCGCGCTAGCCTGGCGCGATGCGCGGTTTCCGGCCCGGCATGACTGAACCCCTCGCCGGATTGCTTGGCGATGCATTGAGCGCTCTTGCCCACGATGTCGAGAGCGTCAGCGGGGATTCCGTGAAGCCTCGGGATTTGTTCACATCTGCGGTGCAGGCCGCCGCCTTGTTGCGCCAGCACGACGTGCGCAGCGGCGAGCCTGTGCATGTGCGCATCGGTAACCGGCCGACCGATCTAGCGTCGTTGTTGGCCGTATGGCAGGCGGGCGCTGTGGGGGTGCCCATCCATGTTGCGGCGGCAGCGAGCACGATTGCGCGCGTGCACAAGATCACCCGGGCCCGTTTTCTCATAGATGCTGGTGTACTCGAAGACATCGGCGATGCCGTTCCGCCTGAGCGGAAGTTGTTGCGCAACGCGGCGCTTGTGGTTTTTACTTCAGGCAGCACGGGGGAGCCCAAGGGCGTCATCGTCGCGCACCAGCGCTTGGCGGACAAGCTCGCGGCACTCGCAGGTCTTTTGCAGTTTCAAAGCTGCGACATCGTGCTCGTACCTTTGCAGATCACATTCATTTTTGGCCTTTGGGTGAGCCTGCTTACGCTGATGGCCGGCGCACGCCTTGTACTGGTGCCGAGATTCGCCCCGGAGGCCATCCAGAGTGGCCTCGGCGGCGGCGCGACAATCCTGGCGGGCGTGCCTTCCATGTTTCGCACGCTCCTTGCGGATACGACCTTCTGCGCTCCGCGCCTGCGCATGCTGCTTTCCGGTGGCGAGGTCCTGCCGAGGCACGTTGCAGAAAAGCTGCTTGGCGTCTGTCCGCAAGCCAACCTCTACGATCTTTATGGATCGACCGAAACGGGATCCTGCGATTTTTGCCTAGGACCGCTGGACCAGCCGGAAGGCTTGGGCACGATCGGCAGACCGACCAAAGGCGTCGAGTTTCGCCTTCGCCCTTCTGCGCAGGGGCAGCCGCACGAAGGTGCAGCGGCCGAACTGCAAATCCGCACGCCCTTTGCCATGCTCGGCTATCTCGATCAGCCGGAACTTACCGCCGCCGCATACGAAGATGGGTATTTCAAAACCGGCGATCTCGCATGGGTGGACAAGACCGGTCGCGTTGTGCTGATCGGGCGCAGCAAGGAGATCATTTCGCGTGGCGGTATCAAGATTGCCCCACTCGAAGTCGAGAACCTGCTCTGCGAGCATCCCGATATCGCAGCTGCCCTGTGCGCTGGTCTCCCTGACGAGCGGCTTGGCGAGACCGTGCACGCGCTCGTCGTGCCGCGCGCGGGCGTGCGCCTCGAGCAGAATGTGCTGCGAGCCTGGATGCTCGTGCGCACCGAGCGCTTCAAGGTGCCCGACAGCTTCATTTTTAGAGACGTTTTGCCGATTGGCCCGAGCGGAAAGATCGATCGTCGCGCGCTCGCGCCCTTGCTTCTCGAGGCAAGCAATCAGGAAACGTAAGCATGCGCAGGGGACCACTCCTGCGCCCGGCGCTGCCGAGTGCGGCGGCTTACTTCCCTTCCGCAAAGTCCTTGAGTTTCGGATCGCTCGCGACGCGCTTGAGGTAAGCGTCGGTCGCAAAACTGCGCGGCTGCGGCGCTTCCTGCAGCGTGCCCGTGCTCTTGAGATAATCTCCAAGCTTGCCGAACCAGGTATCGACTTCCGCAGTACCCGAGGCGCGATCGAAGAGCTTGAGCTGTTCAGAAAGCGTGAACGTCGGACGCGTATCGATCTCGCGGGCAAGATATTTCTCGGGAAGATTCACGCCGGTTTTCCGGTAAAAATCGTTCATGTGCTTGATGGTATCATCGCGGTGCGCTTTCTCCCATGCAATCGCCCGCAAATACACCGCGAGATATGCCGCCACCTTATCCGGGTTCTGCTCCGCGTAAGCCTTTCTGGCGATCAGCGCTCCGGGGACGGCCACGCCCGCCTCTTTGCCCGAGCATATGAGCTGCGCGCCCGTGCGCTCCTCGAGCGTATAAATGTTGGGCGCCCACACGCCCGCGAGCGTTCCCGTGCCGGTCGCGAATGCAGAAATGATCTCCTGCTGATTCAAATTCACGATTTGCATGTCCTTGGCGGCCAATTCCCATTTACCGAGGCAGGCGAGCGCGGCGTATTCGCCGGTCGAATTGGTCGTCAGCAGCATCTGCTTGCCTTTCAGCGAAGCCGGGTTGATGCGGATGCCGTCCGCCTCGTTCTTGCGTGCCATCACGGCATTGCCGACCGACTCGTCGTTTGTGATCCCGATCGTCACGATATCGAAACGCTGCGCGCCGAGGGTTGCGGGCGCCGAGCCGGTGCCTCCCACATCCCACGACTTCGAAGCCGCGGCTGCCATCTGCGGCGCGCCGGAAGGGAACGTGCTGAATTGCGGATCGAGGCCGACCTCCTTCCACCAGCCCTTCTCACTGGCGATGTAGTAAGGCAGCGACCAGTAGAGCGCTGGCTGATAGCTCACCCCGATCGGTGTGAGTTGCTGCGCCTTGAGTGAAACCGGAGCGCCGGCAGCGAGTGCGACAGTAAAGGCAAAAACTGTCACTTTTCGGTTGAACATGTTTCCTCCTATGTTTTTCGATCTTTGTTTTTTTCCCTCGCGGGAAGCTGCATCTGCTGCCGCAAGAGTCGCCAAATATGCGCACGCAAGTGCCCGAACCCGGGCATTTCCATCACTTCCTCGCTGGCAACCTTATCCCACCCCTCGGCCTGCCGGGTAGGGCGCGTATCGGCGATCTCTACGATCCTGCCGGGGCTGCGGGCAAGCACCACGACGCGATCGGCGAGATAAACCGCTTCCTCGACCGCGTGGGTAATGAACAGCACCGTGCGCGGATTGACCCGCGAGATGCGGATCAGCTCCTCCTGCATCAGGATGCGCGTCTGAGCATCGAGCGAGCCGAAGGGCTCATCCATGAGCAGCACCTCCGGCTCGATCGCATAGGAGCGTGCGATGGCGACCCGCTGCTGCATGCCGCCCGACAATTGATGCGGATAATTCTCCTCCGTCCCGGAGAGTCCCATCAGGTCAATGAAGTGCAGCGCCAGCTCGTCACGCTCGGCGCGTGACATTCCCTTGCATTTGAGCCCGAACGCGATGTTCTCGCGCACCGTCTTCCAGGGAAACAGTGCGAATTGCTGAAAAACCACGGCACGGTCCGCACCCGGCCCGTTTACCGCACGGCCTCCCACCCGGACAACGCCGGATGACGGCGCCTCGAGGCCGGCCACCATGCGCATCAACGTGGTCTTGCCGCAGCCGGAAGGGCCGACAATGGCGACGAACTCCTTATCGGGAATTTTCAGGCTCACGCCGTCGAGCGCGGTGAATACCGCGCCACCGCGCGGAAACGTCTTGCTGATCGACACAAATTCGATATCGCTCATTGACCCCAGCGCCGCCTGATCCGCGATTCGACGCTGCGCAGCACGACATCGATGAGCAATCCGACGAGGCCCACGGCAAGCATGGCTGCGATCACGATTTCGGGCGCCAGATTGCTCTGGCCCTGCACCAGCACGTATCCGATGCCGGAAGATACGACGATGAGTTCCGCGCCGATCAGCGACTGCCAGCCAAGCCCGGCGCCCACGCGCAGGCCCGAAATCACCGACGGCAATGCACCGGGCAACAACACTTCGAGCATCACGCGCACGCCCCCTGCTCCAAGCGTGCGCGCCGCCTCTGTTAAATGCCGTTCCACCTGATGAGCGCCGCGATAGGCATTGAGCAGACACGGAGCGAATGCGCCGGTGAAGATCACCATAATCGGGCCGCCGATGCCGGTGCCGAACCAGAGCGCTGCGAAAGGCACCCAGGCAAGGGGCGCGATATAGCGATAGCCCTCGAATATTGGCGAGAGGATCGCATCGAGCACGCGCCAGTGCCCCATTGCGAGACCAGTCGGAATTCCAATGCCTGCAGCGATCGCGAAACCGGCTGCCCAGCGCCCGAGGCTTGCGAGCACGTGGCCCTGTATCGTGTCCCCGGCAAACGGCTCGCTCATCATGCTGACTCCCGCCACGATCACTTCAGCGGGGGAAGGGAGAACGAATTTCGATACGAGCCCCGACCCTGCAACCGCTTGCCAAGATCCGAAGAAGACGGCCGTTCCCGCGAGCGAAAGCAGTGCAAGCCGCCAGCGCTCGATTTGCTGACCAGCAGTCATGATCGCCGCCAGCGCACGACGCGGTTCTCGATCATAGAGAGCGCCCTCGTCGTCAACGCTCCCAGCACTGCAACGGAGATCATGCCCACGGCGATCATGGCGGGATAAATGTCGCGATAGGCAGTGCTCAGGACTTTGCCGAGGCCGAAAATGGCACCCACCAGTTCGGCGGCAACCAGCGTTGTCCAAGAGGCCTGCAGCGAAAGCCGCAGGCCAGTGAAGATCATCGGCATGGCCCCCGGGATCAGCACGTCGCGCAGGATGAGCGCCGAGGAGGCACCGTGCACGCGCGCTGCCGCAATCAGAGTCGGATCGACATTGCGTATGCCCGTATAGGCGTTGATGACGGCGGGCACGAATGCGGCAAACCAGATCACCAAAATCTTGGCGCTGTCGGCGAGCCCGAGCCAGACGATGGCAAGCGGAATCCAGGCGAGCGGTGGAATGGGGCGGATCAGCAGAAAAACGGGATTGATGAAGGCCTCGAAACGGCGGCTCAGGCCCATGGCAATGCCCAAGGGCACTCCCGTGGCGGCTGCGATGAGAAATCCGAGGACGACAAGTCGTAAACTGTACACGCACTGCGTGAGGAGCGTCGCGCCAGCGTAGCCGCGGCTCATGATTTGAGAGCCGGCGGCGAGCACATCGGTCGGACTGGGAAAGCGATGCCGATCAATTAGGCCGAACAGATCGGTCGCCGCATACCAGCTCAGAAGAAGCGCGACGACGGTCGCAGCGCCGATCAAGCTTCTCGCTTTCACGGGGGCGGCCTCACCCGGTTCAGCTTTTCAGGCCAGCTTTGGCCGCTGCCTGACGAACCGTGGGCGCTTCCACCCGCCGGTAAAGCCCTTGCGCGATGCTATAGCAGCCGAAGGCAAGGAGTCCCGTTGCGGCAATGACGAGCCATACCTCGCCGAAGGCTTGTCGCTGGATCGTGAGCAGGGTGCCGGCAACTCCCCTCACCTCGCCTGGATCGGACCTGAGAGCCGCGATGACCAAAAACGCTCCGACCGCCCCATATACGATTGCCCTTGCCAAAAACCCGAAGCGCCCGAGCGCGGTGATCACCCTGCGCGGCTCGCCGGTGACGGCCAGATTATGCCGGAAACGGGCAAGAAGACCCGAGACAAATATACCCGCCGCGCACAGCACCACGACCAGTCCGATGAGCGCGACCACCCACTGGCCGAAACGCGTTTCGAGCAGCCAGGCCGTCCAGTCGCGCACGGTTTGATCGCCGCCGGCGCGCGTTCCCAAAATGATGCTCGCAGGAACTGAGGCGAGTGCCACGTAAAACAAGCCTTGAACAAGATAGAGAGCGCGTCGCATGAGTCCCTTTGCATCATTCCCGTGGTTGTCGGCGTCAAGCCACGCCTGCACGATTCTCCACACGGCAAAGCACAGGAGACCCAAGGAAACGGCGGCGACGGTGAATTGGCCGAGGGCGTGCGAGAGCAGCGCGGAAAGCACGTCTTTTGGCTCAGGCGGACGGCGCAATGAACCTACCGCCGCGAGCACGGCCAACTATCCGAGAACTACAAAAACAATGCCGCGCGCCACATAGCCGATGCGCGCCATCCATTCGAATGCGCGATGGGTCATTCGCGGATGTTAGAGCAGGTCTCCTTCGAGTCGAATCGCGAATTCTTCGTCCGCTCATCTCCGCGGAAGCGGGGACCCAGTCCTTTCCCGAATTCCCGCTTGCACGTCCGAAGTTTGATCCGGGCTGCTGAGATCGCAGAAGGTGGTCAGATCAACTCAGGCCTTGCTCGGCACGCCCGTGTCGCCGCTGCGCGCGCGCATGGCGATGGCAATCATCGCGGCTCCGCCGAACAGCATGTTGATACCGACGAGCAACCCGAGTGCCCACGCCGCGGAGCCAGGCAGGCCTGCAAAAATCATGGCGGCAAGCAAGAGATCGATGACCCCGCTGGCCATCATCCAGCCCCAGTTTCCGGTGAGCTCCCGCTTGTGTTCGAGCGCATACATGATCGACAGCACGCCCTCGATGATGAAGAACGCGCTTAGAATGATTGTGAGCGTGATTGCGCCCCGCACCGGCGAGATCAGCAAGATGATGCCGGCCGCTATTGCGAGGATGGCGGACAGGAGCGACCACCAAAAACCGGGCGCATGGCGAGCGCCAAACGTGGTGAAGAGGCCCGCGATCCCACTGAACAGGAAGAGCCAACCGAGTACGAATACTGCCCAAAGCGTCGCCAAAGGCGGGATGATGATGGCAAGCAAACCAAGCACCACCAGCACGATGCCTTCGATCAAAAAGAGCTTCCAGTGATCGCGGATCGACTGGGTGAGCGCGCCCCGCAGTTGATCGTCCGTCCGCATCGACATGGCAAATGCTCCCAGGGTGCAGGCGATTCACTCAACGGCCGCAGGCCAAGAATACCACTTTACCGCGAACCCAGCAGCCTAAAAGATGGTCGAGCGCCGTGGAATCGATTTTTATAAAGTCGCAATCAAAAGGCCGGCTGCTCGCACGTCAATGGCCAAACCAGAAAGCAAAATCATAGGCCAGCGCAACGATGACGCAGGCAGCGAGACCACTCCAAAGCATGCCGAGCATCACGATCGTGTTCGCGCGCTGCAGCACATGCCGGTCGAGGAGATGGACCATCACTGTCCCGCGCTTTGAGTCGTTTCGGCCAGGCAGGATTTTGAGTCGTTTCGGCCAGGCAGGATATGGTCCTCTCGCGGGCCGTGTCCTAGCGTGCCAGAGCAAGGCTGGGTTGCAGCGAGTGCGTAGCTCGCGCGATCTTTATGCATCGCTTATGCCACCCCCGCCCATACGGGCGTCACGAGCGCCGCGTGATCGATTGCGCCGGCGATCAGATAGGCAAACCCCACAAGCGCCAGGAATATCGCGAAGAACAGCGCGAAAAGAACCAACGAAACGCGCCGCGCCAGCTGCGAAATGCCGCTCATGCCCAGCGCTCCCGCAACGAGCGAGATGATGAGGAAAATGACGGCATATTTCAGCATGCACGTACTCCAGTGTGTGCCGCCTCAACATTCGAGCGCCGCATTGCGTTCCTCGATGTTGCCGCCTCGCTTTGATTTGAGCAGGGGGCGTCGTAAACACGGCCGCTTCATGCAGTGCGAGGAATGCCTAGATGCTGGAAAAACCAAGCTGCGAAGTCATTGCGCTCGAGGAGCATTATTGGGATCGCGAGTTGGCCGATACCTACGAAGGGATCGAGCGCGTCAGCGATGCGAAGACGATCGAGCGGCTATGCGACCTTGGTGCGCTGCGCCTGCGCGAAATGGACGAGGCAGGCGTCGACATGCAGATTCTGTCCCACGGCTCGCCTTCGACGCAGAAGCTCGAAGGCGAGAAGGCGGTTTCGCTCACGCGCGCCGCGAACGACCGCCTGCGTGAGGTGGTCAGCGGCAATCCGAAGCGCTTCGCTGCATTCGCCGCTCTGCCGACGAGCGACCCGAAAGCGGCCGCCGACGAACTGGAGCGCACGACCAAACTCGGCTTCAAGGGTGCGATGATCCACGGCCTCGCCAACGGCGTTTTTTTTGATGACCGGCGGTTCTGGCCCATTTTTGAACGCGCCCAGGCGCTCGATGTGCCGATCTATCTGCATCCCTCCGTGCCGTTACAAACGGTGATGGACGCCTACTACAAAGAGTACATGAAGGACTTTCCCATGGTGATCCGTGCCGGGTGGGGATACACCGTGGAAACCGCAACGCACGCCATTCGTCTGGTTCTCAGCGGTTTGTTTGATGCGTATCCCAAGCTCAAGATCGTGCTCGGGCATCTCGGTGAGACGCTGCCGTTCCTGGTCTGGCGGATCGAGCACGCGCTGGCGCGCCCCGGCGGCAAGCAGCTGAGCTTCCGCGATGTCTTCTGTCAGCATTTCTACATCACGACGAGCGGCAATTTCTCAACGCCCGCGCTGCTGTGCTGCATGATGGAAATGGGCATTGACCGCATACTGTTCTCCATCGACTGGCCGTTCGTGCCGAACAAGCCGGGCATGCAATGGCTCAAGGAGGTGCCGCTCTGCGACGAAGACAAGAACAAGCTCGCCAGTGGCAACGCCAAGCGCCTGTTCAGGCTTTAGTTATGCCCATGTAGCCTTGGTTGAGCGTGGCGAACCCGGGAAACTGCCGCGCGCCAACCGGCGAAGCTATGGAGTGGCGCCCTCGCAGCGCGGCGCGTATATCTCAGAATCCTGCGGCGGCTTAGGGAGCGCGCACGACCACGGCTGGGCCCGTAGCTCAACGGTTAGAGCCGACCGCTCATAACGGTCTGGTTGGAGGTTCGAGTCCTCCCGGGCCCACTATTTTTCGGGTTTTTCCGCAACGTTCGTGTGTGGATGTTCGCGTTTGATTCACCCATATCGTTGGTCAATCGTTGGTCACGTACTTCCTGAGAGGCGACGCACTCTGCTGATTCCGATGCATCCAGAGTTGCTGTGCACATTGAAGGCGGCGCCGTTACGAGGTGGCCGGCGTGCTCGGTTGCTCGGAAGCGGTGGTGCGCAAGACGTACGGGCACCATGCAAAGGACCACTTGCGTGGGGCTGTGGCGTAATTTGGTGGAGAGAGTACGTATCCAGGACGGTCCTTAGATCAAAGGTCGAGCGGCTGATAACCTTGAGCACGTCGGCGGTCGCGGTCTGCTGCTGCAGCGATTCGCGCAGCTCGTTGAGCAGCCGTGTGTTTTCGATCGCGATGACCGCCTGGTCGGCAAACGTGGTGAGCAGCTCAAGCTGATTATGAGTGAAGGGTTCGACCTCGGGACGCGTCA
>JBEVJT010000114.1:0-3452 GCA_040510075.1 Xanthobacteraceae bacterium | reverse complement strand
CCGTTCTCGAATTCGACCATCTCGCCGGCCTGCACGTTGTCGAGACCGTAGACGCGCGCGATCCCGTCGCCCACGGAGAGCACCTGGCCGACTTCGGAGACTTCCGCCTCTCTGCCGAAATTCTTGATCTGCTCTTTGAGGATTGCCGAAATTTCGGCAGCGCGGATATCCATCACGAAGCCTCTTTCATCGCATGCTTGATCATCTGGAGCTTGGTGCGCAGCGAGGTATCGACCATGCGCGAGCCGAGCTTGACGATGAGTCCGCCGATCAGCGAAGGATCGACGGTCACGTTCACCTGCACGTTCTTGTGGGTCACCGCCGCGAGCGCTTCCCTGATCGCGGCGAGATGCTCCTCGCGCGCCGGCTGCGCCAATGTGACCTGGGCGGTGACCTCGCCCTTGTGGCGCGCGACGAGTTCACGGTAATCGCGGATCATCTCGCGCACCGCGAACAGACGGCGGTTCGACGCGACCGCGAGCAGGAATTGAGCTGCCAAGCCGGAGAGCCCGACACGGTCCAGCACGGCGCGCAGCGCGCGTACTTGCTCTTCGGCCGTGAACACCGGACTACGCACGAGCCGCGCCAGATCCGGGCACTCCGCAAGGAGCGCGCCAAAGCGCTCGAGGTCCGCGTGCACGGCATCGATCGCATTCTGCTCGAGTGCGAGCTCGAACAGCGCGGTCGCGTAGCGGCCGGCCATTCCGGGCAAGTGTCCGGCTGCGTGTGCGACTGCCACGGTTGCTCGTCTTTCGGCAATTCCGCTGGCTCGGCGCCGCGGGCGCCAAACCGTTGAAATTCAAGTGAGACTTTCGGATTCGTGGCAGGCGCGGGAGCGCCTTTGTACGCCACAGAAATTGCGCGCTGCCCTAACATACCGCCCCGTGCGGTGCAACATGATGCAGCCTACACGGGCGTGCCCGCATGAGCGAAGGCATGAGCGAAGGCATGAGCGAAGCGAGATGCGGGAATCCCGGATATCGCTGACGCCCATCCGGGCTACAAGCCGCCATGCTCAGACCGTTGTGCCTCCTTTGGCTCGCCGGGATGGCGAGCCGGGTGACCGTGCTTGCCGTCCCGCCGGTGATGCCACTCATCCGATCCGAACTCGACATGTCCGAGACCCAGGTCGGCCTTCTCATCGGCCTGCCGCTTGCGACCTGGGCGTTGGCAGCGGTTCCTGGCTCGCTTTTGATCGCCAAATGGGGCGCGCTGCCCACCTTGCTGATTGGACTTTGCCTTACTGCGATTGCCGGGGCGGCGCGCGCGGGCACGCAGACCATTTGGCTTCTCTATGCCGTGACGCTCCTGATGGGATTCGGCATCGCCATCATGCAGCCGTCCAACGCACAACTTTTGCGCGACTTGTTCTCTCACAAGCTCGGCCTCGGCGCCGCGTTCCTGAGCAACGGCATCCTGGTCGGCGTGGCGATTGCGCCGATGCTCACCATTCCGGTGGCGATGCCGCTGGTCGGCCAGAGCTGGCGCCTAGATCTTCTGATTTGGAGCGCGCCGGTGCTCGTAACTGCGCTGCTGTTCATGGCGCTCGCACCCGCCGCGCCAGGCATGAGTTCCGATCGCGGCACTTCGCTGCGGCAGTGGTGGCCGGATTGGAAGAACCCGCTCATCTGGCTTCTCGGCATTACCTTTGGCAGCAACAACGGCATGTTCTACGGCACCAACGGCTTCGTTCCAGATTATCTCGCGAGCATCGATCGCGCGGATCTCATCGGACCCGCGCTCGGCTGGATGAACGGATCGCAGGTGGTGACCTCGGCACTGCTGCTCCTGGTCGCCGAGCGCCTGCAAGGCCGGGTCTGGCCATGTATTGTCTTTGGATTGATGCCGCTCGTCGGAATCGTCGGCATCCTGCTCGGAAGCACAGGTCTGGCTATCGTGGTCTCGGGTATCCTGATCGGTGCTCCGCTTGCGGTGAGCTTCGTCATCACGATGGTGCTCGCGCTTCTCCTGAGTCCGCGCGACGACGTGCATCGCATCTCTGCCGGCATGTTCACCGTGAGCTACAGCATGGCGCTCGTGCTCCCCGTCCTCTGCGGAGCCTTATGGGATTTCACCGGACTGCCCTGGGCTGCCTTCGTGCCCGTGGGGTTCTGCGCGCTCACCCTCACATCGATTGGCGTGGCGCTGAGTCTCTTGAAACAGAAGGCGTAGCCCGCATGAGCCGCCAAAGCCCCGGATGTCGCTTCGCTCATCCGGCCTACGCTCCGCGTCACAAAAAACTCTGCGGGTCGACGTCCACTTCGAGCTTGACGTCGCCCTTCTGCGCAGGCGCGTCCGCGAGCCATTCGCGCAAATACGCGGAGAGGTCGAACCGCCGCGGCGATTTCACAAGGAGCCGGAAACGGTGGCGGCCCCGGACCACCGCAAGCGGCGCTTCCGCAGGGCCGAGCAGGCGCACTTCGCCGACGTGCGGCGCCGCTTTCGCGATCGCGCGCGCATAAGCTGCCGCCGCGCTCCGTTCACTCGCCGAGACGATGACACTCGCAAGCCGTCCGAACGGCGGATAGCTCGTCGCCTCGCGCAGCTCGATCTCGCTTGCGTAAAAGCCCTCGCGGTCTGCTTGCGCCAGCGCGCGCACGACCGGATGCTCGGGCTGGTGCGTCTGGATGAAGCCGATGCCGCGGGCGCCCTCGCGGCCCGCGCGCCCGACCACCTGATGCAGGAGCTGGAACGTGCGCTCCGCCGCGCGCGGATCGCCACTTGCGAGTCCAAGATCAGCGTCGACAACCCCGACGAGGTTGAGATTGGGGAAATGATGCCCCTTTGCGATCAGCTGGGTACCGACGATGATGTCGAACCGTCCCGCCGCCACCTCTGCGAGTTCTTGGCGCAGGCGCTCGACGGATTCAACGAGATCGCTCGACAACACCAGGATGCGGCTTTCTGGAAACAGCTCCCGCGCCTCGGCTTCAAGCCGCTCGACGCCGGGACCGACCGGCACCCACGCCCCGCTCGCGAGACAATGCGGACACTGCACCGGCAGCGGCATGGCGTAGCCGCAGTGATGGCAGACGAGGCGGTTGCGGAATCGATGCTCGACAAGCCAGGCGTCGCAGTTGGGACAACCGAGACGAAACCCGCATTGCCTGCACAGCGTGAGCGGGGCGAAGCCGCGGCGGTTTAGAAAAAGGAGCGCCTGCTCCCCGCGCTCCATGCGCGACCTGATCTCGGTCACGAGCCGCGGCGCAATGTATTTGCCGCGCGGCGGCCCCTCTGTGCGCAG
Source organism: Xanthobacteraceae bacterium (assembly GCA_040510075.1). Classification (GTDB taxonomy): domain Bacteria; phylum Pseudomonadota; class Alphaproteobacteria; order Rhizobiales; family Xanthobacteraceae; genus VAZQ01. The sequence goes on along the minus strand of JBEVJT010000114.1, from coordinate 208 downwards.
GTCGAGAACGCAGACGCTCGGCATTTCGCTGCCGCCGAAGCGCTCGGGAAGATGCAGCCGCGCGTACCGGCCGCAGCGCGCGTTGACTTCGGTCTCGACCGACGGCGTTGCCGAAACGAGCACAATGGGGACGTGCGCTTCCCGGGCGCGCACTACCGCCATATCGCGCGCGTGATAGCGCACGCCGTCCTCCTGCTTGTAGGCCGGG
>JBEVJT010000113.1:0-81289 GCA_040510075.1 Xanthobacteraceae bacterium | reverse complement strand
GCCGATCTGTGCCAGAAGCCCGCTGCCGGGAAATGCGCTGAATGCGCTGGCACTGGCGACCGCCGCCGGATCCATGATGTTCTCGGTCGCCTGATCATAAAGAATGCTCAGCCCGCGCACCTCGCCGTCCTTGAAATCGCCGCGCACATAAAAGTGCTTCAGGCCCTGCATGCCGGAGAGGAAGAAAAAGTTCGGGCGCAGCACATTTATCTCGATCCTGCGGGTTGCGGGCTCCTTCCTCTGTTGCTCGTAGATTGCGGCAAGCGTCGTCCCTGGCTCCCGTACTTTGAACGTTTCGATCTGAACTTGCCCCTGCGCGGAAGACCAGCGCGTCCCGCTCTTCCCCTGCGACTTGATGGAAACTTGTCTCGCGGGAATCCCGAGCCGCGCACCCGTGGCCGCATCGTCCACAATGGTCCAGCCGACCTGCACCTGCTTTGCCTTGGCAGCCGCAGCGAGTACGGCCTTCTCCTGCACATTGAGCACCCCGGTTTCCTTGAACCTGTGGTTCTTCTGAAACGACTTGATTGCCGCGACGGTCTTCTCACCGTCCTCGCCCGTAATCAGGGTGCTGTAATCTCCGGTCCAGGCGAGATCGAATTGAACAGCGACGGCTTCAGCCGGGGGCTGCGAGGCGTCGCTGGCCGGGCTGGCGCTTCCGCGTTTCCGCGTATTAGCCGCAGCCACTCGGAAGGGGCGCGCATCGCCACGCGCTGCGGAGGATGAGGCGTGGAGGACAGCAGCGATGTCGCGAGCGCGATGCTCGGCTTGCGCTGCAGATATCAATAACCCAACGCATGTCGAAAAAAGCCAGAAGAAAAAACGCATGCGCGAATTCCTGCACCGCCGAGCGCGCTAACTTTACCCCACCGGGGCATCTGTGCAATTGCGCAGCACAGAAGTCGACTATAACAATGTCTGCAGATGTTGAACTCACCCACTCTTAGCGCTGAAGAGCTCGAGAGATACGCGCGCCATATCGTGCTGCACGAGGTCGGCGGGCCTGGCCAAGCGGCACTCAAGCGTGCGCGTGTGCTGGTGATTGGCGCGGGGGGGCTGGGTGCACCGGTGCTCCTTTACCTTGCCGCCGCCGGGGTCGGCGCCCTCGGCGTGGTCGACGACGATCACGTCACGCTCTCTAACCTGCAGCGTCAGGTCATCCACGCCACTCCGGACATTGGCATGCCGAAGGTTGAGAGCGCGGCGGCCGTGATCAAGCGCCTCAATCCGCACGTGTCGGTCGAGCTGCACGCGACGCGATTGACGGCTGCAAATGCGCAGGCGCTTGTCTCCGTTTACGACGTCGTCGCCGATGGCTCGGACAATTTTGCCACGCGATATCTTGTTTCCGACGCTTGCTTTTTCGCAAAAAAGCCGCTCGTTACCGCGGCGGTCGGCACATTCGACGGCACGCTCACGACACTGCGCCCCCACGAGCGCGGTGTCGACGGCCGGCCTTATCCCAGTTACCGGTGTCTTTTTCCCGAGCCGCCACCGCCCGGATCGGTGCCGGCCTGCGCCGAGGCCGGCATCCTCGGCGCCCTCACGGGCGTGCTCGGCTCGCTGATGGCGCTGGAAGTCATCCGGGAAATCGTCGGGTTCGGGGAGGGTCTCGTCGGACGATTGCTGATGCTCGACGCCCGGTCCATGCGTTTTGAAACGCTCAACTACGCGTGGGATCCGGCAAACCCGCTGTCGGGCGAGCACCCGACCATCCGCGACCTCTCAGGCCACGGCTGACCGCCCTCATTATTTTGACCAGGTCGCGACCACGGTCGTTCCCTTCATCACCGACCATTTGTTGTCGCCCGTCGTCATGAGGCGAAAGCAATTCGCCTTGGAGCCCTTCCAGGTGGTGCAGAAACCGTCCTTGCTCAGCTTCCAGGTGCCTTCGCCTTTCGCGCCCGTCTTTGCCAACGGCTCGCGACTCATTTTTCCGTCGGGCGTGAACACCATCTTGAATTTCACGTTCGCCGGCGTCGAAGAGGTGAACGGCTGGCCATTGAAAAAGGTCGATTGAACCTCGTTGGGCGCAAGCACCGTGGCGCTGGCCGGCGCAACGGCGCAAAAGACAAGCAGGCCGGCGAGGGACAGGGCGCGCATCGATCATCTCCCGAGTATTGGTTGCATTGATCATACAAACAATTGTGGCGAATACAGGCTGCAAACCTGAAGGCCACGTTAATAAACAAACAATTCCGGAGATCTGGCCACTTGGAGCGGCACAACCGGAGGTCGCGCTTCAGAGCATCGAGGGCAGCACGCGGTCGGGAGGCCGGTGGCCGTCGAGGAAGGTGCGTATGTTGATGATGACCTTTTCGCCCATGTCGATCCGACCTTCTACGGTCGCAGAGCCCATATGCGGCAACAGCACCACCTTGCCGGTCCGCGCGAGCTTTACCAGCCTGGGATTCACCGCCGGCTCGTGCTCGAACACGTCGAGACCAGCACCGGCGACCTCGCCCGCCGCAATCAGCCGCGCCAGCGCATTTTCGTCGATCACCTCCCCGCGTGCGGTATTCACGATGAACGCTTCGGGGCGAATGAGTTTCAGCCGGCGCGCGGAAAGCAAGTGATACGTTGCGGGCGTGTGCGGGCAGTTAATGGAGATGATATCCATACGGGCCAGCATCTGATCGAGGCTCTCCCAGTATGTTGCGGTGAGTTCCTCCTCGATTTTCGCCGCCACGCGCCGGCGGTTGTGATAATGGATCTGCAGGCCGAAGGCGCGCGCCCGCCGCGCCACCGCCTGGCCAATTCTTCCCATCCCGATGATGCCAAGCCGCTTGCCCCAAATGCGGTGCCCGAGCATCCACGTGGGAGACCATCCCGGCCATGGCTTGTCCTCGCTAAGCACGGTGGCCCCTTCGGCGAGGCGCCGCGGCACCGCGAGGATCAGCGCCATGGTCATATCGGCGGTGTCTTCCGTTAGCACTCCGGGCGTGTTCGTCACGGTGATGCCGCGGCTCAGCGCCGTGGTCACATCGATATTGTCAACGCCGTTGCCGTAGTTCGCGATCAGCTTCAGGTTCTGTCCCGCTCTGCTGAGCACGGCGGCGTCGATCCGATCAGTAACGGTCGGCACCAGGACGTCGGCGCTGCTGACAATTTCCGCAAGCTCCGAGGCGCTCATGGGCGTATCATCGAGATTGAGACGTGCATCGAACAGTTCGCGCATCCGCGTCTCGACAGTGTCCGGCAGTTTGCGCGTAACCACGACGAGCGGCTTCTTGCGGCTGATCATGAACTCGTGCCCCGCCGAATGCTTCACCGGATGGCGCCGGCGCCGTTCAGGCCCGGTTAACCAGAGTACCCGAGACTGGCACCTTCCGGCGAGATCGCAAACTCTGTGTAACAGATGGAAGCTTCAACACAAGCATTTGCGTCTCGAGCGAGGTTGCTTTGGACCGTTGCATTGGTGATGAGCGCAAGCCTGCTCGCATATGCTGCGCGGGCCGCGGAACCCGGGCTCGGACCCAAGAGCGGGTTGCCGCTGCCTCGTTTCGTGAGCCTCAAGCCCGAGCGGGTGAACGTTCACGGCGGCCCCACTCGGGATCATGAGGTGACGTTCGTCTATACGCGGTCTGGCCTGCCGGTCGAAATTACCGCGGAGTCGGACAACTGGCGGCGTATTCGCGATTGGGAAGGTTCGGAGGGATGGGTTTATCATTCGCTGCTGTCGGGGAAGCGCACTGCGGTGATCCTGCCCAAGGACAAGCAGCAGCTCGTGCCCGTTCGTGATCAGCCGGATGCGGACGGCAGAATAATCGCGCAACTGCAGGCGGGGGTGCTGGCCGCGGTTAAGCGCTGCACCGGGGCGTGGTGTCGCGTCAGCGGGGCGGGATTCGACGGATGGGTCGTGCAGGAAAAACTCTGGGGCGTGTATGCAAACGAGAAGGTGGACTAACGCGTATGCCACCTCCTGATCCGACCAATGCCTGAGCCAGTCACTGCGCCCTTGCATCCCTGGAGCGCAGTGCGCAATCACTCTTCGTCTCGAAGGTGAGTCATGGCCGCAGATCCGGAATGGTTGAAATACGCGCAGCTCATCGTCGCTGCGCTCACGCCTATCATGACGGGGGTGGTCGGCATCATTCTGGTTCGTATGGGGACCAAACTCGACGTCACCAAGCAGCTGCATCAGGAACTCCTCCGCAAGCGCCTTCAGCTCTTCGAGGACATCGCACCCAAGATCAATGATGTCTTCTGTTTCTTTCAGGCGGTGGGCCACTGGGCCGATCTTGGTCCCGAGGAGATCATCAAGCGCAAGCGCGCCATTGACCGTGTCATCCAGGTCAACCGCTATCTATTTCGTTCGGATTTCTGGGAAACCTACCAGCGCTTCGAAAGCGCGCATTTCGAGATGTATGCGGCCGTCGGCCGGCCGGCAAGACTGCGGCTCGATGTCGCGCATCTTCGCGGGCGCGTCGGCGAGGCGTTCAAGCCGGAATGGTCCGATTTCGTCTCGGCAAAAGGGGGCGACCACGAAGAGCAGCGCGCATATTACGAAGCGTTGATGGAAATTCTCGGCAGGGAAATCAGGGGCGCTTGATCAGGGCGCACCCACTCCCGCTCGTCACCACGGAATTAAACGGAATGAAAGAGGCTCAGCGTGGGCTACGCCGTAGCCTCACGACGACATCGATACGCGCGACTTCGTAGCCCGCAGGCGGGGTCGGGGTCTTGCCAACCACAACTTCGGACTGAGGAATGTCGACGAGGTCGTTCTCGCCCTCGATGAAAAAATGATGATGGCGCGAAACGTTGGTGTCGAAATAGGTCTTCGATCCGTCGACGGCAACCTGGCGTAGCAGTCCGACATCCGTGAACTGATGCAGCGTGTTGTAGATCGTGGCGAGCGAGACCGGCACCTTCGCCTTGATTGCTTCCTCGTAGAGCATTTCGGCGGTCACGTGCCGGTCGCCTTTGCCGAACAGCATCCAGCCAAGCGCCATGCGCTGGCGTGTTGGCCGCAAGCCCACATCCCGCAGCATGGTTTTCACGTCATGCCACGGACATCCGGTCAGCCCGGAGTGTCGCACCGGGCTCGGCAGCTGCTCGCCCTCCAAGGCTGCGCTGGTGAAAACAACCTTCTCCGAACCAGGCATGGCTTTTCCGTCGCACTGGGGATTGTTGCATTTGTAACATGTTGCCCCCAATATGCAACCCGGAACGGCACAACTCCACTCCCCCATGATCGAGGCAACCGCTGGCTTTGCGCGCTGAACCCCCTATGTTAGGTGTGCCAGAGGAGCAAAGCTTGGACCAGACAACCACAACGCGGTACACCAGTTTCGGTTACGAGGATTTGCTGGCCTGCGGCCGCGGTGAATTGTTCGGCGCGGGCAATGCACAGTTGCCACTGCCGCCGATGTTGATGTTTGACCGCATCTCCGAGATTGCCGAGGCGGGCGGGCAATACGGCAAGGGGTTGGTGCGCGCGGTGCTCGATCTTCGACCTGACCTCTGGTTCTTTCACTGCCATTTCAAGGGTGACCCCGTAATGCCGGGGTGCCTCGGGCTCGATGCGCTCTGGCAGCTGCTCGGGTTCTTTCTGGGCTGGCTCGGAGCTCCCGGCAGAGGGCGCGCGCTCGGGCTTGGCGAGCTCAAGTTCTCCGGCCAAGTCCTGCCCACGGTGAAAAAAGTGGTCTATGGGATCGACATCAAGCGGGTGATGCGATCCAAGCTGGTGCTCGGCATTGCTGACGGGTGGCTTGCGGCCGACGATTCCGTGATCTATCGGGCACTCGACCTCAAAGTCGGCCTGTTCCGGGACGATATGGCGATGCAGCCGAGCGGAGTGTGAAGCGGCCGCGGACGAGGCACTCATGAGGCGCGTTGTTGTCACCGGGATGGGCATCGTCTCGTCAATCGGCAACAATACTCAGGAGGTTCTGGCCAGCCTGCGCGAAGCCAAGTCCGGCATTTCGCGCGCGGACAAGTATGCCGAATTGGGCTTTCGTTGCCAGGTGCATGGCGCGCCTTCCCTTGTCCCTGAAGACAGCATCGACCGCCGCGCGATGCGCTTTCTCGGGGGTGGCGCCGCCTGGAATCACATCGCCATGGAACAGGCGATCCGGGATGCCGGGCTGAGCGAACGCGAAATATCAGACGAGAGAACAGGCATCATCATGGGGTCCGGCGGGCCTTCGACCCGCACGCTCGTAGACGCTGCAGACACCGCGCGCAGCAAGAGTCCAAAACGGGTGGGCCCATTCGCGGTGCCGAAGGCGATGTCATCGACTGCCTCGGCCACGCTCGCCACCTGGTTCAAAATCAAGGGCGTGAACTACTCGATTTCATCCGCGTGCGCGACGTCGAACCATTGCATCGGCAACGCGACGGAAGTGATCCGCATGGGCAAGCAGGATCTCATTTTCGCCGGCGGATGCGAGGAGCTCGATTGGACGCTCTCGGTTCTGTTCGATGCGATGGGTGCGATGTCCTCCAGTTTCAACCAGACGCCGGAGAAGGCCTCGCGGGCCTACGACGCCGATCGCGACGGTTTCGTGATCGCGGGGGGCGCCGGCGTGCTGGTGCTGGAGGAACTCGAACATGCGCGTGCCCGCGGCGCGCGCATATATGCTGAAATCGCAGGCTATGGGGCCACTTCCGACGGTTTCGATATGGTGGCACCGTCGGGCGAGGGCGCGGTGCGCTGCATGCGCATGGCGCTTGCGGACGTCAAGCCGCCGGTGGATTACATCAATCCGCACGCCACCTCGACGCCGATTGGCGACCTCAGGGAGATCGAGGCCATTCGCGAAGTGTTTGGGGCGAAGTGCCCGCCGATTTCGGCAACGAAATCGTTGACCGGGCACTCGCTGGGGGCGGCGGGAGCGCAGGAAGCGATCTATTCCATCCTGATGATGACCAGCGGATTCATCTGCGCGAGCGCAAACATCGAACAGCTCGACCCAGCCTTTGCAGATGTACCGATCGTACGTGAGCGACGTGACGATGTAAGGCTGGGCTGCGTGCTCTCGAACTCGTTCGGCTTTGGCGGCACCAACGCCTCCATTGTTATCAAGCACATCGATGCATAGAGCATGATCTCGAAAAATTGGTGCCGGTTTCGGAAAAGATCATGCTCCAACATATAGCTTCGAGTTTCATTCGCGCTTTGCGCTGGCCGACAAACAGGAGGGGGATGCACCAAGGATGACGCAATTGATGCATGGCAAGCGCGGCCTGATCATGGGCGTCGCCAACAATCATTCCATCGCCTGGGGCATAGCGCGGACACTGGCCGCGCATGGCGCAACACTGGCCTTCACCTATCAAGGCGAGGCTTTGGGTCGCCGCGTGCGCCCGCTGGCGCACTCGCTCGGGGCGTCGCTTGTGCTGCCCTGCGATGTGGAGCAGCTGCCGTCAGTTGACGCGACATTTGCAGCCATCGGAGAAAAATGGGGCTCCCTCGACTTCCTGGTGCATGCGATTGCGTTCTCCGACAAGAACGAGCTCAAAGGCCGTTACGCCGATACGAGCCGCGAAAACTTCCTGCGCACGATGATCATCTCGTGCTTTTCCTTCACCGAACTGGCGAAACGCGCTGCCACGCTGATGCCGGCCGGCGGTGCCATGGTGACGCTCACGTACAATGGCGGCCAGCGCGCAATGCCGAATTACAACGTCATGGGCGTGGCCAAGGCCGCGCTGGAGGCTTCGGTGCGCTATCTCGCCGTCGATTTCGGGGCCGCCGCCATTCGCGTGAACGCGATCTCAGCAGGACCGATCCGCACGCTAGCCGGAGCGGGCATTTCCGAGGCGCGGCAGATGTTTGCATTCCAGCAGCGGCATTCGCCGCTGCGTCGCGGCGTCACCCTCGACGAGATCGGCGGTGCCGCGCTCTACTTGCTCTCGGATCTTTCAACCGGGGTGACCGGTGACATCCATTTCGTCGATTCCGGCTACAACATCATTGCCATGCCGCAGCCTTCGGCTCTGAAGAATGGCGAGCAAGGCGAGGAGAGCGAGCCGGCGCGCGACGCCGCGCAGTGATGGCGGCGCCGCTCTCTTTTTGCTGAGGACGCTCTATTCCCCGCCGGCGACCATCTCGCGTTGTTGCTCGGCGGGCGCCTGCTCGGCTTCGGCCTTTTGCTTCGCTTCGAGGTCTTCTCCCGTCGCCTGATCCACGACTTTCATGGACAGGCGCACCTTGCCGCGCTCGTCGAAGCCGAGAAGCTTCACCTTGACGCGATCGCCTTCCTTCACGACGTCGGTGACCTTCTGCACACGCCGCGGCGCGAGCTGGCTGATGTGCACGAGCCCATCCTTGGCGCCGAAGAAATTCACAAACGCGCCGAAGTCCATCACCTTGACCACCGTGCCTTCGTAGATATGGCCGACCTCGGGCTCGGAAGCGATTGACTTGATCCAGTTGATCGCCGCCTTCATCGCGTCCCCGCTGGCGGAAGCGACCTTCACCGTGCCATCGTCGGAAATGTCGACCTTGGCTCCCGTCTTCTCGACAATTTCGCGGATGACTTTACCCCCCGAGCCGATCACCTCCCGGATCTTGTCGACTGGGATGTGGAACACCTCGATGCGCGGAGCGTGCTCGCCGAGTTGGGCGCGATGTTGCGTGAGCGCTTTCGCCATCTCGACCAATATGTGCAGGCGGCCTTCCTTCGCCTGGCCAAGGGCGGTGCGCATGATCTCCTCGGTAATCCCGGCGATCTTGATGTCCATCTGCAGGGAGGTCACGCCGCGCTCGGTGCCCGCAACCTTGAAATCCATGTCGCCGAGATGATCCTCATCGCCGAGGATGTCGGAGAGCACGGCGTGCCGATTGCCTTCGAGAATGAGGCCCATGGCAATACCGGCTGTCGGCCGCTTGATCGGCACACCCGCATCCATCAATGCAAGCGAAGAGCCGCAGACCGAGGCCATCGAGGATGACCCGTTTGATTCGGTGACCTCGGAGACCACGCGCAGTGTGTAAGGGAATTCATGGTGCGGGGGGAGTACCGGATGAATCGCGCGCCAGGCCAGTTTGCCATGGCCGATTTCGCGCCGGCGCGGGCTGCCCAACCGTCCGGTTTCTCCAACCGAGAACGGGGGGAAGTTGTAGTGGAGAAGGAACGTCTCCTTGTATGTGCCCTGCAACGCGTCAATCCACTGCTCGTCCTCGCCGGTTCCCAAGGTTGCCACGACAAGCGCCTGCGTTTCGCCGCGCGTGAACAAGGCGGAGCCATGGGCGCGCGGTAATACACCGACTTCGGAATGGATCGGACGCACGGTCCTCACATCGCGCCCGTCGATGCGGTGACCGGTATCGAGAATGTTCCAGCGGACGATCTTGGCTTCCAGCGCCTTGAACGTGTTCGCTACCTGCTCCTTGGAATAGGACGGCTTCTCCGTCCCTTCCGGGCAGAAATGCGACATAACTTTCGCCTTGGCCGCATCGAGGGCTTTATGGCGCTCCGCCTTCTGCGCGATGGCGTAGGCGGCCCGCAAATCGGCCTCGACGAGTGCAAGTATCTGCTGTTGCAGGGCCGCGTCGTCCGATGCGGGCAGTTCGCGCGGCTCCTTGGCCGCCTTTTCCGCAAGCTTGATGATGGCATCGATCACAGGCTGGAAATGCCGATGCCCGAACATGACCGCGCCGAGCATCAGGTCTTCGCTCAGCTCCTTGGCTTCGGACTCCACCATCAGCACGGCATCTTGCGTGCCCGCGACCACCAGATCGAGGGCGCTCTCCGTCATCTCATCGAGCTGCGGGTTGAGCACGTATTCGTTGTTGATGAAGCCCACGCGCGCAGCGCCAATCGGGCCCATGAACGGCACCCCGGAAAGCGTCAACGCCGCCGACGCCGCAATCATCGCCAGGATATCGGGGTCATTTTCGAGATCGTGCGACAGCGTCGTCACGATCACCTGGGTTTCGCAGCGCCATCCGCCGACAAAGAGCGGTCGTACCGGCCGATCGATCAGGCGGGAGACAAGCGTCTCCTTCTCCGTGGGGCGACCTTCGCGCTTGAAATATCCGCCGGGAATCCGGCCGGCTGCATAGAATTTCTCCTGGTAATCGACAGTCAGAGGCAGAAAGTCGATCCCCTCACGCGGCTCCTTGGCGGCGACCACAGTGGCGAGCACTCGGGACTCGCCGTAGGTCGCGACCACGGCGCCGTCCGCCTGGCGCGCGATTTTGCCGGTTTCGAGGACGAGCTTTCGCCCTGCCCATTCCAGTTCAGCACGATGTATGTCGAACATTCTGATTATCTTTCATTAGTCTGATAAACACAGGATTCTCACAAGCAGCACGGAGCTTTCTTTACAAAGGCCAGCGCTGGGATCCCGCGTTTGCATGGAAAGGAACGCAGCCGATACTGTTTGAACGACAGCGCTTCGGGTGACGTGAACAGCCGTACCGCCATCGCTTCAAAGCGCGGGGTCCGCCTGCTGTTCAACGGCGAATACCCAACCGCTCGATCAATGACTTGTAGCGCGCGTCATCAACGCGCGCGAGATAGTCGAGCAGCTGTCGGCGTTGCGAGACGAGCTTGAGCAATCCGCGCCGGGAATGATTGTCCTTCAAGTGCGTCTTGAAATGCTCGGTGAGGCTGTTGATGCGTTCCGAAAGGATCGCCACCTGCACCTCCGGCGAACCTGTATCGCCGGCTTTCTTCGCATAGGTTTTGATGACTTCGGCTTTGCGGCCGGCGGTTATCGACATCGTTTTTCCTGTTTCCTGTGTTGATGGGCTGTGGCCGGAGCCGGGATGTCGTCCAGCAAGGTCACGCGGAAGAAATATGCACGGGAATTCGCCCGCGTCACGGGCGCAATATAGCAAAATGCATGTAAGGGCCAGTGAAATCGTGTTCCCTCATTGTACAGCATGATGCCGAAAAGTGGGGCGCCAGTTTTCGGAAAAGATCATGCTTAAACAATAGCCTAGAGAGCGGATGGCGATTCGAAGAAAGACCATCCCGCTCTAGCGAATGTTGAACACGCGCCTGGGCTTGATCGTGCCTTGCTCCACCTCGACCAGCGCCAGCACGGAGCCCTGCGAGCGGATATAGGCCCAGCCGGCGAGCACCGGCGCGTCGCGGCCCCGCAACAGCACGGATTGTCCACGCGCCAGCCGACCGGCATCAGCCGAACTCACCCGCAGCGAGGGCAACTCGGCAAGCCCCGCTTCGACAGGCAGTAGGTGTTCGTCGGGGACCGAATCCTCCTTGGCGGATGCGGTTTCGATCGCGTCCAACGATCGGGCGTGCTCTTCCCGGAACGGGCCCACCGCTGTGCGCCGCAGCGCCGCCACGTGGCCGAAACAATCAAGGGCGCGGCCCATGTCGCGGGCCAGTGCGCGCACGTAAGTGCCCTTTCCGCACTCGGCAGTGAACACGGTATGCTCAGCATCAGGCGCCGAGACGATATCCAACCAATGGACCTCCGCCGGACGAGGCGCCAGTTCGACAAGCTCGCCGTCGCGCGCGAGGTCATAGGCTCGCTCGCCCGCGACTTTTATTGCGGAATACCGCGGAGGCGTCTGCTCGATTTGTCCGACAAACCGGGACATGACCCCGCGTATCGCGGCGGCGGTTGGACGTTCGTCCGACCGTTGGGTAACGCTTCCCTCGGAGTCGTCGGTGTCGCGCTCTTCGCCCCATCGCACGGTGAACACGTAGCGCTTGCGTCCCTCCATCACGAAGGGGACTGTTTTAGTGGCTTCCCCGAATGCAATGGGCAGAAGCCCTGATGCGAGCGGATCGAGCGTGCCGGCATGCCCGGCGCGCTTTGCCCTGAACAGACGTTTGGCGATGCTAACTGCATGAGTCGAAGTCATTCCAACCGGCTTGTCCAGAACAAGCCAACCGTGCACATCGACTTTCTCCTTTTTGGCCGGCTTTCCGCTAGCTGTTCCGCTATTGATGCTGTTCAAGTCTCACCATCCTTGCGGTCGAGGTCTCCACGGACGCGCGGCGTGCGCAACAGCTTTTCGATGCGCTCGGCCTCATCGAACCGCTCGTCAACGGCGAACCTGATGTCCGGCGCGAATTTCAGATTGATCTGTCGGGCGATTTCGCCACGCAGGAATCGGCGGTGGCGGTTAAATGCAGCGAGCACCTCGTCCGCATCGCGGCCCGCGAGCGGCATCACATAAATGGTTGCAAGCCGTAGATCGGCGGTCATGCGCACTTCCGGAACGGTGATGATGTGCCGCGCGATGACGGGATCGTGCACCTCACCGCGCACGAGCATCTCCGCGAGCACATGGCGCACGCGCTCGGCAACGCGCAGTTGACGCTGGGATGGACCGCGCTCGTCTTGCGCTCGATGACGCCTCATGTTCAGAGATCCGCGGACGGCATGCCGTGAACGTCACGCGTGCAGTGGCGCGCCAGTGCCGCCGATTTGAAGTTCCTACACCACCTGCTGCAACCTCGGTTAGGAACGTCAAATCAAAAAAGCGGCACTGGCATCATAAACTTGGTAGTGCCCCTTTACTTCCGAAGTTCGTATTAGAGAGTGCCGCTATGTATCACGAACTTCGGAAGCAAGGCACTGGATTAAGACGGAGCGTGAGAACGCGTTACTGGAGCGTGCGCTGCACCGTCTCGACTCGGTAGCACTCGATGACGTCGCCTACCTTCATGTCCTGGTAGTTCTCAAACGCCATGCCGCATTCCTGGCCTGCCACTACTTCGCGTGCGTCGTCCTTGAAGCGCTTGAGCTGAGACAGCTTGCCTTCATGCACCACAACGTTGTCTCGCAACAGGCGCACATTCGCTCCGCGTTCGACGATACCATCGGTGACGCGGCATCCGGCCACGTTGCCGACCTTGGAAACCTTGAAAATTTCCAGAATGGCGGCGTTGCCGAGCACGATCTCTCGCACCGTCGGCGCAAGCAGGCCGGACATGGCCTTTTTCACATCATCAACGAGATCGTAGATGATGTTGTAATACCTGATCTCGACGCCGGCCTGTTCGGCTGCCTCGCGCGCCTCCTTGTGAGCACGCACATTGAAACCAATGATGGCAGCACCCGAGGCTGCCGCCAGCGTGACGTCGGATTCCGTGATGGCACCCACGCTAGCGTGCAGCATCCGCGCGGCCACTTCGTTCGTGCCGAGCTTTTCCAGAGCTCCCGTGATCGCCTCGAGCGAGCCCTGTACGTCGGCCTTGACCACGAGCGGGAAATCCTTGCGTCCGCTCGTCTTCAATTGGGTCATCATTTGCTCGAGCGAGCCGCGCATTCCGGTTGCGCGCGCCGCTACCTTGTCGCGCCGTTGCCGGGCCCGGTACGCGGTCACTTCGCGCGCGCGCGCTTCGCTTTCGACCACGGCCAGGCGATCTCCCGCTTCGGGAATGCCGCCAAACCCGAGCACTTCGACAGGCGTGGATGGCCCCGCCGCTTCGGTCTGCTCGCCCGCGTCCGATACAAGCGCACGCACGCGGCCCCATTCGGCTCCTGCTACGACAATATCGCCGGCGCGGAGCGTCCCCCGCTGAACCAGCACTGTCGCGACCGGCCCGCGACCGCGATCAAGCTTCGCCTCGATCACGGTGCCTTCCGCAGCCCGCGCGGGGTTGGCACGCAAATCAAGAATTTCCGCCTGCAGGCCGATAGCCTCGAGCAGCCGCTCGATGTTCAGCTTCTTAGTGGCGGATACTTCCACATCGAGGACATCGCCGCCCAGAGACTCGACTTGAATTTCGTGCTGCAGCAACTCGGTGCGTACCCGTTCGGGTTTCGCATCCGGACGATCGATCTTATTGATTGCCACGATCATCGGTGCCTTCGCGGCTTTGGCGTGATTGATCGCCTCGACCGTTTGCGGCATGACCCCGTCATCAGCCGCAACAACGAGGATCACCACGTCCGTCACCTTGGCGCCGCGCGCGCGCATTGCCGTGAAGGCTGCGTGGCCCGGCGTATCGATGAACGTGATCTTGCTGCCGGAGGGTGAGGTAACCTGATAGGCGCCAATGTGCTGCGTGATGCCACCCGCCTCCCCGGACGCCACTTCCGTCGAGCGAATGGCATCGAGCAACGATGTCTTGCCGTGATCGACATGTCCCATGACCGTCACCACGGGAGGACGCGGCACAAGACCTGCCGGATCATCCACGACGTCGAAGAGTCCCTCCTCGACATCGGATTCGGCAACGCGCTTCACCGTATGCCCGAGCTCCTCCGCCAGCAGTTGCGCAGTATCGGCATCGATCACGTCGTTGATCTGCGCCATATGGCCTTGCTTCATGAGCAGCTTAATGACGTCCACCGCCCGCTCGGCCATTCGGTTTGCGAGCTCCTGGATGGTAATGATTTCCGGAATGGTGACTTCGCGCGTGACCTTTTCCTTCGGCTCGTCGGCAGCTTGACCCTTCAGGCGCTGGACACGGCGGCGGAATGCCGCGACCGAGCGTTCGCGTTCCTCGTCGGCGCTCAGTGCAGTCACCAAGGTAAGGCGGCCGCGATTCTTCTGCGGCGTGGCGCGGGCAGGCTTAGGCGCCGGCGCCGGTCGTGCAGCACCTGGGCCGCGCCGGGTGCGCGGGGCCTCTTCCTCATCGGGCTCGAGCGCCGGACGCGCCCCTGCAGGCCGCACCCCGGCCTCCTTCCCGAACCGCTTCTCCGCCTCCTGCTCCGCCTTGAGCTTGGCCTCGAGCTCATGCTTGCGCCGCCTCTCTTCGTCGGCCTTGCGCGCCTCAGCAGCGTCGCGATCGCGCCGCTCCGCGCTTTCCCGCGACTCTCGAAGCAGTCGTTCCTCTTCAGCGTGCTTGCGCTCTTCGATTTCGTGCTGGCGGGCGTCGCCCAGTGCACGGGCCCGCGCCGCGCGCTCTTCCTCCGTCAGCGTCCGGAGCACCACGCCGGAAGGCTTGAGCGATACCGGAGCTTGCGCGGGTGCCGCGGCGCTGCTTGTCTGCGCCGCAGGTTTGAACGCAGGTTTGAGCCCCGCCGGCTTTTGCGCCCCAACGGTAGCAGCGGCTTTCACGCGCGTGGTGGGGACACGACTCTTGACCTTTTCCACCACCACGGCCTTGCTGCGGCCGTGACTGAAGCTCTGGCGCACAACGCCTTGCTCGACGCCTCGCCCCTTGAGGCTCAAGGTGACCTTGGGGCCAGCGACACTGAGCTTTTTCTCGCTAGTCTTTTCCGTCGTTTCCGCCATTCGACCTGTCTCACTCACTCCGTGGGCGCTCCGCAGGCGCCCGGCACGGCGCGGCTGCATGTATCACATGTGCGGCCCGCAATGCCAAACCGATTTGCCACTGCCCATCCTCATACGTTGGCTGGCGCAGTTTCCGGCTCCGGCTCGGCGGGTTGCGCAGCGGCCAGCAAATCCTCTTCTGTTACCCAGCCCATTTTCAGCCGGGCCTGCATGATGAGCCCTTCGGCCTCGTCGCGCGATATTTCAAAGCCATCGAGAATGCCCGGATGCTTGGTTAGCTCTCCCTCGTTACGCTCGCTCCAGCCGACCAGGTCATCGGTGGCACAGCCTGCGAGGTCCTCGACTGTCTTGATATCGTTCTCGCCTAACCGCACCAGAATGGCGGTCGTGACGCCCGGAACTTCCAGGAGCGCATCGTCGACCCCAAGTCCGCGCCGTTTTGCGTCCAGTTCGGCTTCCTGCCTGCCCAGATACTCACGCGCGCGGTTCTGCAACTCTTGAGCAGTGCCCTCGTCGAACCCCTCGATACCGGCGATCTCCTTTTCGTCTACCATCGCGAGATCCTCGACCGAGTTGAATCCTTCAGATGCCAGGAGTTGCCCGACCATCTCATCCACATTGAGCGCTTCGATGAAAACTTTCGTCCGCTTCTCGAACTCCGCCTGCCGGTGCTCCGATTCCTCCTGCTCGGTTACGATGTCAATATCCCACCCGGTAAGCTGGGACGCCAAGCGCACATTCTGGCCGCGGCGGCCGATGGCCAGCGACAGCTGCTGGTCCGGGACCACCACTTCCATACGCTGATGCTCCTCATCGAGCACAACCTTGGCGACTTCCGCAGGGGCCAGCGCATTGACCACGAAATTGGCGGGGTCCGCGGTCCAGGGAATAATGTCGATCTTCTCGCCTTGCAGCTCATTGACGACCGCCTGCACGCGCGAGCCGCGCATCCCGACGCAAGCGCCCACGGGATCCACGGATGAATCCCGCGAGATCACTGCAATCTTGGCACGAGAACCGGGATCCCGCGCCACTGCTTTCACTTCGACAATGCCGTCATAGATCTCAGGGACTTCCTGCGCGAACAGCTTGGCCATGAATTGCGGATGGGTGCGGGAGAGAAAAATCTGCGGCCCACGCGGCTCCCGCCGCACGTCATAGATGAAGGCGCGAATGCGGTCGCCGTTGCGAAATGTTTCGCGCGGCAGCATTTCGTCCCGACGCACGATCGCCTCCCCTCGGCCGAGGTCGACGACGACGTTACCGTACTCGACGCGTTTGACGATGCCATTGACGATGTCGCCGATGCGGTCCTTGTACTCCTGGTACTGCCGGTCGCGCTCCGCCTCGCGCACCTTCTGAACTATCACCTGCTTGGCTGATTGCGCGGCGATGCGGCCGTACTCTAGGGGCGGCAGCGGCTCGGCGATGTAATCGCCGATTTGCGCAGCCGGATTTCGCTTCTTCGCATCCTCGAGCGAAATCTGCGTCGCGTCGTTTTCGATCTGATCGACGACGAGGAGCAGACGGGACAGCCGCATCTCTCCCGTCTTGGCGTTGATCTCAGCGCGCACTTCCGTTTCGCTGCCATAACGCGAGCGCGCGGCCTTCTGAATCGCGTCCTCCATGGCGGTGATGACAATGCCGCGATCAATTGCCTTCTCGCGCGCGACCGCGTCGGCAATCTGTAACAGTTCAAGCCGGTTGGCGCTTACGGCCATAGCTCATTCTCCCTTGTGGTCACTTCCGCGCTGGCGTCGAGCTTGGTTTTGCGAAATTCCATCATCTGCATCCAATTCGGAGCCGCGGCTCGAATCTCCACGTTGCGCCGCGCGTTCCGCTGCCTTGCGGCGCTTGAGCGCCTCGGCAATCAGAGTATCCGTGAGCACGAGCTTGGCTTCCGCAACGTCGTCAATTGGCAGAACCACGTCCTCCGCTCCAGCCCCCCTGCCGTCGTCCGGCCGGATGCGCACGCAGGACCTTTCCAGGCCCAGTAGCGTGCCCTTGAAGCGCCGGCGGCCGGCAAGCGGCGCGCCGAGTTCCACCTTCACCCGGTGGCCGGCATACCGCTCGAAATCAGAGCTTCGCACCAGGGGTCGATCCATTCCGGGGGATGACACTTCGAGTCGATAGGCATGATCGATCGGGTCGGCAACGTCCAGAACCGGTGAAACCGCCCGCGACACCGCCTCGCAGTCTTCGACTGTCATGCTCCCGTCCGGCCGCTCCGCCATCAGCTGGACGGTGCACCCATCCGCTCCCGAAACAGTTACCCGGACAAGGCGGTATTCCATCCCCGCGAGCACAGGCTCCACGATGGACGCAATCCGCGCCGCTACACCCTGCTCCCGTATGAGCCGCCGATCCTTCTCTGGCTGCAACATACCGAATGTCGATCTCTTCGCGCGTGTTTTGCCGTTGTTGCGGCGGCCCGATCCGCGCCTCTTGTGATCGGGTAACAAAAAAGAGCGGGTCCCGGGGAACCCACTCTCAAAGGCCAACCGGATCAGATCCGATCGTTATGAGATATCCATAAGCTGGATGCTGGAAATATAGCCCTTTCCGCGGCACGCGCAAGGGGAGAGCCGGTAGGATTTTGGCAACCATTCCTTCAGATTCGAGCCCTACCTTTCATGCTGGCGCCTTACGCGACCGATTTGCCGCCGGATGGATTCCGAATGTCATTGCCCGCCTTGCTCTTGCCGGAGCTGGATCAGGTGCTCGAAAACGGCTCTGCCCCGCGGCGAGCCGAAGCCCTTTCCGGCGTCGCCGGGCTTTTTCGCGAGAAAGCATCCCGCCTCAACGGCGAGCATATCCGGCTGTTCGGGCAAGTCTTCGAGAGGCTTCTTGGTTTCGTAGATCGAACAGCGCGAATTGAGCTTTCGCGCCTGCTCGCTCCCATCGGCAACGCGCCTGCCGGGGTCATGATGCACCTTGCCATGGACGATGACATCGCCGTGGCGGGGCCAGCGCTTGAGCACTCCACCCGGTTCGAGCCGCCTGACCTCGCGAATATTGCCCGACAGAAGTCCCAGCAACACCTGCTCGCGCTTTCGGCGCGCCAGGATATAGCGGAAGCGGTCACAGACATTTTGGTTCGTCGGGGAAATCAGGAGGTCCTGTGCAAGCTCGTTGGCAATGGCAGCGCGCGCGTGTCGCCAGAGGGATTTGCGGCGCTTGTCGAGACCGCCCGCCTGGATGCAGAACTCGCAGCCGCGCTTGCGCGACGCGCTGATTTTCCGCCTCAGCTGTTTCGAGACCTTCTCGTTCATGCAAGCGAGACGGTGCGCGAGCACTTGCGGGCGAACAGCGCGGGCATGCACACGGCACTGCGCCAAATTGTGCAGGAATTCAGGGGTGAGACGCCGCCGCCCCGCGACTATGCGGCGGCGCAAACGACGGTTTTCGCCCTGCACCAAAAGGGCGCGCTCGATGAGCGCCAAGTCGCAGAGTTCGCCACCGCGGGGCAAACTGAGGATGCTGTCGCGGGTGTTGCATTGTTGTGCGCAGTACCGGTCGACGTGGTGGATCGAATTTTCCGTGCCGACCGCCTCGATCCCGTTCTGATCATCTGCAAAGCGGCCGGATGGAGCTGGCAGACTGTGCGGGCGCTAGCGAATGCATTGCCGAACAGCGCGAGGATTTCAGGAGAAACGCTCGATCTTGCCTACGCGAATTTCGAGCGGCTTTCGCCCATGACCGCGCAACGGGTGATGCGCTTCTGGCAGGTGCAGCACTGGCAGCCGAGCGGCGCCGCGCGCTGATCTCAGACGGGCCTTTTGCGGAAAATCAGGTAGCATGGCTCCCGGCCTTGGCGCCTCGCCTTCGCCTCATAGCGCGTGCCGGGAAACCCGCTCCACGGACAGCGCCAGTCGTTCGCGCGCTCGGCCGTCCACTCGAAGAGCTCCGAGCGAAGTATGTGCTTGAACGTCCATGCCGCGTAATCGGCGACATCGGTGGTGACACGGAATTCGCCGCCGGGGCGCAGAACGCGCCCTATCTCGGCAATCGTATGCTCCTGAATGAACCGTCGTTTCCAGTGGCGGCGCTTGGGCCATGGATCAGGCTGAATGAGATCGACCCGCGCCAGCGCTTCCTGTGCGATGCGGGGCAACAGTTCCCAGGCGTCTCCGGAATGAAGCCTGATATTTGCGATGTTCTCTGCAGTTATGGCCGCGAGTGCCTTGGCCATGCCGTTGACGAAAGGCTCAACTCCTATGAACCCGGTTTCCGGATTTGCTTTTGCTTCGGCAATGAGATGTTCGCCGCCGCCGAACCCGACTTCGAGGCGAACCTCGCAAACCGGCTGCGGATACAAGGAACGAAGATCCCGGGGAAGCGCAGCAAGGTCCAGACGCAGCTGCGGCAGGACGGTAGCAAGCAGGAGCTGCTGTCTGGGCTTTAGTCCACGAGCAACGCGCCTGCCGAAGAAGGCGCGCCCGGGCTCCTGCGCATGTGGCATGTGGCATGTGTGGCGCATCGACCGGCAATTTCGAAGCGCGCTAGCGACATCGACATCGTGGGCCGTTTGGCGGGCAACCTTCAGAGCAGCGCCCGTTTGAGATTATCCGCAAGATCAGTCTTCTCCCACGAGAAGCCGCCGTCCTTTTCCGGCGCACGGCCGAAATGGCCGTAGGCAGCGGTGCGCCGGTAGATCGGCCGCGACAGCTTGAGCGCACGCCGGATGCTCGTCGGCCGCAGGGGGAAGATTTCCGGCAATACTTTCTGCACCTTCCGCTCATCGACTGTTCCGGTGCCATGCATGTCGACAAGAAGCGACATCGGATCCGCTACCCCGATCGCATAGGCGATCTGAATAGTGCAGCGTTCGGCGAGACCTGCCGCAACGACATTCTTCGCCACATAACGCGCCGCATAGGCGGCGGAGCGGTCCACCTTGGTCGGGTCTTTTCCGGAAAACGCCCCTCCGCCATGCGGTGCGTAGCCGCCATAGCTGTCGACAATGATTTTGCGGCCGGTCAGTCCACAGTCGCCATCCGGACCTCCGACAACGAAATTCCCGGTCGGATTGACCAGAAAATCCGAGGCCTTTTTGGGCATCCAGCCCTCCGGCAATGCGGACGCGATCGTATCGCCAATCATGTCGCGCACCATGTTCGGCGTGTATTTCTTGCCGTTGCGCGTACGCGCATTGTGCTGTGTAGATACCACAACCTTGGTGCAGCCGATCGGCCGGCCGTCGACGTATTGCACGGTGACCTGGCTCTTGGCGTCCGGTTGGAGATCGAAAAGCTGCTGTGAACGGCGTTTTTCCGCGAGCGCCCTCAGGATTCTGTGCGCGAAATAGATGGGCGCGGGCATGAAAGAGCCCTTCTCGTAGACCTCGCTTTCGGTGCAGGCATAACCGAACATCATTCCTTGGTCGCCGGCGCCTTCCTGTTCGACGCCGTTCTTCTTCTTGGCATCGACGCCCATGGCGATGTCCGGAGATTGCCCGTGCAAAAGAACCTCGATGTCGGCGCCGCCATAAGAGAAACCCTCCTGGTCGTAGCCGATATCGCGCACGACGCCGCGCGCAATTTGCACGATCATTTCGCGATTGACGACCGCATGCTTGCCGTGTTTGTGAAACAGGGGCGGTTGCCCGCGGCCTTCGCCGGCGATCACGATCTTGTTGGTCGTGCACAGCGTCTCACACCCAAGCCGGGTGTTCGCCTTGCTGTCGTCGGCAATGCCCAGTTTCAGATCGTTTTCGATGAATGCATCCAGGATAGCGTCGGAAATCTGATCACAGACCTTGTCAGGATGACCTTCCGAAACCGACTCGCTGGTGAATAGGTACTTGCCGCGCCACACTGAAATGTCTCCCCCTGATCAGGTCAGCCGCTTCTGCGCCTCTTACATTCGCAGCCGGAATGCCGCGGTACTGTAGTTAGCCGAGGCGCAAAGGTATTTCCGAACTGAGCGAAGTGGACGCGCCTTTGTTGCAGCAGCGCACTGTTCGGTCAAGGCATTGCGGCCGTGCATTGCCGCAGGAACACAGGTTGACCTTGTACTCGCCGAAACAAACTATCGTTCGCGTTGTCCGGCAATGGTTTCGACCAGATCCACGATGCGGCGCCTGAGCTTGGGCTCCTGAATGCGCATGAAGGCCCTGGTCAACGAAAGACCTTCGCTGGAGGCAAGAAACTCGGAAACGTAGGTGGTAGAGGGTGCATCCCTCAGTTCCTCAAGCCGTTCCTGGCGGGGTGCGTCCTCGAAGAAGAAAGCGACCGGCACCTGCAGAACCTGCGCGATTTGCTGCAGACGGGAAGCTCCGATTCGATTGGTGCCTTTTTCATATTTTTGCACTTGTTGAAACGTGAGACCGAGCGCGTCTCCGAGCCTTTCCTGACTCATACCCACCATCATGCGTCGCATGCGCACGCGGCTGCCGACGTGCTTGTCAACGGGATTGGGGGCCTTCTTCGCCATCCTTGTCTCCGGCACACACGCTTCCAGCGAGTTTTCATGCTTCGCGCCAGAATGCAATCTGCGCGACCGGCGCCAAATGGTAGCACCCCCCACTGCGCTGTCTGCGAGCGCGTTCTCTGTTCGCAGGCCTCAAGCCTGTCGTTTTCGCGCCCGCAGGACCAGCGCGAACGCGAAGGCGAGGATCACCCCCAGGACCCCATCCCCCGCGCGCGCGTAAGGGGTGCGGGCAATAGGCCGCGGCAACGACGCATCGAGCACGCCTTCGGCGCCAAGCGGCAGTGAATTGACGATGCGGCCGAGCGGATCGATCACTGCGGAAATGCCGGTATTCGCCGCTCGAACCAGCGGCAGCCCTTCCTCGATGGCGCGGATCCGCGCCTGCTGAAAGTGTTGATACGGTCCGGTGCTGAATCCGAACCAGCCGTCATTGGTAAGATTGAGCATCCAGCCGGGGCGTTGGCCGGTGCCGGCAACGAATGGCCAGCCGAGATAGTGCCCGAGCTGCGTGTAAGCCCAACCCGGGCGATCGCTGCGGGGAACCGCATCTCCAGGAAAAATAATCTCGTAACAAATCAGCGGCAGGAAATCCGGCGCGCCGGGCAGGCGCTGATTGCGACGCCGATCTCCTGCCAGGAAGCCGCCGCGGCGCTTCGTGAGCTGGCGAAACCCAAGCCGTTCGAGTGCGCCCTGAAAAGGAAGATATTCGCCGAACGGAACGAGATGTACCTTGTCGTACACCGAAAGAATTGATCCGTCGGACCCTATGACATAGATGGAATTATAGGCGCGGGTGATCGCTGCATCGGAGTTGCCCTCGGGCGGGCGGATGCCGCCCGTGATCAACACCGTTCCGGGCCGCAGCAAGGCAGTGATCTGCGCGAGCACGTCAGGCTCGTGGGTCAGAAAGAACGGGAAGGCGGATTCGGGCCAAATGAGATGCGTGACGTCGCGCAGGCCCGTGGATCCGGGCCCCGTCGGCCGGTCGGAGAGCGTCAGATACTGGCTCATCACCTGCTGTTTTTGGGCATAGTTGAATTTCGCATCTTGCGGCAGATTGGGCTGCATGACGCGCAGCCGAACTCCATCCCGGTACTGCGTGGGTGCTCGCGCGAGCCGCACCGCGCCGAAAGTGGCTAACACAACGAGCACAGCCGCACCCGATGCAAGCGCAAACCACGGCCGCTTGATATCGGCCGCGTCGTCGGTAAGTACGGCAGGCAACGAATAAATTACGATAGCAGCGAAGGTCATCCCCCAGATGCCGACCAGCGCTGCTCCTTGCGCGAGCCACAACGGCGACACCAGCAAATAGCCGAACGTATTCCAGGGAAATCCGCTGAACAGATGTCCGCGCAACCACTCGGTCACCGTGAGTGCGAGCGCCAGCGCGACTATGCGCCAGGCGCCGCGCGTCCAAAGCAGTCGCGCCAGAGCGACACCAAGCGCGGTGTAAATCGCCATGCCGGCCGGCAGTGCGGTGACCGCCAATGGCAGCAGCCACCCGAAGGTCTTGGCGTCGACCAAAAACGCGTGACCGATCCAGTAAAGCCCTGCCAGGAAATAACCAAAGCCAAACCACCAGCCGAGAATCGCTGCGGACAAGACTGGACCACCCCACCCGATGGCGGCGCCATCCACGAGCCAGACCAGGATCGGAAAGGTGATGAACGGGATCGGCCAAATGTTTGTGGGCGGCAGTGCGAGCGTCGAGACCGCTCCGGCGAGGAAAGCGATGCCGATGCGCCGCCAGCCCCATGCGAGCGTGATGCGTTGGGCGACGCGCGACAAAACTAAGGTCTGCGAACGGATTTCGTGGATCCCGTGTCGGTGGAGAATTTGAAGGCTTCCGGCTGGGACGACCCGGTCGAATCCGGCGCACCGTCAGCGCCGGAGCTGGTTTTTGCTCTGGCGTTTTCGAGCGGCCGCACTTCTTCGGGACGCTTTCCGTTCTGCTTATCAAGACTGCGATAGATGCGCAGCTTTTTCAGCCGTCGCGGATCGGCATCCAGTATTTCGACTTCGAACGGCCCCGGTCCGGGGACCAGCTCTCCCCTTACGGGGACGCGCCCCACCCTGCTCACCACGTAACCGGCCAGAGTGTCCACATCTTTCGCATCCTCCCCGACGTCAAATTCGGGGCCAATGATCGCGCTGACATCTTCGAGCGGCGCGCGAGCATCGGCCAGGAAGGACCCATCGGGCTGGCGAACAACGCTGGGCTCAATCTCCTCGTCATGCTCGTCCCCGATCTCACCGACGATCTGCTCGACGATGTCCTCGATCGAAACAACGCCGTCGGCACCCCCGTATTCGTCAATGACGATGGCCAGATGGATGCGTGTGGTTTGCATTTTCGCAAGCAGATCGAGCACCGGCATCGAGGGTGGCCCGTAGAGAATTTCACGAATAATGGACGCTGAGGAAAGCGGCATGGAAAGATCGACTGCCTTGAGATCGAGCCCCGCAGGAAACGGTTTTTTGCGGCGCGTGTTGCTCTTGGCGCTCGCGGCAGCGCGCATGGTCATGAACGCGACGAGATCGCGGATGTGAACCATGCCCACGGCGTCATCGAGGGTTTCCTCGTAGACCACGAGGCGCGAATGGGCGGCACTCTCAAATACTTTCATGAGCTCGCCGAGCGAAATTTCGCGTTGCACGGCTACGATATCAGCACGCGGCACCATCACGTCGGCGATCCGCCGCTCCCGCAGCGCAAGAATGTTTTTGAGCATCCTGCGCTCGGTCGGCGAAAAATCCGCCTCCCCGCCACCATCTTCGAGCACGTCCTTCAGGTCGGCGCGAATGGTGTTCGCACGCCATCCGAACAACGTGCGCAGGGCGCGACCGAACCAGCTCTCGCCGACTTCGCGCGCATCCGGCTGCCAGCGCACCGGGACGGGCAGGTTGCGCGTCGGTTCGGGTGAAGGTGGTGCGTCTGAAGCGGACATGGAGATCACGCCTCGGCGGCAGCCTGGCTTCCCGGATAGGGGTTCGCAATGTGAAGCCGCGCGAGGATAGCTGCTTCGAGCGCTTCCATCCTCTGGGCTTCGTGGGCCGCTACATGATCATAGCCTAGGAGATGGAGGAAGCCGTGCAGGGCCAGATGCCCCAGATGATCCATGAACGATACATGCTGCGCGCGCGCTTCGCGGTCGCAAGTTTCATATGCGATCACGACATCACCAAGGAGGCGAGGAGAGTTTGTGGCAGGCGCAGTATCCTGAGTTGGAAACGAGAGCACGTTGGTCGGCACGTTTTTGCCTCGCCATCTGCGGTTGAGCTCGCGGATAGCCAGATCGCTTGTGAGCACCACCGCGAGCTCGCCCGCAGTCGTTGCCGTCGCCGCGGCCGCCTCAGCCAGGATCCTCCGCACGGCTGATTTCGCGTTCCGGTGCGTGTTCCACACGGGTGATTGCACGAGAATTTCCACGCTTAGCTGGCTTTTGGAGAGGCGCAGCGGCGGCCGCGCACGGTTTTTTCGTGTCCTCGGACGCATGCCCATCTCCACGGCCGGCGTGGAATAGTCGACGCTCATTCGTGCTGCTCGCGCAGATGGGCGGGTTTCCGCCCAGCCTTGTCATACGCCTCGACTATACGCGCTACCAGTTCATGCCGAATGACGTCGGCGGCTGTGAAGGCAATCAAGCCGACCCCCTCAACATTCTTGAGCAAACGCGTGGCTTCTGCGAGGCCAGAGATTTGCCCGGGCGGCAGATCGACCTGGCTCGGATCGCCGGTGACAATCATGCGACTGTTCTCACCCAGCCGCGTGAGAAACATCTTCATTTGTATGGACGTGGTATTCTGCGCTTCGTCCAGGATCACGACCGAGTTGGCGAGCGTCCGACCGCGCATGAAGGCGAGCGGCGCGATCTCGATTTCTCCGGTTTCGAGCGCGCGCTGCATGATGCGCGCGTCCATCAAATCGTAGAGTGCATCGTAGATCGGTCGCAAATAGGGGTCGACCTTCTCGCGCATATCGCCGGGCAGAAATCCCAGGCGTTCGCCCGCTTCGACGGCTGGTCGCGAGAGAATGATGCGATCGACCTCCTTGCGTTCGAACAGCTGCACTGCATGCGCAACCCCGAGCCAGGTCTTGCCGGTTCCGGCGGGGCCAATACCAAAAACCATCGCATCGCGTCGCAGCGCTCGTATGTAGGCATCCTGCGCAGGGGTACGCGCCCGCACCGGGCGCTTGCGCAGGTTGATCTGCTCAAAAGTTACCTGGCCACTGTCCAGCTCGTAGTCGAACAGCGAGCCTTGTGCGATGGCAAGGCGAATGGCTCCTTCCACATCCCCGGCGATGAGTTCGTCGCCCTGCTTCAGGCGCGCATAGAGTCCCTCGAGCACGCGGCGCGCCTGCGCCACGCCTTCCTCCGGCCCTACGACCGCAACATGATTGCCCCGCTGCTCGGCAACGACTCCGAGCCTTCGCTCGATGAGCGCAAGATTCTGGCCATATTGGCCAAAGAGCATGGAGGCGAGCCGATTGTCGTCAAAATCGAGGACAACCGGTGCTATCGGCGAGGCGAGCCCATTGTCCGATCGAGGCGAGCGCAAAGATTCCTTCCTGGCCTATGTCTCTCGCGCGAGCACGCCGAAAAGGCTGTTCGCGCTTGCCCCGGTGATGAGCACGGACGCGATTTTGCCGATGAGTTCGGAAGCCGCTCTCACTTGGACCGGCTGCAAATATGGGGAGCGGCCGACAATCTGGCCAGGATGGCGACCAGCCTTGTCAAACAGGACATCGAAACTCCGGCCCGCGCAACGCGCACTGAAAGCGGTCTGCCTGCGCGTAATCGAAGCCTGCAGGCGATGCAGGCGATCGAGCTTCACCTCTTTCGGAATCTGTTCCGACATCTGCGCCGCCGGAGTGCCCGGGCGGGGAGAGTATTTGAACGAGAATGCGGCCGCATAGCCGATCTCATCGACCAGCGACATCGTTGCGCCAAAATCTTCCTCTGTTTCGCCAGGAAATCCGACGATGAAATCGGATGAGAATGCCAGGTCCGCCCGCGCGGAACGCAATCTCGCGATGGTCGCCACGTATTCGGCGCGCGTATGCCGGCGGTTCATGGCACGCAGGATGCGATCGCTGCCCGATTGTACCGGCAGATGCACATAGGGCATCAGCGCGGGCAGATCGCGGTGGGCCGCAATGAGGGTCTCCTCCATGTCGCAGGGGTGGCTCGTCGTGTAGCGCAAGCGTGCGATCCCGGGCACTTCGGCCAGGCGGAGGAGCAGGCGGCCGAGGGGCCAGGGCCGTCCATCGGGCCCTTCACCGTGGTAGGCATTGACGTTCTGCCCGATGACGGTGATCTCGCGCACGCCGCTTGCGGCGAGATGCTCCGCCTCCGCAACCACTTTCATGACCGGCCGCGATGTTTCGGCACCGCGCGTATAGGGCACGACGCAGAACGTGCAGAACCTGTCGCAGCCTTCCTGCACGGTGACGAATGCCGATACGCCGCGGGCGCGGGTGGCTGCTGCGCTCGGCTTGGATAACGCGTCAAATTTGTGTTCGACCGTAAACTCCGTATCAATGACGGTGCCGTTCTCGGCGCGCGCGATCAGCGCAGGAAGCCGGTGATAGCTCTGCGGGCCGACGACGATGTCCACCGCCGGAGCGCGGCGAATGATCTCCTCGCCTTCTGCCTGCGCGACACAGCCCGCAACGACGATGGTCAGGCGCCGCCCGGCGCGGCTGGCTGCATCCTTGACGAGCCGGACGCGGCCCAACTCGGAATACACCTTTTCCACGGCCTTCTCGCGGATGTGACACGTGTTGAGCACGACCAGATCCGCTTCCTCAAGAACGGCGGTTTCCAAGAAACCCTGAGCCGCAAGCGTGTCAGCCATACGATGCGAATCATAGACGTTCATCTGACAGCCAAAGGATTTGATGTGGACTTTGCGCGATCGCATGCGCGGGAAATTGTCCTTCGCTGGCCGGCTGTCAACCGCTATTCCAATGTGCGGATATCCGCATCCTTGATGACTCGCGCCCATTTGATGATTTCCGACCTGATGAACTCGTCGAGTTGCTCGGGGCTGACGTCATCCGCTGTCATGCCGAGTTCACCGAATCGATGCGCTACATCCGCTTGCGCGTGAGCAGATTTTACCTCGGCATTGAGCCGAAGCCGCAATTCCTGAGGGGTGCCCGCCGGCACCACCAGCGCAAACCAGGTGGTCGCCTCGAAACCCGGAAGTGCGGTTTCCGCGATAGTTGGGATTTCGGGAGCGGCAGCGGCTCGTCCTGCGCTGGTAACCGCAAGCGCGCGCAGTTGACCGGCGCGTACATTGCCGATGACGGCCGATAGATTGGCGAACATCAGGGGAATTTGGCCGCCGAGGAGATCATTGATGGCTGGAGCTTCTCCGCGGTAGGCCACATGCGCCATCTTGATGCCGGCGAGATGGCAGAACAGTTCGCCCGTCATGTGCGGCGTCGTTCCCAGTCCGCCGGAACCAAAATTAACTCCGCCCGGGTTGGCCCTTGCCATCGCGATCACGTCGGCGACGGAGCGCGCGGGAATCGAGGGGTGCACCACGAGCACGAGGGGCGAACTGCCGGCCATGGCAATCCCGGAAAAATCCTTCGCCGCATCGAGGGTGGTTTTACGATAGAGCTTGGGTGCAACGGCAAATGTCGTCTGGCTGCCCATCATCAGCGTGTAGCCATCAGGCGGCGCTTTCGCGACCGCCTCCGCCGCGATCAAACCGCTGGCGCCGGATCTATTCTCGACCATGACCGATTGGCCGATCGTTTCCGACATCTTCTGCGCGAGAATTCGGGCAACCACGTCAGTACCGCCGCCGGCGGAAAATCCGACCAGCATCTTGATCGGTCTGTCCGGGAATGTTTGTGCTATGGCCGGAGCGGAACTCAAAAGCGCCGCAAGGATGAGCGCCAACGCGCCCGCGGCGTTTCGCTTCCTCGGCAATCGCACGGTAAAGCAGCTCATGTGAGTTCTCTGCGCAGGATCAGTGCCGCGGCACCATCCCGATCCGCATAATATGCCTCGCGCCGGCCCACGTCACGGAAACCGGCCCGCTGATAGAGCTTGCGGGCAGCGAGGTTGTCCTGGGCCACTTCCAGAAACAGGGAGCACACGCCAAGCCCAGCCATGCGCCGCATGTTGATATCGAGCAGCCGGCGCCCGAGCCCGTGATTGCGCTCCGAGGTGTGTACGGCGATGGACAGAATCTCGGCCTCATCCCCAGCGATGCGCGACAGGATGAACCCAACGAGCTCGGTCCCCAGACTGGCACGATCGGCGACGACATTGCGCTCCAACAGGAGCTTTTCAAATTCGTCCTCGCTCCAGCCACGTTGAAAGGAAGCAGCATGAAGCGCTGCCATTGCGCGCGCATCTCGCGTTCCTGCAGGCGAAAATCGAGGCTCCTTTCGCGCGAGCAAGCCGCTGAAAAATTTCCTCATCGGCGGGCAAGTCGAGCAGCATCCTGCGGCTGCGCATCGGGCGCGCGCAGATAGAGCGGCTTGGGCGGTCCATAGCCTTCGGCCGCTGCGGCGCCGAGACGCGCGACCCAGGCGATTTCGGGCGCGGCGCAGTTCTCGACGAGAAGCGGAGGCTCGGCTTCCTTCGGCCAGGCTGCTGCCATGGCTTGGGCGCCGGAGCCGACCAGGCGGGCGGGCCCGCTCACAGACAGGCGCAGTGCATCGCGCAGCGTGGCTATCCGTGGCGAAACGAGCGTGCGTCCGCCCCTGCCAAATACCTGCAGATAGACCTGCGCGTGCCGTGCATCGATTGCGGCCACCACGTTCGTGCTGTCGTCATCGGCAATGAGCGGAGCTGCAAAGGCGGCAAGCGTCGATAGGCCGATCGCGGGCTTGCCCGCCGTGAGCGCAATCGCTCGCGCGGCGGAAATGCCCACGCGCAATCCGGTAAAACTCCCGGGGCCCGTCGTAACGGCAATCCGGTCGAGCTCGGCAAATTCGATTGCGGCCTCGCGCATGACGCGGGCGATGAGCGGCATCAGCGCTTCCGCGTGGCCACGCGCCATGGTGAGCGATTCGACCGCAACAATCCCGCGGTGGTCCAGATCGAGCACCGCGGCCGAACAGGCCTCGAGCGCGGTATCGATTGCAAGAACGCGCATCCCTCGCCCTCAGGCGTGCAGCAAGCTGCGACCCGCCGACGCGTCCCGGGTCAGAACTAACGATGCGGCCTTACGCCCCCATGGCCCTGACCTCGACCACGTCGGGCACGTAATGGCGCAGCAAGTTCTGGATGCCGTGCCGCAATGTCGCGGTCGATGAAGGGCAGCCGGAGCAGGCGCCCTTCATATCGAGGTAAACGACGCCGTCCTTGTAGCCGCGAAAGGTGATATCGCCGCCATCATTGGCGACCGCGGGCCGGACGCGGGCTTCGATGAGCTCCTTGATCGCCGCTACGGTTTCTGCATCTTCCGGCGCAAAAAACTCCTCGCTCGCCGAAGCGGCCGACCCAGTGCGGGTGATCGGCGCGCCGGACATGAAATGCTCCATGATGGCACCCAGGATGGCAGGCTTGAGCTGCTGCCATTCGCCCGCAGATTTGGTCACCGCGACAAAGTCGGAGCCGAAGAACACGCCGGCCACACCCGGAATCCCAAAGAGACGCTCCGCCAACGGGGATTGCTCAGCCGCTTCGGTGTCCCGCATGTCGAGCGTGCCGCTCGCCAGTACCGTGCGGCCCGGCAGGAATTTGAGAGTCGCCGGATTGGGAGTGGGCTCGGTCTGGATGAACATGAGTTTCTCCTTGGGTGCAGCCCCTGGGGCGAGCGCACGGGGCGCTTCGGCTAATAAGTGGCTGCTCTGCATTGAACTTCAAGCATCACTCGCGCCAGCTCGGGTCTTAGGCACGATCCCGAAAAAGCCTGCCCCGCACGTGATGCGGGTTGGGAACCGGTTTTCGGAAAAGATCATACTCCACAATGAGGTAGAGTGGGACGACGATTCGAAGATAAAGCCATCCCACTTTAGGAGACTGCATCGAGTTCCTCATCCGTGAGGTGTCCGGGGACGATGGCGATCGGGATCGGAAACTCGCCTGCATTTTTGCTGACACTGGATACGAGAGGACCGGGTCCTTCGGGACCTAGTGCGGCTGCAAGAACGAGCAGCGCGATGTCTTCATCATCCTCGATCAGCTTGAGCAGTTCCTCGGCCTTTTCGCCCTCGCGAATGATGCGCTGCGGCATCACTCCCGTCATCGCAGCCGAACGCGCAGCGTGGCGATCCAGCACGGCATTGGCTTCTTCATGCGCCTCCGCCCGCATGATGTCGGCGACACCGAGCCACTGCTGAGTATGATCATGCGTCTCGATCACGCGCAACATCAGGACGGTTGTGCCGATGCGCAGAGCGCGGCGGCTTGCGAAATACAAGGCTCGATCGCATTCGGGCGAGTCATCGATGACGACCAGAAATTTGGGCGAGTGACCGGCTTCGTAGCTGCGGCGCTTCGTGCTCATCGACCTACTCTGTCCGGCGCGGACACAGCCGCAAATCCTGCCACGCCGATCAGTGGGGACACAATAGGCGCGCGCGGCTCACCGAGCAGCTCTGGCGATCAGCGATGCACTAGGCCGACAATGTCCTTCACCTGACGCATGGTATCGCCTGCAATCGCTTGCGCGCGAGTGGCGCCATCGGCGAGCAATGAGTCGATGAAGGCAAAGTCGGCGATGAGCCGTTTCATTTCAGCGTTGATCGGCGCGAGCCTTGCGACAGCAAGATCGACCAGGGCGGGTTTGAACGTTGAAAACTGGGCGCCTGCGAACTCCTTGAGGACATCCGTCTTGGTCGTACCTGCGAGCGCGGCGTAGATGCCGACGAGATTGTCGGCTTCAGGCCGATGCTCCAGGCCTTTTTCCTCGCCGGGCAGCACCGCCGGGTCCGTTTTCGCCCGCCGGATCTTGTGCGCAATCGTGTCCGCATCGTCTGTCAGATTGATGCGTGACTGGTCCGAAGCGTCTGATTTGGACATCTTCTTCGTGCCATCGCGCAGCGACATTACCCGCGTCGCCGGACCCTGAATCAGCGGTTCCGGGAGCGGGAAGAATGCATCACCGTAGCCGTGGGCCCGGATCGATGCGGCGAAATCACCGTTGAACTTCTGGGCTATGTCGCGCGAGAGCTCGAGATGCTGCTTCTGATCTTCCCCCACCGGAACATGGGTGGCGCGATAGACCAGAATGTCGGCGGCCATCAACGCCGGATAGGCGTAAAGACCGACCGAAGCATTCTCGCGATCCTTTCCCGCCTTCTCCTTGAACTGCGTCATTCGGTTCAGCCAGCCCAGTCGCGCAACGCAGTTGAATATCCAGGCAAGCTCGGCATGCTCGGCAACCTGGCTCTGATTGAAGATGATGTTTTTTTTCACATCGATGCCGCAGGCAATGAACGCAGCGGCCACTTCGCGGATCATCTTGGGCAGCTCGGCCGGATCCTGCCACACCGTGATGGCGTGCAGATCGACGATGCAATAGATGCAGTCGTAGCGTTCCTGCAGCGCGGCGAATTTCACGATTGCTCCGAGATAATTGCCGAGGTGCAGATTCCCTGTCGGCTGCACGCCTGAAAACACGCGCTCCTTGAATGCCATCCGGAATTTCTCCTGACATCGATTGCATCGCATGCCGCGCGCCGTACGTGCAAGCGGTACGCATGTGCTGTTGAGGTGCTATTAAGGACGCATGCGTGCTGCAGCGGGGCGCCTATGTTGATTGCCTGGGGAGCTGCGACCAGTATAGTGCGCGCGCAATTTTGGGAGCTCACGATGCCTGCGTCTCGCTTCGACGTGCTTGGAATCGGCAACGCCATTGTCGACGTGATCGCGCGCACCGAGGATGACTTCCTGATCCGCCACACCATGCGCAAGGGCGCGATGGCGCTGATCGCCGAAGAGCAGGCGGCGGCGATCTATGACGCGATGGGACCGGCGGTGGAGATTTCGGGCGGCTCGGCTGCAAATACGACTGTCGGCGTCGCTTCGCTTGGCGCGCGCGCGGCCTTCATCGGCAAGGTGCGCGACGACGAGCTCGGCCGTGTCTTCACCCACGACATCCGCGCGGCGGGCGTGTCGTTTTCGACCCCGCCGGCGGCGAGCGGTCCATCGACGGCGCGCTGCTATGTGCTGGTCACTCCCGATGGCGAGCGCACGATGAACACGTATCTGGGCGCCGCGCAGGATCTCTACCCCAAGGACATCGATGCAGCAGACATTGCGGCCACCGAGATCGTCTATCTCGAGGGCTATCTTTGGGACCCGCCGCACGCGAAGGAGGCTTTTCTCAAGGCAGCGAAGATCGCGCATGCCGCAGAGCGCCGCGTTGCACTTACGCTTTCCGATGCGTTCTGCGTCGACCGCTATCGCGCGGAATTTCTCGACCTGATCAGGAACGGCACGATCGATCTCGTGTTTGCGAACGAGCGCGAGCTCCATAGTCTCTATCAGACAGCAGCTTTCGAAACGGCGCTCAACGAGCTGCGCAAGGATGCCCGGCTTGCGGTGATCACGCGAAGCGAGAAGGGAGCTTTGGTGATCACCCGCGACGAAACCGAAGCGGTGCCTGCGGTCAACGTCGATCGCGTCGTCGACGCCACGGGTGCCGGCGATCTTTTCGCGGCGGGTTTTTTGGCCGCCATGGCGCGCGGCGCCGACCACCGCAACTGCGCTCGCCTTGGCGCGCTCGCGGCGGCGGAGGTTATCCAGCACCTCGGTGCCCGGCCGGAAACCTCGCTCAAAGGCTTCGCGCGCGACAATGGGTTCGAGATCTGATCGCTGACACCTGATCTCTGGCTTTTCCACAGCTTTGCACAGAAACTCCCAGGACTTTGCGCGGTCGCTCGGAACGCCGTGTTCGCGGCGCGCATTGAGCGGCTGCTCAATTCCGCTACTCAATTCAGGGCCGAATGTATCCTGGAGGATCCATGCAGTCGCAGTTGCATCTTCTGCCGCAACGTTTTCCGGTCGGCACCCGCTACGTGGTGGAGGGACGCAGCGGCACTGGCCGTAGAATCCTCAGCCGTTACATCGAGTTCCCGGATGGCAGGCACGTGGATCTGCCGCCGCAGGGCAGTCATTCGGCCAGGCCCCAGGCACGGCGGCGCCGGAGAGAAAAATAAATTTGCTGCGCCCTGGAACGGAAGGCGCTCTAGCGAGTTTTTAGCCTAACGTCGGGTGGCGTGCCCCCCAGCCCCCCAACCCCTCACCCATCCGACGACAGACCCTGGCCCTTTGGGCGCCGGGGTCTTCTTTTTTTATGCGCGCCGGCGGCTAGGGCGGCGTCAGGACCAGATCATCCCGGTGGACCATCTCGGCACGCCGGGCAAAGCCCAGAATGGAAAGGATTTCCGCGGACGGGTGCCCGCGGATTTTGCCTGCGTCTTCCGCATCATAACCGACGAGGCCGCGCCCGACTTCGGCGCCATCGGG
Source organism: Xanthobacteraceae bacterium (assembly GCA_040510075.1). Lineage (GTDB taxonomy): Bacteria > Pseudomonadota > Alphaproteobacteria > Rhizobiales > Xanthobacteraceae > VAZQ01. The sequence goes on along the minus strand of JBEVJT010000113.1, from coordinate 47,287 downwards.
TCCTCGGATGATGACCGCGTCGCCGCGCGCAAACGTCCCCTCCACCCGCAGAATACCGGCAGGCAACAGGCTTTTACCGTCCCGCAGGGCTGCCACGGCTCCGGCATCGATCGTGAGGCTGCCCTTGGGCTCGAGAGTTCCGGCAATCCATTTCTTGCGCGCGGCGAGGGGGGTGGCACCGGTGAGAAACCAGGTGCAGCGTCCCTTTTCCGCTATTGCGGTGAGCGGGTGGGCGATATGGCCCGAGGCGATCACCATGTGGGTGCCGGCGCCGGTGGCGATCTTGCCTGCTTCGATCTTGGTCTGCATTCCCCCGCGCGAGAGCCCCGAGCCGGCGGCACCCGCCATCGTCTCGATCGCCGAAGTGATGCGCTCCACCACAGGGACGAGCTTCGCTTCCGGGTGGTCTGCTGGCGGAGCGTCGTAGAGCCCGTCCACATCCGAAAGCAGGACAAGCAGATCGGCGCTCGCCATGGTGGCGACACGGGCCGCCAGGCGGTCATTGTCGCCGTAACGGATCTCGTTTGTGGCAACCGTGTCGTTCTCGTTGATCACCGGCACGGCGCGCAACTCCAACAGCTTGTTGATCGTCGAGCGTGCATTGAGATAGCGCCGGCGTCCCTCCGTATCCTGCAGCGTGACGAGGATCTGGCCGGTGGTGATGCTGTGGCGGCCGAGGACCTCGGACCAGGTTCGCGCCAATGCGATCTGCCCGACCGCGGCCGCCGCCTGGCTGTCTTCGAGGCGCAACGGCCCGGTGGGAATGCGCAGCACCGCGCGCCCAAGCGCAATCGCGCCGGAGGAAACCACGAGCATGTCCCGGCCGTCCCGATGCATCGCGCCAATGTCGTCGGCGAGAGACGCGAGCCAGTCGTGCTTGAGCCGGCCCCGCGCGTGGTCAACGAGCAGCGAGGAGCCGACCTTCACCACGATGCGCCGGAAGTCGTGAAGCGCGGGAAGCTGGGAGTGCATGCAGGGGAAAGGAATACGATGCGACAACCATTGTCGCGCGTTCGGCGTTATTTAGCATGCGCGCTCGACGCCGTGCCAAGGCAAGCAAGCGAAAACTGACCGGGATCTGGATCGGGACTTCCGGCTGGACTTACGACGGCTGGCGCGGCCCGTTTTATCCTGCCGATCTGCCAAAGAAGCAGTGGCTTGCCTGGTACTCGACGCAGTTTGCAACGGCCGAGATCAACGGTTCGTTTTACCGGACACCCTCCCTGGAAGCGGTGGCTGGCTGGCGCGACCAGACGCCACGGGAATTTTTGTTCGCCTGGAAAGCTTCGAAATTCATCACCCATTGGAAGCGGCTTACGGAGAAATGCGCGAATTCCATCGAGCTCATGGACACCCGGCTGCAGGTGCTTGGGCCCAGGCTGGGCGTGGTTCTCTTCCAGCTGCCGGCACGATTTACCAAAAACAGCGAGCGGCTTGCGTCGTTTCTGAAGATGCTGCCGCGCTCACATCTTTACGCGTTCGAGTTCCGTCACAAGAGCTGGTACGACGACGAGATTTTCGATCTTCTGCACCGCGCAAATATTTCGCTCTGTCTTTCCGATCACCATGATGCACCGGCGCCTTGGGAGGTCACGGCGCGGCACGTCTATGTGCGCGGCCACGGGCCGGGTGGCCGCTATCGGGGCAATTATTCGCCCAGGATGTTGCGCGCCTGGGCGCGACATATCCGCAAATGGCGGCGGCAGCGCCGCACGGTGTTCGTATATTTCGACAACGACCAGAAGAGCGCCGCGCCGAAAGATGCGAAGGCGCTGATTGAGTTGTTGCAGTAGTGCGCGTGCTTGTGTGCGCTCCATTCGGGTCAGGGCTGCCATGCCGAAACTTCAGCCCCCTTGGCGCGCGCGGCTCGTTCTTCGTTAATCGCGGCGAGCACCGCATGCAGGAGTTGGCGCAGCCCAGCCCCGGTTGCGGCTGAGACGGCAAACAACTGTCCATCGTCGTGTCGTGGCTTCGCCATTGCGCGCATAAGGTGCCGTTTCTGCACTTCCAGCTGCTCCGGGGTAAGCGCATCGGTCTTGTTGAGGACGACGATCTCGCGCCTGTCAGCGAGGCCATGCCCGTAAGCGTCGAGTTCGGTGCGCACCGTCGCGTAGGCACTGCCCGCATTCTCAACGGTGCCGTCGACCAGGTGCACGAGCACGCGGCAGCGCTCCACGTGACCCAGAAAGCGGTCGCCCAATCCGCTGCCCGCATGCGCCCCTTCGATCAATCCGGGAATATCGGCGAGCACGAATACGCGGCCGTCGACCCCGACCACGCCGAGTTGCGGATGAAGCGTCGTGAAAGGATAGTCCGCAATCTTCGGCTTCGCCGCACTAACTGCGGCCAACAACGTCGATTTGCCGGCGTTCGGCAGTCCCACGATGCCGGCGTCGGCGATAAGCTTGAGGCGCAGCCTGATCGTGAACTCCTCGCCCGGCTGTCCGGGATTGGCGTGCCGCGGCGCGCGATTCGTGGAGCTCTTGAAATGGGTATTGCCGAAGCCGCCATTGCCCCCGCGCGCAAGCACCGCGCGCTGGCCGATTTCAGTTAGATCGGCCAGCAGGGTATCGCCGTCTTCCGTATACACCTGGGTTCCGGCAGGCACTTTGAGAACCACGTCGGCCCCGTTGGCCCCATGGCGGTCCTTGCCCATCCCGGCGCCGCCGTTCTTTGCCTTGAAGTGCTGCTGGTAACGGTAGTCAATGAGCGTGTTCAGCCCTTCGACGGCTTCGGTAGTCACGTCACCGCCTTTACCGCCGTCGCCGCCGTTGGGACCCCCGAATTCAAGAAACTTCTCACGGCGAAACGAGACGCAGCCGTTCCCGCCATCGCCGGAGCGGATGTACACCTTGGCTTCGTCGACGAATTTCATGACCCCGCATATGCGGTGGTCAACAGGAAAAAGAAAGACTCCGCGCTTGGCCGATCGCCAGCGCGTCTCTAATCAAACAAAAGCTCTTGCCAACGAAGCACTCGCCGGGAGGGGCCAAGCAGGGCCTTGCCTTACTGATGCGGCCCAAGAGGCCGCTCCCGACGCTGCCGTTCGCCAATTTGCCGCTACGCCGCAACCCGAACGATGCCGCGGCGATCATCGCGGCTAGAACATCCCGGGGGCATTTCACCTCCCTGTTGGGTTTCGGACTCGCGCCGCTCAACAACAAAGGAGCAGACAGGCGCGCACATTGCATTCTCATAATTCTGCATCCGCATGTCAACAGTTTTCGGAAGACAGAGAGCAGAGGACAGAGGACGGATGTGCAACAGTCGGTTCCGCGGTTCCAGCTTTCGGAGGACGGAGGACCGAGGCCAGAGGACGGATATGCAGGATTCGGTTCTGCTTCCAGATTTTCTGAAATCAACTCGCATTACTGGCTCTCGACCGTGCGGTCTGACTTGTTCCGAGCGGGTGTGTGACCATCAGGCAGGCGTACTTTTATGTCCTATGTTCTCGCTGGTCCTCCGTTCTCTGTCCTCCGTGTTCCGGCATCGAGACGGAAACGATCAATCGGGACCGAAGCAGCCAATGCGCGGATGCGCCCGAGCGCCACACCTGTCCATTTGAACCCGCATTTCTCCAGGACTCGCCGTGAAGCAGGGTTGCTCACGCGCGCGCCGGCGAGAAGGAATTCGTGGCCCAGCTCATCGAATGCGTGATCAACCACCGCACGCGCCGCTTCCGCCGCATAGCCCAGACCCCAGAACGGCACTCCGATCCAGTACCCAAGTTCCGGACCTGCATGAGTCAGGCGCGCAATGCCGCAGGCGCCGATCACGCCGAGCGCATTCTTGCGCGTGATCAGGAAAACGAGCTCATCGCCGGATTTGTTTGTAGAGGTGATGAAGGCGCGCGCGTCTGCAAGCATATAAGGATGCGGAATACGCAGCGTATTCTGAGCGATCTGGCGATCATCGAGCAAATGAACGAGAGCGGGCGCGTCTGCAAGCGCCGGCGGTCTTAAGACCAGGCGCTCGGTTGCGAGGCTACCGGTCCTGACAAAAAGTTGTGGCTGGTCCAGCAGAGCCATTGCGCGGTTCCTTGCGCATTTCGGGTGCCGGCGTCCGTCCTGCCTCAAGTACCCGCCGGGCGAACGGAATGCCGGCGGATTTCCGCCGTTTACTCGGCCGATGCCTCCGTGGCGGGAAGCACCGACACGAACACGCGGCCCTTGGCCTTGGTACGGAACTCGACGTGCCCGTCGGTCAAGGCAAACAAGGTGTGGTCCTTGGCCAAGCCCACATTATCCCCGGGATGCCACTTCGTGCCGCGCTGGCGCGCAATGATGTTTCCGGCGAGCACATGCTGGCCCCCGAAAATTTTCAGTCCGAGCCGTTGGCTGTGGGAGTCGCGGCCATTGCGCGACGAGCCGCCTGCTTTCTTGTGAGCCATGATCCGAAATTCCTGTTCCGCGCTATATAGACCGCGTTTGTGACGATCGCGAGACGTCTCCGGAGCTTTATTCCGGGCCGCTCGTCTCGACAGGCGCCGCGCTTGCGGGCCGTGCTGAGGACGTGCGGTTTGGCGTCGAGCCATCGGTGAGAATCTCCGTTACCCGCACGACGGTAAATTCCTGGCGATGGCCGCGCTTGCGGCGCGACTTCTTCCGCCGCCGTTTCTTGAACGCAATGATCTTGGGCCCGCGTCCCTGCTCCACCACTTCCGCCGCGACCGAAGCGCCTTGCACGGTCGGCGCGCCGAGGCTGACATTCTCGCCACCAAGGAGCAGCACTTCGGCAAACTGCACGACCTCACCGGGTTCACCTTGGATCTTATCGATCTTGATGACATCCTGGGCGGCCACCCGGTACTGCTTGCCGCCGGTCTTGATGACCGCGAACATGGTTCTGCCCTCGTGGATTGCACGCAGCATGCCAAAAAATAATGAGCCTTGCGCGTTCACGCGTTATGGCCACTACGGCCAAAACTGTCAAGAAACAGGCAGACTTGAACAGGCACACTCGGCGCCGACTTGACGGCGCCCCGGCGCACTGGCCAAGGCTGAGAACTTGCCCATATAAGCCCGGGCCATGAGCGCGCTCGCTGACCGAAGTTTCACCAAAATGAATGGACTCGGCAACGAGATTATCGTCGTGGACATGCGTTCGCGTGCAGGGGTGATCACGAGCGCCGACGCCCGCGCCGCGGCGCGCTCGCAGCCATATGATCAGCTGATGGCTCTGTATACGCCGCGCAGCTCCGGAACTGACGCTTATGTGCGCATCTATAATCGCGATGGCTCGGAGGCCGAGGCTTGCGGCAATGGCATGCGCTGCATTGCCGATCTCATGTTTGCGGAGACCGGGAAAGACGTTCTCGTATTCGAGACGCGCGCGGGAGTGCTCAATTGCTGGAAGGGCGCAGTCGCGCTTGCCTCAACGGTCGATATGGGCAGGCCACGTTTTGCGTGGAACGAGATCCCGCTCGCCCGCGAAGTCGCCGATACTGCGCACCTCGATATTCAAATAAACGCGCCCGGCGCACCCAAATTGCCTCCCGCCTGCGCGGTGAGCATGGGCAATCCGCATGCAGTATTTCTTGTCGAAGACCTCGATCGCTGCGATGTTGCAAAGATCGGACCGCTCCTTGAGCACCATTCGATGTTCCCCGAACGCGCCAACATCTCGTTTGTCCATGTTCGCTCCGGGTCGCATATCGCGGTGCGCACGTGGGAACGCGGCGCTGGTCTGACGAAGGCGTGCGGCTCGGCCGCATGCGCGGCATCGGTCGCCGCCGCCCGCCTTGCCCGCGCCGGCCGCCGCTTGACCGTCACGGTTCCGGGCGGCGATCTGGATATCGAATGGCGCACGCCTGATGATCACGTCCTTATGATGGGTCCGGTGGAATACGAGTATCAGGGCCGCTTCGACGCGGCGCTGTTCGGGGATACGGTGTGCTGATGCTGCTCCGGAACCGCCCGCGATGACCGTGGACGTAGTCACCTTCGGCTGCAGGCTGAACGCCTACGAGTCCGAGGTGGTCCGCAATCGCGCGCAAGAGGCCGGGATCAAAAACGCGGTCATCGTCAACACCTGCGCGGTGACCGAGGAGGCGGTGCGCCAGTCCCATCAAGCCATACGCCGTATCAGGCGTGAGCGTCCCGACACCCCCATCGTGGTGACCGGCTGCGCGGCGCAGATCGAGCCGCAGAGATTTGCAAACTTGGCAGAGGTCTCACTCGTGCTGGGCAACGAGGAGAAGCTGAACGAAACGCCGTGGCGCAACTGGGGCGGCGCGTTTGAACATCCCGGCGCTCCGCCGCACGAGAAGGTGCTGGTCAACGACATCATGGGGGTGAAGGAGACCGCAATCCATCTCGCAGACGGGTTCGGCGACCGCGCCCGCGCTTTTGTGCAGGTGCAAAACGGCTGCGATCACCGCTGCACGTTCTGCATCATCCCGTATGGGCGCGGCAATTCGCGTTCTGTGCCCGTGGGCGAGGTGGTGCTAGAAGTGCGCCGTCTTTGTGCGCGCGGCTATCAGGAAATCGTCCTCACCGGGGTCGACCTCACCGGCTATGGCTCGAATCTGCCCGGCTCACCCAGGCTCGGGTATTTGGTCAAGCAAATTTTGAAGCACGTGCCCGAGCTGCCACGCCTGCGCCTTTCCTCCATCGACGCCGTCGAGGCGGACCGGGATCTGTTCGACGCATTTGCGACGCAATCACGGCTAATGCCGCATCTGCATCTATCGCTCCAGGCGGGCGATGATCTCGTGCTCAAGCGCATGAAACGCCGCCACAGCCGTGCGGATGCCATCGGCTTTTGCGTGCAGCTGCGCGCGTTGCGCCCTGATATTGTTTTCGGCGCCGATCTGATCGCGGGCTTTCCCACCGAGAGCGAGCGCATGTTCACTCGTTCTCTTGAACTGATCGACGCATGCGCCTTGACGCACCTGCACGTGTTTCCTTTCTCGCCCCGCCCCGGCACGCCGGCCGCGCGCATGCCGCAGGTTGCACGCAGCGTGATCAAGGAGCGGGCGCAGCGCTTGCGCCACAAGGGCACACTCGCGCTGCAGCAGCATCTGGAGGGCGAGATCGGACGAACGGTCCGCGTGCTTGTGGAATCCACCACAACCGCGCGTACTGAGCAGTTCACGCCGGTTCGTCTCGGCGCAGCGGCCCGCTCGGGTACAATTTTGCATGTGCCGATCACCGGTCATGACGGGCGCACCTTGCTCGCAGCCGCGCCTGACGCCTGTTAATCTCGGATCAACTCCATGACGAACAATCTTGACAACGGTGCTCACATCATCACCAGCATGGCCGAGCTGACGCAGCTGTACGGCACTCCTGTCGGGCCATCGATCATAAAAGAAACCAATCGTATCACTTCGTCCTATCGCGCATTCATCGAGACCGCTCCCTTCTTTGCCCTTGCGTCGGCGGGCCCGGATGGCCTCGATTGCTCTCCACGCGGCGATGACCCGGGCTTCGTGCGCGTCGCTGACGAAACGACGCTGCTTATTCCGGACCGGCGCGGCAACAACCGCATCGATACCCTGCGCAACATCCTGCACGATCCTCGCGTGGCGTTGCTGTTTCTGATTCCTGGATGCGGCGAGACGATCCGGGTAAACGGCCGCGCGAGCATCTCCAGGGACCCGGCCCTCATCGAAAACTTCGTCATGCAGGGCAAGGCGCCGCGCACGGTCATCATTGTTTCCGTCGATCGCATCTATTTCCAATGCGCCAAGGCGATCGTGCGCTCGAAGCTCTGGGACGCATCGCGTCACGTGGAGCGGCAGAGCCTGCCCAGCACCGGCACGATCCTGGCCGAGCTCTCGGATGGCAAGCTGAACGGGGCTGAGTACGATCGCACTGCACCCGAGCGGCTTAAGGCCACACTGTATTAATCCACCAGCTTGAATATCTCGCCGGGCCAGCCGCAGGCCTGCAGCCGCGCGTGCATGTGCAGGGGTACGGGCGCGCTCACCGTGATCGGCTCCCGATTCTTGTAAAGCGGCACCACGATCTCACGCGCATGCAGCTGCAGGGGCTCGCCTCCCCGCCGCGGCGCATTTCCATAAATGCTGTCTCCGAACACGGGCCACCCCATCGCGGCGCAATGCACCCGCAGCTGATGGGTGCGGCCGGTCAACGGCTCGAGCGCGAGCCAGGTGATGGGACGATCGCCGTCTTGAGTTTGATCGGAAAGAACGCTTCGCCCGAGTATCTGCCAAGCCGTGGAGGCGAACTGACCCTGCGGGTCGTGGCGCATCCACCAGCCACGCGTCGCGTCTTTGCGGCCGAGCGGCAGGTCGATGCGGCCTTCAGCATCTGCTGGTCCGCCTTCCACCACCGCCCAATACGTTTTCTTTATGCGCCCGGTCTTGAACAATCGGCCAAGTTCCGCGAGCGCCTTGCGGTGCCGGCCGAGAACGAGACAGCCGGAAGTGTCGCGATCGAGACGGTGCGCGAGCGCGGGCGCGCGCGGCAGCCCAAATCGCAGCGCACCGAAGAAGTCTTCCAGGCTCTCACCCCCTTTCGGTCCCTTGTGCACCGCGAATCCAGCAGGCTTGTCGATCACCAGCATCAGACCGTCGCGATACAGAAGCCGCTGCACTATCTCTTCAGAAGTCATATCGAAATGGCTATCACGGCGCCTGCATGAACGACAGCGAACAAGGCCCGCGCAGTTTCTGGCAGCGGCTCAGCGGGGGGCTCAAACGCACGTCCGCTTCGCTGACGGGTGCGATCACCGATCTTGTAGCCAAGCGCCGCCTCGATGACGAAATGATTGCCGAGATCGAGGAGGTGCTGATCCGGGCTGATCTGGGGCTTGAAACTTCGGCACGGATTGCAGCGGCTGTGGGCGAGGGTCGCTATGACAAAGCCATCAGCGCCGAGGAAGTGAAGGCGGTGGTTGCTGCCGAGATCGAGAAAGTACTGGAGCCGGTGGCAAAACCGCTGAGCATGGATTCCGCAAAACCGTTCGTCGTGCTCGTGGTCGGGGTCAACGGCTCGGGCAAGACCACCACGATCGGCAAGCTCGCCGCGAAAGCGCGCGCGGAGGGCCGCGCGGTGATGCTGGTGGCCGCGGATACGTTTCGCGCGGCAGCCATCGATCAGCTCAAGATCTGGGGCACGCGCAGCGGCACCGAGGTGATCGCGCGCGCACCTGGCGCCGATCCCGCAGGCCTTGCTTTCGATGCGCTCAGTCAGGCCCGGCGTGAAGGGTCCGATTTGGTCCTCGTGGACACGGCGGGGCGCCTGCAGAACAAGTCGGCACTGATGGATGAGCTGCACAAGATCGTGCGGGTGATGAAGAAAAGCGATCCCGCAGCACCGCACGCCGTGCTGCTTGTGCTCGATGCCACGGTCGGGCAGAACGCGCTTTCCCAGGTGGAAGTCTTTCGTGAAGTTGCGGGAGTGACGGGGCTTGCCATGACGAAGCTCGATGGCACCGCGCGCGGCGGCATTCTCGTGGCCATTGCCGCCAAATACGGCTTGCCCGTGCATTTTGTCGGCGTGGGCGAAGGCATAGACGACCTCGCGCCGTTCGCGGCCGGGGACTTCGCGCGCGCCGTTGCGGGGGTCGAATAGGATGGAGCAGAAGACAAGCAGCAAAAAACCTCAGCTGCATCCTGGGCTCAAACTCGTTCTCGATATTGGCCCCTTGCTGCTGTTCTTCGTCGCCAATGCGCGCCCGGCACTCTTTCTCCCCGCCATCGGACCTCTCCTGCCCGCGAGCATCACGTCGGGCGAGCGCGCCGGCATCTTTGTCGCAACCGCGGTATTCATGGCCGCTGTGGTGCTCGCGCTGATCGTCTCATATGCGATCACGCGCCACCTGCCGATAATGCCGTTGCTCACCATGCTCATCGTTCTCGCCTTCGGCTCGCTCACGCTGCTGCTGCACGACGAGCTGTTCATCAAGCTCAAGCCGACCATCATTTATCTTCTGTTTGCCGGCGTGCTGCTCGGCGGGCTTGCATTCGGCAAGCCGCTTCTCGGCGCCGTTTTCGATTCGGTTTTTCACCTCACCGAGGAGGGTTGGCGCAAGCTCACCATCCGCTGGGCCTTGTTTTTCATCGCGCTCGCGGTGCTGAACGAAATCGTCTGGCGCACGCAAACCACCGACGTATGGGTCAGCTTCAAGGTCTTCGGCGTGCTGCCGCTCACGCTCCTGTTCGCGGCCCTGCAGTTTCCATTGATGACGAGATACGCTGCGCCGGCGGCTGAGGAATAGGGCCGACTGCAAGAACCGATCGACCAGATTGCGCGCCCGATTCAGATAAGGGCTGAAGTAAAGAGCCTCTGTCCGAGCTTGTAGCGTACGTTTCGAGACTCCAGTTTTGGAGCTTGAATCACGTTTCGAGCGATATCGTCAATTCACGAGGTCCCCCCCGGCAGATGCCGCTACACTGAGTTTGCTTCCGCTTTCGCGGGGCAGCAGACATTGCAGGACCCTGTCACCGGGCTCGTGCCTGTCGCGAATGGACCCATCAGCGACATCGGCGCGACGGAAATCCCGCGGCGCAGCAGTCTCCTGCCGTTAGCTGAATATGCTATCCTTTCGGTTAGACCGAAGGAGGCACTGGGTAATGAACGGCGAGAATCCATTGCGCTTCTCGGCGCGTGGCCAAATGGCCGTTCGTGGCGTGCATGCCGCGGTAGCATAGACCGTTTGCTTTCATCACGGTGGGATTTGAGGCTCAGGGAAGTGGCATGCTGGGATTCAGTCGCAGGCAAATCTTCAAAACATCAGCTGCGGCCGTGCTTGCAGTAGGCACAATCTCGCTGCTGCTGATCTATTTCATTCCTGCGCCCCCGTCGACGGTTACGATGGCTACGGCGTTCAAAGGTTCCTCGTTTGCATACTTTGGCCAGCGATACCGCGACATTTTTGCGCGTTCTCACGTTGAGCTGAAGCTGCGCGAAACTGACGGCGCGGTGGACAACATCGAGCTTCTGAAGAATCCAAACTCCGGAGTTCAGATTGCCCTCGCTTTCGGAGGCATCTCTGACGCAGAGCGCGCGCCGGGAGTGCTGTCGCTGGGAATTGTGTACACCAACCCATTTTGGATCTTCTATTCCTCGGATGAGCCGTTGGACCGATTGTCACAGCTCAAAGGCAAGCGCATCGCCGTCGGCCCCGTGGGAAGCGGCACCCGATTTTCAGCGGAACGAATCCTTGGCAGGAGCGGTGTCGATTCCACGACGACCACGCTGCTTCCTTTCGGAGGAGCAGCGGCAGTCACGGCACTCAATGAAAGCAAAGTGGATGTCGTGTGGATCGCTGGATCGCCGGATGCGCCGGCGGTCAGCTCCTTGTTGCGGAATCCCAAGGTTCGACTCATGAGCTTCCCCCTGGCGGACGCTTTCACTCGTGTGTTCCCGGAACTTGTTCGGCTCGTACTGCCACAAGGTGTGATCGATCTTGACAGCATCACTCCGCCCAATGACGTGGTGCTCGTCGGGACTACAGTGAAGGTGTTGGTGCGTAACGATCTTCATCCACAAATTGTTCAAGTTCTCTTGCAAGCAATGGTAGAGGCGCATGGTGGGGCAAATATCTTTCAGCGCGCCGGTGAGTTTCCTAACGCCACCGATCCAGAGTACCCGGTCGCTCCTGCCGCCAGCGACTTTTACAAGTCAGGGCCGTCGCTGACGCAGAGATATTTGCCCTTATGGCTCTCTGTGCATGCGCAAAGAGCGATCGCAGTGCTGGTGGCCGGACTCGCCATCGGGCTTCCAACGTTCCGTTTTCTGCCGGTGTTTTACCAGTGGGTCATGCGTCGCCGCCTGACGTACTGGTATGCCAAGCTCAAGGCTTTGGAGGCCTCATTCGACGCCAATGTGAATGCCAAATCTCTACCGGATACGAATGTCGAAATTGAACGGATCGAAGACGCCGTCAGTCACATCCGGTTTCCGCTAACCTTCACGGACCAGCTATACAATTTACGCAGTCACATCGACATCGTTCGGCGCAAGATCGCTTCTCGCGCGCATGCGCCTGGGTCAATGGCGGCAGAATAATTCCACCGCACCCTAGCGCCATTTGGCGTCATGTCATGCCCTCTCTTGGCACACAGCTACATTTGTCAAGGCACTCCCCGCTGCATCTGCTCACGGCCGGTATGGCACATCGCGTCATTTCGTGCCGGCATTCTGCGAGTTTGTGAGTTCGGCCGGAGACCGCACCCGAGCGTGATCACGACGACTGCGCGGGGGCGGCAAGCGCTTTTTCGATGGCCGGCCGCAGATTCTTTTCCAGATTGTCGGACGTGATCGGGCCAATGAGTTTGTAGGCAACAATCCCGCCGCGATCGACCACGAAGGTTTCCGGAACGCCGTATACGCCCCATTCGATGCCGGCGCGGCCGTTCGCGTCCACGCCATTGGCAACGTAGGGATTGCCATACTGGCCGAGAAACCGGCGGGCGTTGTCCGGCTGGTCCTTGTAGTTCATGCCGACGAGGCGGATGCGCGAGTTGGTTGCAAGCTGCATGAGAAACGGAGCTTCGTCGCGGCAGGGCACGCACCAGGAGGCCCACACATTGAGCACCGTCACTTCTCCCTTGAAACTTGCAGCATCGAGCCCCGGGACGGGAACGCCATTGCGATCGAGACCCGGGAGCGCAGCCAGCGCCAGCCGAGGTGCGGGCTGTCCGATCAGCGCCGAGGGAATGCGTGATGGATCGCCCACGCCGAGCCGGAAGAAGAACAGCGCCGCGAGCGCCCCGAATGCGAGCAGGGGTACCAACACAATGAGACGCGAGACCCAGCCAGGGCGCCGCATCCCCGGCGCGGGCGCAATATCAGAAGTTTTTTCCGGTGCGCTCACACCTCTCCCCTTCATCTTCGCGCGCGGAGCGTCGCGTCCAACCTTTGTGTTCGGCTTGCTCCAGCATGCGTTGCAATCGGCGACCGTCGAGCACGACCCAGAGGATCAATCCTGCGACGATCGCAACCGCAGCCGCATAGGCGCTTACGATGGAGGCGGCATACGGTCCAAGCTCCACGTTATCGTCCTGCCGCGGCATCTGCCTGCATCATCAGCATGGTGCGAATGCGGCGACGCATGATCTCGTTGCGCATTGCGGCGACATGCAATGTGATGAACAGGAGCGTGAACGCGACCAGCATCGCTATCAGAGGTATGAGCAGGCTCACATGAATGCGAGGGCCGCCGAGGCGCAATACCGATGTTCCTTGGTGGAGCGTGTTCCACCAATCGACGGAAAATTTTATGATGGGAATGTTGATCGCGCCCACAAGCGTGAATATTGCTGCCGCACGCGCCGCACGGGAGGGATCATCCATCGTGCGCCACAGTGCGATGACGGCGAGATACATCAGCAACAGCACCAGTACAGAGCTTAACCGCGCATCCCAGACCCAGTAGGTACCCCACATGGGCCGCCCCCACAGCGAGCCTGTGAGAAGGCACATGAGCGTGAAGGCGGCCCCTATGGGCGCCGCGGCTTTTCCAGCAACATCGGCGAGAGGATGACGCCAGACGAGCGTGCCGAGAGCAGCCGCGCTCATGAGCGCCCAACCGAACAGCCCAAGCCACGCGCCGGGAACGTGAATGAACATGATCTTTACGGTCGCGCCTTGCTGGTAGTCGTCCGGAGCGAACCAGGCTTGAGGCAGGCCTATCGCGAAGGCAATGACCGTCGCGCCGACAAGCCAGGGCAGGAGCCGGCCGCTGAATGCAAGAAAGCGGGAAGGGTTGGCGAGGTCGATCAGTCGCACTGCAAGTACTCTTGCGCCATGGAGGTCAATCCATGCCCTGCCGCAACGCGACCGCCACTGCAACTGGGCCGATCACCGCGCTGACCAGCGTTATTGCGAGGAGAATACCGAGAGGCGCGGCGAACGGCAGGCCGGAGAGCGCGGCAGTCGAGGCGGCGACCCCAAAGATGAGAACCGGGATATTGAAGGGAAGTACCAGAACCGCCAGCAGCAGACCGCCACGCCTCAAGGACACAGTCAGGGCGGCTCCGATCAAGCCGATGAAAGTCAGGGCGGGCGTGCCTACCAGCATCGTGAGTGCAACGGCGGCGCTTCCAACCGGATCCACATTCAGAAGCACACCAAGCATTGGGGTAGCAATGATCAGCGGCAACTCGCTACTCGCCCAATGCGCCAGCACCTTCGTGCATAGCGCGAGCTCCAGCGGGACACGGGCGAGAAGCATCTGATCGAGAGAGCCGTCCTCGTAATCAAGCGACAGTAGCCGGTCGAACCCAAGCAGGGTGGAAAGGAGAGCGCCGAGCCACAGAATCGCGGGGCCTATGCGCGCTAGCAATGCAAGATCGGGCCCGATCGCGAACGCAGCGAGCGTGACCACGATCAGAAAAAACAGAACGCCGATGGCCGCGCCTCCACCGGCGCGCACGGCCAGCTTCAGGTCGCGGCGCAGCAGAGCGAAAAGCGGGCTCACACGGTGTTCTCGCTGCTCTGAACATGCGGCAATGGCCGATCGGGGTTCAGCACCAATTCCTGTGCCGGGGCGATGCCCAGTGCGCCGTGGGTGGCTGCAATGAGGATGCCCTCGCGCGCGAGATGCTCGGCCATGATGCGCGTCAGCAGCAACTGCCCCGCTTCGTCGAGCGCTGAATTCGGCTCATCGAGGAGCCAGACTAGGCGAGGCGCGGCAAGGAGGCGAGCGAGCGAAAGGCGGCGGCGTTGTCCGGCCGAAAGGTAGAGCGCGGGGACATCCGCCAGCGTGCCCAGTCCGACCATGTTCAGCGCGGTTGCGGTTGCGTCCGAGCCGCTGAAGAGGTCTCGCCAGAAGGCAAGATTTTCCCCGACGGTGAGCGACGGTTTGATGGGATCCTGATGCCCCAGATAGTGCGCTTGCTCGCCGGGGCTGAGGTCCTCGTCACCGCCTTCCAGCAAAAGCCGACCCGCGCTGGGCCGCAACAGGCCCGCAATGACCCGCAACAGGGATGACTTGCCTGCGCCATTCGCGCCGCGAACGGCGAGCATTTGACCCCTGTCGACCGAGAAATTCAGATTATTGAATACCAGGCGACCTGCCCGGCTGCAGGCGAGATCAATGGCCGAAAGCCGTGTCAGCACGGCCATATTCGCAAGCCGCGCCGATTTTCTGGAAGAACGCGCGGAAAAATCCTATAAGCCATGGCTTCACTCAGCGTCAGAAGGCGCTTTCTGCGCACCCGGCGCTTCGATTTCATTGGACCCTTAACGATGACCTCGTTGGATAGCTTCAAGTGCTGCAAAACCCTGAAGGTGGGCAGCAAGACCTACGCATATTACAGCCTGCCGCTTGCGGAAAAGAACGGCCTCAAGGGCATCTCCCGCCTGCCTTTTTCCATGAAGGTTCTGCTCGAAAATTTGTTGAGGCACGAGGATGGCCGCACCGTTACCAAGCCAGACATTCAGGCCGTTGCGCAATGGCTCAAAACCAAAACGTCGGACCGGGAGGTCCCGTTTCGACCGGCACGCGTGCTGATGCAGGACTTCACCGGCGTACCTGCCGTAGTCGATCTTGCCGCCATGCGCGATGCCATGCGGGCGCTCGGCGGCGATCCGAAAAAAATCAATCCGCTCGTGCCCGTGGACCTCGTTTGCGACCACTCGGTCGTGGTAAACTTCTTCGGCACCAACACGGCTTTCAAGAGGAATGTCGAGGAGGAGTACCGGCAAAATCTCGAACGATATGAATTCCTCAAATGGTCGCAAAAGTCCTTCGACAATTTTCGCGTGGTATCGCCGGGGACGGGCATCTGCCACCAGGTAAATCTTGAATACCTATCGCGAACGGTCTGGAGCAAACCGGCCCAGCTGAAGCTCGACGGCAAAAAGGCAACCACCGAGCTCGCCTATCCGGATACGCTTGTCGGCACCGACTCCCATACCACCATGGTGAACGGGCTTTCCGTTCTCGGCTGGGGCGTGGGTGGCATCGAGGCGGAGGCGGCCATGCTTGGCCAGCCCTATTCCATGGTCCTTCCGCAAGTCATCGGGATGAGGCTTACCGGCAAGCTCAAGGAGGGAGTAACCGCGACCGATCTCGTGCTCACGGTGACGCAAATGCTGCGCCAGCTCGGAGTTGTCGGAAAGTTCGTGGAGTTTTTCGGCCCTGGGCTTGCCGCGCTCACCATCGCCGACCGTGCGACGATCGGAAACATGGCGCCCGAATACGGCGCCACGTGCGGCTTCTTTCCGATTGATGACGACACGTTGCGCTATCTCACCGATACCGGTCGGCCGGCCGCGCTGGTCGCGCTGGTGGGTGCCTACGCGAAGGCGCAGGGCCTCTATCGCACCAAATCGACGCCCGATCCCGTATTCACCGATGTGCTGAAACTCGATCTCGCCGAGGTCGAGCCCTCGCTGGCGGGACCGAAGCGGCCCCAGGACCGTGTCGCCCTCAAGGACGTCAGAACGGGCTTTGCGGTGGCGATGGAGAAGGAATTCAACAAGGGCGGGGACGGCGGCAAGGACATTTTCGATCTTCATCCCTCGCTCGCCACTTCGCTGGACAAGGATTTTGCCAAGGCCGGCTCCGCCAAGCGCACGCCAGTTGAGGGGCGCAACCATGATATTGGTCACGGCGACGTGGTGATCGCCGCGATTACCTCGTGCACAAATACCTCGAATCCCAATGTCATGATTGGCGCGGGGCTGCTCGCGCGCAAAGCCGTCGCTAAAGGATTGGCGGTGAAGCCGTGGGTGAAGACCTCGCTCGCGCCAGGCTCGCAGGTAGTGTCGGAATATCTCGAGAAATCGGGCCTACAGAAAGATCTCGACAAGCTCGGCTTCAATCTTGTGGGCTTCGGCTGCACGACCTGCATCGGCAATTCCGGACCGCTGGCGCCGGAGATCTCCAAGGTCATCAACGACAAAGACCTGGTTGCCGCGGCCGTGCTCTCCGGCAACCGCAATTTCGAAGGGCGCGTCAACGCGGACGTACGGGCAAACTATCTCGCCTCGCCGCCATTGGTGGTGAGCTACGCACTTGCCGGCTCCATGTATGCCGATCTGCTCAAGCAACCGCTCGGCATGGACAAAACGGGCAAGAAAGTTTTCCTCAAGGATATCTGGCCGACCAGCCGCGAGATCAATGGCATGGTCCGCAAGACCATCACCCGGCAGATGTTCGCGAAGAAATATGCGGACGTATTCAAGGGCGATACCCATTGGCGCGCGATCAGGGTCAAAGGCGGATTGACGTATGCCTGGGACAGCAAATCCACCTACGTGCGCAACCCGCCATACTTCGCCGGCATGGGAAGACATCCCGCGCCGCTCACCGATATCGTCGAGGCCCGCGTGCTCTGCCTCCTGCTTGATTCCATCACCACCGACCACATTTCCCCGGCCGGCTCCATCAAGGTCGATTCACCCGCCGGCAAGTATCTGCTCGAGCACAAGGTCAGACCCGCCGATTTCAACCAGTATGGGACCCGCCGCGGCAACCACGAAGTCATGATGCGCGGCACCTTCGCCAATATCCGGCTCAAGAACCAGATGGTGCGGGGCGTCGAAGGCGGCGTGACCGTGCACTATCCATCGGGCCAGCGCATGCCGATCTACGATGCCGCCATGCGCTACAAGAGCCAAGGCGTGCCGCTCGTGGACTTCGCCGGAAAGGAATACGGCAGCGGCTCCTCCCGGGACTGGGCGGCAAAGGGACCGAGCCTTCTCGGCGTGCGCGCGGTTATCTGCCAGTCATTCGAGCGCATTCACCGATCGAACCTGATCGGGATGGGAGTGCTACCGCTTTGTTTTGAGGAGGGGACCTCCTGGCAGTCGCTGGGACTCAAAGGCGACGAAAAGGTCACCATTCGCGGCCTGCACGGTGAAATCAAGCCGCGGCAGCGCATGGTTGCCGAGATCGTCGCCGGCGACGGCCGCCTTACCCGCGTGCCGCTTGTCTCCCGGATCGATACGGTGGACGAACTCGACTATTTCAAGCACGGCGGGATCCTCCAGTACGTGCTTCGGCATCTTTTGAACGCCTCGCCATCGTGAGAAAAATGTTCGGCTCACCTCGTTGTGAGTGGCGGGTGATCGCGCGTCTTCCGTAGAGTTATGCGCCAGGGGAAACCTTCGCGGGGGAGGGCCGGAATGCTCCATCGTTGTTTTGCGTATGCGTTCGCTCTTGTTTGCGCCTCCGGAGCCGCCCTGGCGCAAACGGAGCCGCGGGGCGTGGTCGAGCTGTTCACGAGCCAGGGCTGCTCCTCCTGTCCCCCCGCCGATGCCTTGCTGGTTGAGCTTGCGAATGATCCCTCTCTCGTGGCGGTGAGCGTCCCGATCGACATTTGGGACTATCTCGGCTGGAAGGACACGCTGGCCGTTCCGCGCAATACGGCGAGACAAAGGGGGTATGCGCAGGCGCGCGGCGACGGGCAGGTCTATACGCCCCAAGCCGTGGTGAACGGCAGCGTGCACGTGCTCGGCAGCGACAAAGCCGCAATCGAGAATGCTCTCGCAAAAAGCCGCAGGCACGGAGCCATGTCGCTTGCCGGATTGACGCTCACGCTGGCCGACGGGCGCATGCAGGTGACCTTGCCGGAAACGAAAGATCTTTCCGCGAACGCAGAAGCCTGGTTGTGCGGACTCATTCGGAGCGCCACGATCCCGATCGCGCGCGGCGAGAACAAAGGCCGGACCATCACGTATCGCAACGTGGCGCGGCGATGGGTCAAATTGGGCGATTGGACCGGACAGTCGAAATCCTGGACAGTCCCGCTGCAGACGATCGCCGCCGAAGGCATTGATGAAGCCGCCGTCTTCGTGCAGAGCGGCACCGCAGACAAGCCGAAAACGATGCTCGGCGCTGCGCTCGCAGCGTTGAAGTAAAGTTTCGCTGTTACGCGGCTGCCTGCGGCGTCGCGGATGACCGCGCAATAAACCCGCGTAATAAAAAGGCCGGCGAGAGCCGGCCCTACGCATGCATGAACTTACGCGACCATTTACGTAACCGCGCATCAGCTCGGATGTCGCGGGAGGGGCCCGGGCTGCCCCGAACTCCGGGGGGCTGGGGGGCTGGGGCAATCCGGCCTTCGGGGGCAGCCGGGCCCTTGCAACGTCCTGACAATGCCACTGTCTGAGGGCGCGCGCTCGACCGGTTTAGGGCAAGATTATGAATGCAGTAATCAATCCGTGAGGCCGGCGTGTACTGTAATGCCGCCCCCGTGATCCCCCTTGCCGCCAGCCGCGCGAGGGACAATCATAACATCCGATCTGATCTAACAAGGGGGCGCCCATGAGCCATGGCGATGCTGAGCCCGGCGAGCAGGTCCGGGGCGAGACGCACCTCCGTCCCGCCCCCGCGCCCAGGGTGACGTTCGACCGGCGCGAACTAAATCGCATTCTCGGCCTCTACGGCCGCAAGGTGGCAGCGGGCGAGTGGCGCGACTATGCCATCGACTTTCTGAAAGACCGCGCGGTGTTTTCCGTATTCCGCCGCGCCTCCGAAGTTCCCATTTACCGTATCGAAAAAAATCCGAAGCTCGAGCGCCGGCAGGGCGCGTACAGCGTGGTCACGGCAACCGGGCTGATCCTCCGGCGCGGCCACGAGCTCGAGCGGGTGCTGGGCGCAATCGACAAATCGCTGCGTGTAGTGTGAGAGTTAGAGCATGATCCCGAAAAGTGGGTATCGGTTTTCGGACAAGATCATGCTCAAATAATGAGTCAGAGCAGAGTTCGAGGAAAAGTCACACCGCTCTAAAGTCGCTCAGCCGTGCGGCAGGCAGGTGCAGTCTTTACGGCCTGCTCGTTGCACCCTGGCCCAACTCGCGTTGCATCAGCACGCTGTCGAGCCACCGACCAAACTTGAACCCGATATTCTCCAGCGTGCCCACCAGGCGAAAGCCTGCGAAGCGGTGCAGCTCGATCGATGCGGTATTGGCAGAATCCCCGATCACCGCAACCATCTGCCTGAACGATCTCGACTCGGCTTCCTCGATGAGCGCCTCCAACAGGGCACGCCCGATCCCGCGTCGGTGCCAGTCTGGCGCCACGTAGACCGAATCCTCGACGCTCCACCCATAGGCCGGGCGAGCACGGTAGGGCCCCGCATAGGCGTAGCCCGCAATAGCGCCGTCGAACTCCGCCACGAGATAGGGATAGCCGCCTGCCTGCAGGGCTTCGTATCGGCGTTGTATCTCCGCCTCGTCCGGCGGATCGATCTCGAAGGACGCCGTGCCCTCGCGCACCGCGTGGGCATAAATGCGGGTCACGGCCGGCACGTCGGCGACCCGGACAGGGCGGATGCAGGGAACCATGGCAGAAACATAGGGCATGATGGCCGACAGCGCGCCCCGGTGGAGAAAACATCATGCCCAACAGCAAAGCGCCCCGGCAGGCCGGGGCGCTCAGATTGATTTGGCGCTCTCGTTTCTCTTCAGCGGCGATCGCCAAGGAAGCGCAGCAGGAACGTGAAGAGGTTGATGAAGTCGAGATAGAGCGACAGCGCGCCCATCACGGCCTTTCGGCCAACGGCCGTGCCGTCCTCCATCGGGTCATACATTTCCTTGATGCGCTGGGTGTCCCAGGCGGTGAGCCCGGCGAATACCAACACGCCGACTGCCGAGATCACGAACTCAAGTCCGGTGCTTTTCAGGAATATGTTGACCAGCATGGCGATGATCAGCCCGAACAGGCCCATGATCAGAAAGGACCCCATTCCGGACAGATCCCGCTGTGTGGTGTAACCCCAGAGGCTCAGGGCGCCGAACGACGCGGCTGAGATGAAGAACACACGCGTGATCGAGGTGTGGGTGTAGGCGAGAAATATCGACGATAGCATCACGCCCAGCAAGGCCGCATACACCATGAAGAGCGCGAATGCCGTCGATGGCTGCATGGAGCCAACGCGCCAGCTGATTGCAAACACGAGGCCCAGCGTGGCAAGGAACAGCACGATGACCGCGGGCCCGCTGTAGATCATCTGGCCGAACGGAGTGAGCGTGATCCGTCCCGCCGTATCCACAACCGCGGCATTGAACGTCAGCCACGAAACGATGCCGGTGAGCGCGACACCCGCCGCCATGTAGTTGTAGACGCGGATCATGTAGGCGCGCAGACCCGCATCGACCGCAATTGTCCGGTCCGTACCGACGCCGCGCCTGGCAGCCGCGTAGTTCCGGTCGAAATTCGACATGGGAATTCCCTCTCTGTGATGCCGGCTAGCGGGCCGGCCCGTGGCGCCCCGGCGGACTTTCAGCCCCAAGGCGTGGAATGCCGGAATCTAATGCGGGATTGAGTTCCGCGCCAGATGCCGTGCCGCACATTTGTTAACGCCTTCTGATCGCCCGCAAAGATGACATTTTGTCCATGCGCGCAGCGCGTGTTTACAAATTCCTCAGGATAGGGCCGGGCTTTTGCCCCAGGGCGCGAAACGTTCCTAGGAGTCCGAACACTACGGTGGCAACCACACCGACGGCGCAGGTGGCGAGCAGTGGGCCGGGAGTGAGGACGAACGAGAGGTGCATCAGTCGGGTGAGCACGAAGGCCGCTGCAGCGGTCCCGGCGATCACGCCGAAAATGGCTGCAGCCGCCCCGCTGGCAAAATATTCCAGCGCGTAGGCGAGCACGAGGCGCATGCGCGTTGCGCCCAGCGTCTTCAGGATCACGGCATCGTAGATGCGCTGCCTCTGCGAGGCGGCAAGGGCGCCCGCGAGCACGCAGCCGGCCAGGATCAAGCTGAGCGCACTCGCTGCGCGGATGCCATAGGTGAGATTGGTTACCGTTTGCCCGACCGCATCGAGGAGATCGCGCACGCGCAGCACGTTGACCCCAGGAAATTCATGGGCAACCGCCCGCATGAGCGCGCCTTCCTCCCCGCGCGTGCTTCCCGCCGGATAGGAGAGCGTTGCGATGTGCGTCACCGGCGCACCGCGGAACGTATTTGGCGAAAAGACCATCACGAAATTGATGCCCAGGCTTTGCCATTCGACGCTGCGCAGATTTGCAATCCGCGCGGAAATGTTGCGACCCAGCACATTCACCGTGACGCTGTCTCCGACGTGGAGGCCCAGCCCATCCGCAATGCGTTTCTCGAAGGACACCAGCGGCGGGCCCGCGTAATCGGGCTGCCACCATTCGCCCGCAACAAGTTGCGAGCCCGGCGGCAGTGCATCGGCAAACGTGATGCCACGATCGCTTTGCAGCGCCCAGGCGACATCCGGCGACGGTTTTATCTCCTCGGCGGAGACGCTGTTCGCCGCGACGATGCGCCCGCGCAACATGGGTACGCGATTGAGCACGACCGCTGGCGCGTGAGCGCGAACGAAGGTGTCGAAGTTCTGGGCTTCACCCACCGGAATATCGATGAAATAGAAGCTGGGTGCCTGGTCGGGCAATGCGGAAAGGAACTGACGGCGCAGATTGCCCTCGATGGCAATGACGGTGACGAGCAGCGCTAAACCCAACCCCAATGACAGGACTACGCTGGGCGTAAGCGCGCCCGGCCGATGCAGGTTCGCGATGGCAAGGCGAACGACGGGGGATTGCACGCGCGGTGCATTGCGCGCCGCAACCATTATGAGCTTTGCGATGAAGCGCAGCAACGCAAAGATTGCGGCAGCAGCGATCACGAAAATGATGGCGATGCGCCGGTCAAAAGCCGTGCCTACCGCAAGAACAATCAGAACGCCGATGATCAGCACCGTAGTCAGACCGTAGCGCAGGCGCGGCGGCACCCAACGCGGAGCGATTTCATCGCGAAAGAGCGCGGACACTGGAAGATCGTGCGCGCGGCCCAAGGGCCAGAGTGCAAACGCAACCGCGACGAGCACCCCGTAAACTAGCGCGAGCGCGAGCGCGCCTGGAGCAACAGTCGGCGTCAACGGCAAGGGCAGATCGAAGCCGGCTACGATGAACGGCAGCGCGGCCCCGAACGCGAGTCCCGGGATCGATGCGAGACACGCGAGGACCATCACTTGCACGAGATAAATCGCAACCACGCCCGCGCCCGTAGCACCCATGCATTTGTAAACCGCAATCACGTTGCGCCGGCGATCGAGATGCGCCTTGACCGCATTGCCGACGCCGATGCCGCCGATGAGCAGCGCGGTGAGCCCGACAAGGGTGAGGTATTGCGTGAAGCGGTCGATGTTTTGCTGCAGGGAGGGCGCGGCATGACTGCGCGACCGGATGTCCCAGCCCGCTTCGGGAAATCGTTGCTGCGCCGCGGTCGCCATGGCGCGCACGGAAGCCTCGTATTGTTTGTTCTCCGGAAGCCGCAACCGGTAATGCCAGCGCACGATGCTTCCAGGCTGGAGAAGCCCGCTCGCGCGCAGGGCTTCATCGCTGACGATCAGTCGCGGTCCAAAGCCGATCCCACCCGAGAGCTTGTCGGGTTCGGAGTCAATGAGGGTGCGCACTTGAATGCGGGTCGACCCGAGCGCAAGGTCCGCACCGGGTGCAATACCGAGCCGCGCGAGGAGCGCAGGATCCGCAGCGGCTCCGTAGGTCTCGCCCTCGCGCGCCAGCACTTGCGCCAGCAGCAGCTGCGGGTCGAGTTGTAGCGTGCCATAGAGCGGATGGGCTGCATCGACGGCTTTCATTTCGACGAGCGCCGGCTCGCCTCCTTGCGCGCGCACCGTCGCGCGCATGATGGCAACACGCGAAAGCCTTCCCTGGCTTTGCAGGAACGCGAGCTCCTCCGCGGTCGCTTCCCGCAGGCTCAGGATGAAAGCTAGGTCGCCGCCCAGAATGGTTCTGCCTTCGCGCGCCAGGCCCTCGACCAGCGCCGCGGCGGTCGCGTTCACGCCGGCAATGGCGGCAACTCCCAGCATGATGCAGGCGGTGAAGACGTAAAAACCGCGCAGCCCGCCGCGCATTTCGCGCCCCGCCATCCGCGCGGCGAGCAACAGGCGATTGGGGCGGGCCTCAGAACTCGGCATCTCTCGTCAGCTTTGCTGGTGCCGCGCACTCGGCGCGCTCCCTCCCCGTTGCGCGGGCCGATCGACCTCCCCCTTTCAGGGGAAGGTATGATCGAGAGAACACCCCCTCATAACTATCCGTCATTCCGCCTCCAGTCGTCCGGAGCGCAGGCGCAGCAGGCGATCGCACCGCGAGGCGAGTGCTCGGTCATGGGTCACGAGAATGAGCGTCGTGCCGCGCTCTGCATGTTGCTCGAACAGAAGATCAATGACATGGCTGCCGGTGGTCTCGTCGAGATTGCCGGTGGGCTCATCCGCGAGAAGAATGGCAGGTCCTGGCGCCAGCGCGCGGGCAAGCGCAACCCGCTGCTGCTCGCCGCCCGAAAGCTCCGCCGGATAGTGATGCGCGCGGTCCGCGAGCCCCACCGCCGCAAGTTCACTTCTCGCGCGCATTTGGGCATCCCGCACGCCCATGAATTCCAACGGCACGGCGACGTTCTCGATGGCGCTCATCGTCGGAATGAGATGGAATGATTGGAATACGATCCCGATATTCTTTGCGCGGAAGCGTGCCAAAGAATCCTCGTCGAGACCATTGAGCTCCTGGCCGGCAACCGCCACAACACCGCTATCCGTGCGCTCCAATCCTGCAATCACCATCAGCAGCGTCGATTTGCCCGATCCCGACGGACCGAGGAGGCCAACCGCCTCGCCGCAACCTATATTGAAACCGATGTCTTTGAGGATGTGGACGCGCGCTCTTCCTCGCCCGAGCGCGAGGTTCACGCCGGCGAGCGCGACGGCAGTTTTCGCCGATGCTGAAGGAGAGAGTTGGTGCATGCGTGCCTTTGCGGCATTTTGGTTCAGGAACTGGGCGTGCCGGTCATATCGGGGCTGCAAGGCGCTGGTCCATACCGGGGTGCTCATGGCTTTGACGTTCGGGGGAGCTGCCGGTGAGCCCGGCCGCGGTGGCGATCGGCCGGTGCGCATCGTCGCCTTCGGTGATTCCCTGACTGCGGGGTACGGCTTGCCCGCGCAAGCGGCATTCCCGGCCAAGCTCGAAGGCGCACTCAAGGCCAAAGGCTATGCGGTCGAGATCGTCAATGCCGGCGCATCCGGCGATACCGCCGCGCGCGGACTCGCGCGGCTCGACTGGTCGGTGCCAGACGGCACTGACGCGGTGATCGTCGCACTGGGCGCGAACGACATGCTGCTTGGCGTTGATCCCGCAATGACGCGCAAAGCGCTTGCACAAATCATTCGCCGGCTGAGGGATCGTAACGTCCTTGTTCTGCTCGCCGGCATGCGCGCGGCTCCAAATCTCGGCCACGCCTATGGCGACGAGTTCGAGCGCATCTATGCCGATCTCGCGCGCGAGAGTGACGTCCTGTTTTATCCGTTCTTTCTCGAAGGCATTGCCGCGCAACCGCGGTTCAACCTGCAGGACGGCGTGCATCCCAATGCCGCCGGCATTGACGCGATTGTCGCGCGCATCCTGCCGCAGGTGGAGGAACTCATCACGCGCGTGCAGGCCCAGCGCGGGACGTAAAGTGCCGTGCCTCGCTTGTTCACCGGTCTCGAACTGCCGCGTGCCGTTGTCGAAGCGCTCGCGGGTTTGCGCGGCGGATTGCCCGGCGCGCGCTGGATCGAGCCGGAGAACTATCACGTGACCTTGCGCTTCATTGGCGAAGTGGATGAGGTGATCGCCCACGAGGTCACCTCGTTGCTGGCGCGGGTGCGACGCGCGCCCGTTGAGCTGCGTTTGCAGGATCTCGACTCGTTCGGAGGGAGGAAACCGCGCGCCGTCGTGGCGCGCTTTGCTCCCGCGGCGGAGCTGATGGAGCTGCAGGCCGAACACGAGCGGCTCCTCCAGCGCGTCGGCCTCGAGCCCGAAGGCCGCAAATACACGCCACATGTCACGCTCGCCCGCTTGCGCGAATCATCGAGCCGGCAGGTCGCCGATTATCTCGCCGTGCGCGCGCCGTTGCATGTGCCGGCGGTCACCGTTTCGCGTTTTGTGCTGTTCTCCTCGCGCATGGGAGGGGGCGGTGGACCGTATGTGGTTGAAGCCGCCTACCCGCTCGCAGCGTGACTGCACCCGCGAGCACGCGCGTGCAGAATGCGCCCGCTTACTCATTCTTTTATTTGCCGAGGCTCACTCTACACCGCGCGGAGCAGACGCGACTGCACGTCGAATATCGCCGTGGCGAAGCCGTGGCCGTCCGCGAGGACCTCGCGGAACACCGAGAGCGGTGTCGGACGCGGCGCGGTGACCTCGCCCACCACCGTATCGAAGTCGAAACGCAGGTCCGCGTCGTATTTGCGCGCGAGCTGCTGCATGCGCTCATTATCAGCAAGGCAGGCCATGTGCAGAAAACGAAACCCGCGGTTGCGCGCCGCCAGCAATGTGCGCTCGAGGAGCGCCGAGCCGACGCCATGGCTCTGCCATGGTTTCTCGATGGAGAATGCCGCTTCCGCCTCACGCCGTGCGGGCGAGCCGATGGCGCGCAGCTCGGCAGCTCCGCGCAATATGTCCTCTACGATAAAGCCGTGAATGATCGAATCCAAGCTGAATGCGAGGTCTGCATATTTGCGCAAGAACTCATTCGACACCGCGCCGGCAAACCGGCTGCGCCGGCTCTTCGGGTCGAGCCGGAGGAGATGTTCGCGATAGAGATCGGCTTCGGCGATCCACAATTTGCGGATCTGCCCACCCTCGGGGAGCGGCTCTTCCATTGTCGGTCTCCTTTTGCGAATCACTGTTTTTGCGAATCACCGTATTGCATCGCAATACAAGAGGTCTGCATCGTGTCGGGTCGATCAACTTTCGGTTAATAGGTTGAATACAGATGATAAATTCACATGGCGGCTATGCGCTAAGCCCGAAGCTGTTGGAATTTATATCGCAATGCACAAGAGTTGGGCATTGATGAATTTGAGAATGCCGGGCTCCAGGGCGGTCAACGCGCGCTACGCGGCCAAAATCGCCTCCGGCGAGATCGAGCCCGACAACGCACAAGCCGATCTGGTGGAAGATCTCGCGCAGCTCGACCAGGCGCTGACGCAACATCAGCTTGCGCGCAAATCATCAGGTTTGAGCTGGATCTTTGGTGGGCGCAATGGCGCCGCCCACGCGGTCAGGGGGCTCTACATCTATGGCGAGGTCGGCCGCGGCAAGACAATGCTGATGGATATCTTCTTCTCTGCCGCTGCGGTCTCGTCCAAGCGTCGCGTGCACTTTCACGAATTCATGGCGGAAGTGCACGAGCGGATCCATGCGCTGCGCCAAGAGATCAAGGCGGGCACGATCAAGGATCGCGAACCGATTGCACAAGCCGCCACGGCGATTGCGCGCGACAGCTCGCTTTTGTGTTTCGACGAATTCCACGTCACCGACATTGCCGACGCGATGATCCTCGGCCGGTTGTTTGCGCGGCTGTTCGAGCTGGGTGTGGTCGTGGTCGCAACCTCCAACCTGCCTCCGCGCGAGCTTTATCGCGAAGGACTCAACCGCGATCTCTTTCTGCCGTTCATCGCACTGATCGAGGAGCACATGAAGGTGGTGCGCCTTGCCGCGCGGACCGATTTCCGCCTGGAAAAGCTCGCCGACGCGCCGGTGTGGCATGTCCCTGCAAATGCGGCATCGGCGCGCGCGCTTGATACAATCTGGGCACGCCTCACCGCCGGGCAATCCGCCCAAGAGCGGCATTTGATTGTGAAAGGACGCGCCATTCGCGTGCCCAAAGCTGCGGATGGTGTCGCGCGTTTCTCATTTCACAATCTTTGCGAGGAGCCGCTTGCGGCCGCCGATTATCTCAAGATCGTCCACGAATTTCATACCGTGGTCATAGACGCCATTCCGGTGATGGACTACGCGCACCGCAACGAGGCCAAGCGTTTCATCATCCTGATCGACACGTTCTACGACAATGCGGTGAAGCTTGTTGCCTCCGCGGCCGCCGAGCCCGTTGCGCTGTACACGGCCAACGATGGATACGAAGCTTACGAATTCAAGCGCACCGCCTCGCGCCTAATTGAGATGCGCTCGCCTTCATATTTGTCATTGCCGCACGGGCCCTCCTCGGCGGCGCAGGCCAGTTCGGTCGCGGGGCTGGTGGAGACTTGATTTTGCCATGCCGAGAATGGCAAATCTGCTTTAATTGAGCGCACCGACCCTCCGCTCATTCCCGCGCAAGCGGGAATCCAGAGACACTGAGACGACCCTTGGGTCCCTGCAGTGGGGGCCCCCTCATCGTTTGCGGCGTAGGATTTTTTTCATGGCGCGTGTGAAGATTGCGTTGATCGGTGCCGGCCAGATCGGCGGCACCCTCGCCCACCTAATCGGTCTGAAAGAGCTCGGGGATGTGGTGCTGTTCGACATCGCCGAAGGCATCCCTCAGGGCAAGGCGCTCGATCTCGTGCAATCCGCGCCGGTCGAAGGCTTCGACGCGCATCTTCTGGGCACAAATTCCTATGACGCCATCGATGGGGCGAATGTCTGCATCGTGACCGCGGGGGTGCCGCGCAAGCCGGGCATGAGCCGCGACGATCTGCTCGGCATCAACCTGAAAGTGATGGAGCAGGTGGGCGCCGGCATAAAGAAATACGCCCCAGGTGCTTTCGTCATCTGCATCACCAACCCGCTCGACGCGATGGTGTGGGCCCTGCAGCGGGCATGCGGCCTCCCCAAGCAGATGGTGGTCGGCATGGCAGGCGTGCTCGACAGCGCGCGGCTGCGTTATTTTCTGGCCGACGAGTTCAATGTGTCGGTGGAGGATGTTTCGGCTTTCGTGCTCGGCGGGCATGGCGATTCCATGGTGCCGGTCGTGCGCTATTCAACCGTCGCCGGCATTCCGCTTCCTGATCTCGTAAAAATGAAATGGACGACGCAGGCGCGCATCGATGCGATTGTCCAGCGCACCCGTGACGGTGGCGCCGAGATCGTCAATCTGCTCAAGAGCGGATCGGCGTTTTATGCGCCCGCGTCTTCGGCGATCGCAATGGCGGAGAGCTACATCAAGGACAAGAAGCGCGTGCTCCCCTGCGCCGCGTATGTCAACGGCGAATACGGCCTCAAGGACCTCTATGTGGGCGTGCTCGCGGTGATCGGGGCGAAGGGCGTCGAGCGCCTCGTCGAGGTTCAGCTCAGCGGCAGCGAACGCGGCATGTTCGAGAAATCCGCCGAGACGGTGCAGAGCCTGGTCGACGCATGCAAGCGGATCGCGCCGCATCTGGCGAAGTGAGCCCAATGCTTGCCGCAGGCCGCGGACGCTACCTCACCCTGAAAGGGGGAGGTCGAACCCCCCCCCCGCGCGAGCAAAGCGGAGCGGCGGTCGGGTGGGGGGCCATCTCGCGGCAATGTCGCTGTATTTTGAGTCTCACCCGGCGCTGACGCGCCGAACTCCCCGTTGCACGGGGAGGTATTCGGAGTGTGGAGCATGAACATCCACGAGTATCAGGCCAAAGCGGTGCTGCGCGAATTCGGGGTTCCGGTACCGCGCGGCCGTGCGGCATTCTCGATCGAGGAGGCGGTTGGCGCCGCCAAGGATTTCGCCACCCCGGTGGTGAAGGCGCAAATCCATGCGGGCGGACGCGGCAAGGCCGGCGGCGTGAAGGTGGCGCGATCCGTCGATGAAGTGCGCAAGGAGGCACAGCGCCTGCTTGGATCGGTGCTGGTGACGCATCAGACCGGCCCGCACGGCAAAGAGGTGCATCGCCTCTACATCGAAGAGGGCTCCGCGATCGAGCGCGAATATTACCTGTCCGCGCTCGTCGACCGCGAAACCTCGCGCGTCGCCTTCGTCGTTTCGCAGGCGGGCGGCATGGACATCGAGGAGGTCGCGCGCACGCATCCGGAAAGGATCGCGACGCTCTCTGTCGACCCGGCAACCGGCATCATGCCCCATCACGGCCGGCGCGCGGCGCAGGCGCTCGGCCTTTCTGGCGATCTCGCCAAGGAGACGCAGAGTTTGATCGCGCAGCTTTACGGTGCATTCCTTGCCAAGGACATGAGCCTCCTCGAAGTCAATCCGCTGGTGGTGACGAAATCCGACCAGCTCATCTGCCTGGACGCCAAGATCAGCTTCGACGACAACGCGCTCTATCGGCACCCGGAAATCGCGCAGCTGCGCGACGAGACGGAGGAGGACCCGAAAGAGATCGAGGCCTCCAAATACGACCTCAATTCCGTGGCGCTCGACGGCACCATCGGCTGCATGGTCAATGGCGCGGGGCTCGCCATGGCGACTATGGACATCATCAAGCTTTATGGAGAGGCGCCCGCGAACTTCCTCGACGTGGGCGGCGGCGCCAGCAAGGACAAGGTGGCAGCCGCGTTCAAGATCATCACGGCAGACCCAAAGGTGAAGGGCATTCTGGTGAACATCTTCGGCGGGATCATGCGTTGCGACGTGATCGCTGAAGGCGTGGTGGCGGCCGTGACCGAAGTCGGGTTGCGTGTACCTCTGGTGGTGCGGCTCGAAGGCACGAACGTCGAGCGCGGCAAGGACATCATCGCGACCTCGAATCTCAACGTGACTTCCGCCGACGATCTCGATGACGCCGCGCAGAAGATCGTGCGCGCCGTGCGAGGCTGACCTGTGGCCATTCTGGTCGACAAGAACACGAAGGTGATCTGCCAGGGTTTCACCGGGAAGAACGGCACGTTCCATTCCGAACAGGCGATCGCCTACGGCACGCGCATGGTGGGCGGGACATCGCCCGGCAAGGGCGGCAGCACGCATCTGGGTCTGCCTGTCTTCGACACGGTTGCGCAGGCGAAAGCCGCGACCGAATGCGACGCGAGCGCCGTCTATGTGCCGCCGGCGGGCGCAGCGGACGCCATCTGCGAAGCGATCGAGGCGGAGATTCCGCTCATTGTGTGCATCACCGAAGGCATTCCGGTGCTGGACATGGTGCGGGTGAAACGCGCGCTGTCCGGTTCGAAGTCGCGGCTCATCGGGCCCAACTGCCCGGGCGTGATGACCGCGGGCGAATGCAAGATCGGCATCATGCCCGGAAACATCTTCAAGTCCGGCAGGATTGGCATCGTCTCGCGTTCCGGCACGCTCACCTATGAGGCGGTTTTTCAGACCACGCGCGAGGGTTTGGGCCAGACAACCGCCGTCGGCATAGGCGGCGATCCCGTCAAGGGCACAGAGTTCATCGACGTGCTCGAAATGTTTCTCGCGGATAAGGCGACCGAGGCGATCATCATGATCGGCGAAATCGGCGGGGCGGCCGAAGAGGACGCGGCTCTGTTCATTGCCGATGAGGCCAAGCGCGGGCGCAAAAAGCCCATGGTTGGCTTTATCGCCGGGCGCACCGCACCCCCCGGCCGGCGCATGGGTCACGCCGGCGCGATCATTTCGGGCGGAAAGGGCGACGCCGAGTCCAAGATCGCCGCCATGGAGGGCGCGGGGATCAAGGTCTCACCCTCGCCGGCGAGGTTGGGCCGCACCCTCGCCGATGTGCTGCGGGGGTGAGCTTAGGGCGCGTTAAGGGCCGCAATCCTATATGATTCTGGCAAGCTGACCCGCACTTCAGCTTTCCCGTTGCAGAGAAGATCCGGCCGCTTTGCGGCCTCGCCAAACCACGGATCCCGCCGATGTCGCGCCAGGAAGCCAATGCCGCCTTCGCCGAAAGCTCGTTCCTTTACGGCGGAAACGCGCGCTATCTCGAAGATCTCGAGGCCCGTTTCGAGGCCGACCCCGGGGCGGTCGATGCCAAATGGCGCGCCTTCTTCGAAGCGCTGAAGGAGGATCGGGCGGCAGTCGAGAAGGCAGCGCACGGCCCGTCGTGGCAGCGCCCGGACTGGCCGCAGCCGCCACGCGACGACATCGTCGCGGCCCTCGGCGCCGACGGCTGGACGCAGGTAGACAAAACCATCGGCGAAAAAGTCCGTGCGCGCGCGCAGCACGCGGGCGTCGAGCTGTCCGCCCCCGAAGTTCAGCAGGCCACCCGCGATTCCATCCGCGCGCTGATGCTCATTCGCGCCTATCGGGCGCGGGGCCACTTTCATGCCAATCTCGACCCGCTCGGGCTCGAGCCCCCGCGCGACGAGCAGGATCTCGATCCGGCCTCCTATGGATTTTCCGCAGCCGACTACGACCGGCCCATCTTCCTCGATCGCGTGCTCGGGCTCGAGTTCGGGACCTTGCGCGAGATTCTCGCGATCCTTCGCCGCACCTACTGCCAGACCTTGGGCGTCGAGTTCATGCACATCTCGGACCCGGCGCAGAAAGCCTGGATCCAGGAGCGCATCGAAGGGCCGGACAAGGAGATCACCTTCACGCGCGAGGGCAAGCGCGCCATCCTGAACAAGTTGGTCGAGGCGGAAGGCTTCGAGAAATTCTGCGATCTGAAATTCACCGGCACAAAACGCTTCGGGCTCGACGGCGGGGAATCCATGATCCCGGCGCTCGAGCAGATCATCAAGCGCGGGGGCGCGCTCGGCGTCAAAGATATCGCGATCGGCATGGCGCACCGTGGGCGCCTCAACGTGCTCGCCCAAGTCATGGGCAAGCAGCACCGCGCCATCTTTCACGAGTTCAAGGGCGGCTCGACGCTGCCCAACGAGATCGAGGGCTCAGGCGACGTGAAATATCATCTCGGCGCCTCGTCGGATCGCGAGTTCGACGGCAACCGCGTGCATCTCTCGCTGACGGCCAACCCCTCGCATCTCGAGATCGTCAACCCGGTGGTGCTCGGCAAGGTGCGTGCGAAGCAGGATCAGTACGGGGCGACGCGCGAAGACCGCACCATGGTGATGCCGCTCCTGATTTCGGGCGACGCGGCCTTTGCAGGCCAGGGCGTCATCGCCGAATGCTTCGGGCTCTCCGGGCTGCGCGGACACCGCACCGGCGGCTCGGTACATTTCATCATCAACAATCAGATTGGCTTCACCACTTATCCGCGTTACTCGCGCTCCTCGCCCTATCCGTCCGACGTGGCCAAGATGATCGAGGCGCCCATCTTTCATGCCAACGGCGACGACCCGGAAGCGGTGGTGTTCGCAGCCAAAGTGGCGGCTGAGTTCCGGCAGAAATTCCAGCGTCCCGTCGTCATCGACATGTTTTGCTACCGCCGCTACGGGCACAATGAAGGCGACGAGCCGTCATTCACGCAGCCGCTCATGTACAAGGCGATCCGCAAGCATCCGCCGACGAGCGACATCTATGCGAAGAAGCTCGTGGCGGACGAGATCGTCACCGCTGCCGAAGTCGAGGAAATGCGCCGGGAATGGCGCGCGAAGCTCGATGCCGAGCTGGACGCGAGCCAGTCGTACCGGCCGAACCGCGCGGACTGGCTTGACGGCCGTTGGGCCGACATCACCGCCGCCCGCGACTTCGAAGATCCTCGTCGCGGGCAGACCGGCACGCCAATCGAGATGCTCAAAGAGATCGGCCGGGCGATCACCGAGGTACCGCAAGGATTTCACCTCCACCGCACGATTGCGCGTTTTCTCGAACAGCGGCGCAAGGCGATCGACACCGGCAAAGACATCGACTGGGCCACTGCCGAAGCGCTCGCCTTCTGCAGCTTATTGCGCGACGGAGACCCGGTGCGGTTAAGCGGCCAGGACACCGAGCGCGGTACTTTCTCGCAGCGTCATTCCGTGCTCGTCGATCAGGAGAACGAGGATCGTTACATCCCGTTCAATCATATCGGCGACAAACAGGCTCGCTTCGAAGTCATCAATTCGATGCTGTCCGAGGAGGCGGTGCTCGGCTTCGAATACGGCTACTCGCTTGCCGAGCCCAATGCGCTGGTGCTGTGGGAGGCGCAGTTCGGCGATTTCGCCAACGGCGCCCAGGTGGTGTTTGATCAGTTCATCTCGTCGGGGGAGCGCAAATGGCTGCGCATGTCGGGGCTCGTGTGCCTCTTGCCGCATGGCTACGAGGGCCAGGGGCCGGAGCATTCCTCCGCGCGGCTCGAGCGCTATCTGCAGATGTGCGCGGAAGACAACATGCAGGTGGCAAACTGCACGACGCCCTCGAACTACTTCCATATCCTGCGGCGGCAACTGCATCGCACGATCAGAAAGCCGCTCATTCTGATGACCCCGAAATCGCTGCTGCGCCACAGGCGCGCGGTTTCCCGCCTCGAAGAAATGGGGCCGGGCACGACCTTCCATCGCCTGCTGTGGGACGACGCGCAGATGCTTAAGGGCGAAAAGATCAAGCTCGTCGCCGACGCGGACATCCGCCGCATCGTGCTGTGCTCGGGCAAGGTCTATTACGATCTTTACGAGGAGCGGGAGAAGCGCGGTATCGACGACATTTATCTCTTGCGGATCGAGCAGCTATATCCGGTGCCGCTCAAGGCCCTCGTCCAGGAGCTCAGCCGCTTCCGCGATGCTGAGTTCGTCTGGTGCCAGGAGGAGCCGCGCAACATGGGTGCCTGGACCTTCATCGAGCCGTATCTGCAATGGGTGCTCTCCCAGATCGGCGCCGAGATGAAACGGCCACGCTATGCAGGGCGGCCCGCCTCCGCAGCCACCGCCACCGGCACCATGTCCCAGCATCTCAAGCAGCTCCAGACATTCTTAAACGAGGCGCTCGGCTGAATCCCTCACCCGAAGGGGAGAGTTGCTGACGCCCGGCTTGTCGGGCGTCAGACGGGTGGGGTCGTGACAAGGAAGGCAGCACCGGCCATCATGCCGCTAAGACCCCCACCGAACCTCGCTTCGCTCGGCCACCCTCCCCGCTGCGCGGGGAGGATAAAAGGAGGCGGTGATGGCTGAGATACGGGTGCCGACACTCGGCGAGTCCGTCACCGAGGCAACCATCGGCAAGTGGTTCAAGCAGGTCGGCGAGCCGGTCGCCGTCGATGAGCCGGTGGTGGAGCTTGAAACCGACAAGGTGACCATCGAAGTGCCGGCGCCGGCAGCGGGCGTGCTCTCCGACATCGCCGCAAAGGACGGCGACACGGTCGCGGTCGGCGCGCGTCTCGGCGAAATCAAAGAAGGTGCTGCTGCAGGGCTCAAGCCCGGCAAAGCAGCTGCGGCACCGACAGGCCGGCCCGACAAGAAGACCGACACGACAGCTCCCATTGGTGCGGGGCCGGAACAGCCGCAACCCCGTGCGCAGCCCAAGGAAGAGCCCGCCGCACGGCCGGCGGGGACAGCCGCGCCGCTTGCCCCTTCGGTGCGCAAGCTCGCCTCCGAAACGGGCATCGACCCCGCAAGCGTCGCCGGCTCGGGCAAGGACGGCCGCCTCACCAAGGCCGACATGCTTGCCGCCATCGAACGCGCGGCCGCGGCCGCAACCCCCGTCGCCCAGTCCGCGGCAGCGCTGCGGGCGCCCTCGCCGGCCGACGACGCCGCACGCGAAGAGCGCGTGAAGATGACGCGCCTGCGCCAGACCATCGCGCGCCGGCTCAAGGAAGCGCAGAACACTGCCGCCATGCTCACCACCTTCAACGAGGCGGATATGAGCGCGGTCATGGAATTGCGCGCCCGTTACCGGGATCCATTCGAAAAGAAGCACGGCATGCGGCTCGGCTTCATGGGGTTCTTCGTGCATGCCTGCGTGCAGGCGCTCAAAGACATCCCCTCCGTGAATGCGGAAATCGACGGCACCGATATCGTGTACAAGAACTATTATCACATCGGCGTGGCCGTCGGCACCGAACGCGGGCTGGTCGTGCCGGTGGTGCGCGCTGCCGATCGCAAGAGCCTTGCGGAAATCGAAAAAGAGATCGCCGAGTTCGGCCGCCGCGCGCGCGAGGGCACGCTGAAACTCGAAGAGATGCAGGGCGGAACGTTCACGATCAGCAATGGCGGCGTCTACGGCTCGCTGCTTTCCACGCCCATCCTCAACGCGCCGCAATCGGGTATCCTCGGCATGCACAAGATCGAAGAACGCCCGGTGGTGATCGCAGGCAAGATCGAAGCGCGTCCGATGATGTATCTCGCGCTGAGCTACGATCACCGGCTCGTGGACGGGCGCGAAGCGGTGATGTTTCTCGTGCGGGTGAAGGAGATGATCGAGGACCCCACCCGCCTCGTGCTCGATCTGTGATGCGAAGCCTGACGCGCGCTGCCCATGCCCTATGATCTGGTGGTGATTGGGTCGGGGCCGGGCGGCTATGTCTGCGCCATCCGCGCGGCGCAGCTCGGCTTCAAGGTCCTCGTCGTCGAAAAGGACAAGACCTTCGGCGGCACCTGTCTGAACGTGGGTTGCATTCCGTCCAAGGCGCTGCTGCACAGTTCGCACTTGTACGAACAGGCCGCTCACCATTTTGCCGGCATGGGGATCGAGCTGGGCAACCCCAGGCTCGATCTCGCGCGCATGATGAAATTCAAGCAGGAGGGCGTCGACGGCAACGTAAAGGGCGTCGCCTTCCTGTTCAGAAAGAACAAGATAGAGACGCGGCAGGGCGCGGGACGCATCGCGGGGCCCGGCAAGGTCGAAGTGAATACTGGGGACGGCAAGAGCGAGAGCATCGAAACGAAGTCGATCGTGATCGCGACGGGCTCCGACGTGGCGAGGCTTCCCGGCATCGATATCGACGAGAAGCGCATCGTCTCCTCGACGGGTGCGCTTAGGCTGCCCGATGTACCGAAAAAGCTGTTGATCGTCGGTGCTGGAGTTATCGGGCTTGAGCTCGGCTCGGTCTGGCGACGGCTCGGCGCGCAAGTGCAGGTCGTCGAATATCTCGATCGCATCCTGCCCGGGATCGACGCCGAGGTCGCACGGCAGGCCCAGCGCATACTTGAACGCCAGGGCATCAGCTTTCGGCTGGCGTGCAAGATCACCGCGATCGACGCTTCGGCAAAATCGCTCAAGGCCAAGGTGGAACCGAGCGCAGGCGGTGCCGCACAGACGCTCGATGCCGACGTGGCGCTGATCGCAATCGGGCGTATTCCGTACACTCAAGGGCTCGGGTTAGACGCGCTCGGGGTCAAAACCGACAACAAAGGGCGCATCATCGTCGACGCGCACTACGCGACCAACCTGGCAGGGATCTACGCCATCGGCGACGTGATTGCGGGACCGATGCTCGCGCACAAGGCCGAGGAGGAGGGGGTGGCGGTCGCGGAAATTCTCGCGGGCCAGGCCGGACACGTGAACTACGAAGTCATCCCCAACGTGGTCTACACCTCACCGGAGATAGCGGTGGTGGGACGCAGCGAAGAGGAGCTGAAAGCGGACGGCATTGCGTACAACACCGGAAAATTTCCGTTCACGGCAAATGCCCGCGCCAAGGTGAACCAGGAAACCGACGGCTTTGTGAAAATCCTTGCGGACGCGAAAAGCGATCGCGTATTGGGCGTGCACATCATGTGCTCCGATGCCGGCAACATGATTGCCGAAGCGGCGATGGCCATGGAGTTTGGCGCCGCCGCCGAGGACATCGCGCGCACGTGCCACGCGCACCCGACACTGCCCGAGGGGGTCAAGGAGGCAGCGCTCGCCGTCGCGAAACGCGCAATCAATATGTGAGCGGCTCCATACCTCCCCCACATGTGTCCCGGATGCGGTGCAGCGCGAAGCGGTGCACCGCTGCTCCGGGACCGCCCTAGACCGTAACGGTCCCGGGTCTGCAGCGCACCACGCGTGCTGCGCCGCGCCCGGGATACGACGCTTTCAGGGGGAGAGCGCGCACCGAGTCTACGGCGGCGTCAATGCGCTCCGGTCGCGGCGAAAAGATGCTGCACCCGATGCAGCGCGTCGTGGGGCAGGTGAGGCGCAAACAGCGCCATGCCGTTGAAAACGATGCCCACCGCCAGAAGTCCGATGGCCCCATACGCGAGCGCCATCATGCCGGTGATCACTGCAGACGACGCGAGCACGATCCCTATTTGGTAGGCCGCGGAGCCGAATTCGTAATTGTGGTAGCGCGCCATCGCAACATCGCGCGCGCGCTCGTATTCCTCCGCCTGAGCGCGCAGCTCCTTGCGCCCGTCCTTTTCCTTCGGATCGGACTCGTAGCGGGTGACCGTCGCCCGCCAGCGCTCGATCTGCTTGGTCATCTCCGCCTTCGCGGCGTCGTCGGGCCGGCCCGCGGTCTCGACGGCCAAAGCTTCTGCAGCCGTGCGCAGCGTCGTCTGCCGGATTGTCTTTGCCTGGAAGAAATTCCAGCTATCTGAAGCCTTGATGTTGAGTTCGATGCCGAGCGTCTGCGCGCTTTTGCCTAGAGTTTCAGACAGCGCAAGGAAAAGCGCGATGATCGCAATCAGCAGCGCGATCTTCCGATTCTGGCTTATCCCCGGCTGTTGAGGATCGTCGTGCTCGATCTGATGCTCCACTTCGTGCTGGACGGCGTGCGTCCCGTGACTCATTTCAGCCCCCTTCAGACGACGCAGGTCAGACGACGGAGCACAAATGGCAAAAGAATGTCTTTTCTATACTCGCTGCCCTGTCGTCCGTTCCGGCCCTAATCCCGCGCCAATCATGGTAACTATGACCGACATGGATCGTTTGGACCGCTTTTTGCTTATGCGGGAGTGATGGGGTCATGCCCTGCTCCATTGCGGTGCGTCCCATCATGCTGGCCATGCTCGGCGCCTCCTCCATCGCGCTGTCGCCGACGGTTTCTCGTGCCGACCCGGTAGCCCGCATGAGCGAAGCGACATGCGGGGACAGCCCCGGATATCGCTGCGCTCATCCGGGCTACGAGCTCGCCCAGGCGCAGTCAGTGCCGCAGCCGCGCAGCCGGCCGCTCGACCTCAGTCCACCCCCTGCGCCGGCGAGCCTCGAAGATCTCAAGCAACGCGATGCTGAACTCGAGAAGCTGCGCGCCGCGCAGCGCCGAACTCTCGAGAACGAGGCCAAGCTCAAACGCGAGATCGAGCAGATCGGCGACGATCGCCGCAAATTCAATCAGCAGATTATCGAGACCGCCGCGCGGGTTGCCGCGGTCGAGGAGCAGATCGAACAGACCCAGCAGCGGTTGCAACCGCTCGAAGACAGCGAACAGGCGCTGCGCGCATCACTGCAGCAGCGCCAAAACGCCATTGGCGAAGTGCTCGCGGCGCTTCAGCGCATCGGCCGCCACGCGCCGCCGGCGCTGCTCGTTCCCGCGGAAGATGCCCTGCAATCCGTGCGCTCCGCGATGCTGCTCGGTGCGATTGTTCCTGAAATGCGCCAGCAGGCCGAGATGCTCGCGGCCGACCTCGCCGAGCTTGTGCGGCTGCGCAAGGAGATCGCCGGCGAGCGGGATAAGCGCGCGCGGGATCTATTCGTCCTGGCCGACGAACGCCAACGGCTGTCGGCTTTCGTCGAGGAACGCCAGAAGCGGCAAGCGGAAGCCGAGAAAGTGCTGACCGACGAGCGTCAGCGTGCCCAGCTGCTTGCGCGCCAGGCAGAAAACCTCAAGGAACTGATTAACCAGATCGAGCAAAATCTCGACAGCGCGGGGCGTTCCGCACGCATGGCGGCGCGCGGAACCGAGGAGCGCAGAGCGCTCGATATCCGTCCCGATCTCGCCGCCCTGCGCGATCCTGGGCGCATTTCGCCCGCAGTCGCCTTCGCTTCCGCCAAAGGGTTGCTGCCGCTCCCCGTAAAGGGCACGAGAATCAAGGAGTTCGGCACGTCCGATGGGCTCGGCGGCACGGAAAAAGGCCTGTCCTTGGCAGCCCGCGCCGGCACGCAGATCACAGCTCCGTGCGACGGCTGGGTGGTTTACGCCGGCGCCTTCCGCAATTATGGCCAACTCTTGATCCTTAATGTGGGCGGCGGGTATCATGTGCTGCTCGCCGGGATGGAACGAATCTCCGTCGA
Organism: Xanthobacteraceae bacterium; assembly: GCA_040510075.1. Lineage (GTDB taxonomy): Bacteria > Pseudomonadota > Alphaproteobacteria > Rhizobiales > Xanthobacteraceae > VAZQ01. The sequence goes on along the minus strand of JBEVJT010000113.1, from coordinate 7,744 downwards.
TCTGGGGCAATTTGTCGTGACGGGTGAGCCCGTTGCGGTGATGGGGAGCGGTAGCCCCTCTCCGTTTGTGCTGGCGGGCGGTTCAAGCCAGCCCGTACTATATGTGGAATTCCGGAAAGACGGGGTGCCCGTCGATCCAAGCCCATGGTGGGCCACAACTGAAGTCCAGAAGGTTCGCGGATAATGCGCAAAACGTCCCTTATTCTCCTCGGCGCCGCGGCAGGCATTGCCGTTACGTTGGTCACAACTCAACCGCGTATCGTGTTCGACGGCTCGCGCGCGCAGGCAGCCGCGGCCGACACCTATCGGCAGCTCAGCCTGTTCGGCGACGTTTTCGAGCGCGTTCGCGCCGATTACGTGGAGAAGCCGGACGATAGCAAGCTGATCGAATCGGCGATCAACGGCATGCTTGCCGGGCTCGACCCGCATTCGAGCTACATGGACCCAAAGAGCTTCCGCGACATGCAGGTGCAGACCCGCGGCGAGTTCGGCGGCCTGGGCATCGAAGTCACCATGGAAGAGGGACTGATCAAAGTGGTCGCTCCCATCGACGAGACGCCCGCCGCAAAGGCCGGCGTCATGGCGAACGACATCATCACCCACCTCGATGACGAGCCGGTGCAGGGACTCACGCTCAATCAGGCGGTCGAGAAGATGCGCGGGCCGGTGAACACCAAGATCAGGCTCAAGATCATGCGCAAGGGCCAGGACAAGCCCGTCGAGGTTTCGATCACGCGCGACATCATCCGCGTGCGCTCGGTGCGCTCACGCCTCGAAGACGAGGACGTGGGATTCATCCGTATCACGCAGTTCAACGAGCAGACGACGGAAGGGCTAAAGAAGGCGATTGCCGATCTCAATGCCCAGTCCGGCGACAAGCTCAAGGGCTTCGTCATCGATCTGCGCAACAACCCTGGCGGTCTGCTCGATCAGGCCATCTCGGTCTCAGATACGTTCCTTGAGAAGGGTGAGATTGTCTCGACGCGTGGGCGCAATGCGGAAGAAACGCAGCGCTTCAACGCGCGCGCCGGCGATCTCACCAAGACCAAGCCGCTCATCGTTCTGATCAACGGCGGGTCGGCTTCGGCGTCGGAGATCGTGGCAGGCGCGCTGCAGGATCACAGGCGCGCGACCGTCATCGGCACACGCTCCTTCGGCAAAGGTTCGGTGCAGACCATCATTCCGCTCGGCTCCGGCAACGGCGCATTGCGGCTGACCACGGCGCGGTATTTCACCCCGTCGGGCCGCTCGATCCAGGCGAAGGGAATCTCGCCTGACATCGAGGTGATGCAGGAGGTGCCCGAGGAGCTGAAGTCGCGCACCGACACGCGCGGAGAAGCCTCGCTGCGCGGCCATCTGAAGGCGGAGGGCGACGAACAGACAGGCTCACAGTCCTACATTCCGCCGGATCCGAAGGATGACCGTGCGCTGCATACCGCGCTCGACCTCATCCGCGGCGTGCAAAAGAACTCGGCGTATCCGCCGAATCCGAAGACCGCGGTCCCGAACTGAACTTCAAACAACCGGCATTGAAAACGGGGCGGCCCTGCGCCGCCCCGTTTTTTTTGCGCTCAGCCAGCGAATGCGGTCTCCACGCATTGACACCTTCCGCCACAAAGAGCGAAAGGTGAACTCCGGTACGAAGTGCAAAGAACTGTGACGTTGTATCGTCGATGAGCGGTAAGCGCCGCGAGGTTTCGGCGGCAGCATGATTGCGATCGTCCTCGTTTTTCCGGCCGTGGGACCGGTCGTCGGCGGAAAGACTGTTCATGGGCCCGGTCTACATGGGGTTCTGGTTTACGTCGCTGTACGTCGTTCTCGGCATGCCGTTTCTTCTGACCGGCGTGCTCTATGCCCTAGCCGTTCGATTCTTTGCCCCGCAATCAGTTCTCACCGTGCTGGTCGCCGCAGCGATTGCCTTTCCGAGTTTTCTCGACGCTCTCTGCTGGAAAACGGGTACTTTCGAAATTTCGACGCGTGCGCTCGGCCCCGGCTTCTGGTCCGATCCGTGGAACGTTCTGAATGTCGTCCTTGGCGTCAGCTGGTCGATCGCCAGAGACAGAGAAGCGGGGTCGTCCAGCCCCCTAACAAACGGTTGGTTAATACTTGAGGGTGCTACTCTATTGCACGATTCGTCCGGTGCCTCCCCGGACATAACCGCGTGGCGAGATCTGGGCATGATCCTCGATGAAATGAGCGCTCCATTGGGACAGCATCGCCCTGCCGAACGCAACCGACGTCCGCTTTCTGTCTCAGCTCTGATCCGGTGCGCACTCGCGGCTTTCGTCGTGACTTTCGCGATGGGCCATAATGTCGAATGAGCCGTCCGCCCCTGCACCAGACAAACCCGCCAGCACCGGATCGGCTGAAGCGCAATCTGCAGGGGCAGCAAAACAAGCGGCAGCAGAGGAACCGGCACCCGATTCGGTTCGGATCGAAACGCCGGCGCCTGCGGCCGTGAGAACCGTGACCATCATCGACGGGACCAGCGGCAAGCGTCAGGAAGTTGTGCTTCCCGCACCGCCGCCCGACGAGGCGGAGGTGGAGCAACGCCCGGCCGAAAAGCCGAAACGCGGCGCTGTCGCCAGGCGCTCCATTCATAATTCCCCCTGAAGACCATGCCTGCCTTTGAGGCTCTGCCTTATCGCCCTTGCGCCGGCATGGCTGTGTTCAACCGCGCGGGCCTCGTGTTCATCGGACGCCGCATCGACGGCCCTGAACATGTCGACGATACGCATGTGTGGCAGATGCCCCAGGGCGGCATCGACTCGGGCGAGGATCCCTGGCCGGCCGCCCTGCGCGAGCTTTATGAGGAGACGAACATCCGTTCGGTCGAGAAGCTCGCCGAGATCGAGGAATGGCTCAAATACGACATCCCGCGCGAGATCGTGGGGCAGGCCTGGAAAGGCAGATACCGGGGCCAAACGCAGAAATGGTATGCGCTGCGCTTTGTCGGCAACGATGGCGAGATCGACATCGAACATCCCGCAGGCGGTCACAAGCCTGAGTTCGTCGAGTGGCGCTGGGGGAGTCTCGAGAAGCTGCCATCGATGATCGTGCCCTTCAAGCGCGCGACTTACGAGCGCGTTGTACGCGAATTTGCGAAATTCGCCGCTCCTTAAGCGGTGAAATCCGGGTGCCCAACGGGTGCGCGCTATGCGCGGCCCGATGGCAGGCTCCGGCGTAATCCGCCACTCAATCCGCTCGGCGCAAAGCACGCTTCAATGCGCTAGCTCTTCGCGCAGTGCGCGCAGCTGCGCGAGCCGGCGGGAAAGCTTGTCGCGCTGCCAGTCGTCCTTGGTATCGGCGACGTCTTCCTCGGTATCCTTGATGATCCCGGAGAGCACGTCGACATCGACTTCCTCGGCAGGAACCGCCGCATCGGCGAGCACGGTGAGGCCCGAAGCCGTCACTTCCGCAAAACCGCCATGCACGACGATGCGCAGCCGTTCGCCCGCTTCCTCATGGATGACAAGCACCCCGGGGCGCAGGGTCGCAATCAGTGGCGCGTGATCGGCAAGCACGCCGAAATCGCCCTCGGCGCCGGGGAGATCGACCTGGCGCACTTCGCCACTGAAGAGGAGCTTCTCCGGCGCAACGAGGTCGAAATGCAAGCTGGCCATGTGGTCCTCCCGTTCGTCATTGCCGGGCTTGACCCGGCAATCCATCTTTTGAGAAGGAGATGGACCCGCGGGTCAAGCTCGCGGGTGACGTCCGATTTTCACGCCGCCTCGGCAGCGAGACGTTTTCCTTTCTCCACCGCCTGCTCGATGGTGCCCACCATGTAGAAGGCAGCCTCGGGCAGGTGATCGTATTTGCCTTCGCAGAGCCCTTTGAATCCGCGAATTGTATCCGCGAGCTCGACGAACACACCGGGCGCGCCGGTAAAAACCTCCGCGACGTGAAACGGCTGCGACAGGAAGCGCTCGATCTTGCGCGCGCGGGCGACGGTGAGCTTGTCTTCTTCGGAAAGCTCGTCCATGCCCAGAATGGCAATGATGTCCTGCAGCGCTTTGTATCGCTGCAGGATTTGCTGCACTTGGCGAGCCACGCCGTAGTGCTCGTCGCCCACGACCAGGGGCGACAGCATGCGCGAGGTGGAATCGAGCGGATCGACCGCCGGATAGATGCCCTTCTCGGCGATCTGGCGCGAGAGCACGGTGGTGGCGTCGAGATGCGCGAACGAGGTCGCGGGCGCCGGATCGGTAAGGTCGTCGGCGGGCACGTAGATCGCCTGCACTGAGGTCACGGATCCCTTTGTTGTCGTGGTGATGCGCTCTTGCAGCGCACCCATGTCGGTGGCGAGCGTCGGCTGATAGCCGACGGCGGAGGGAATGCGGCCAAGGAGCGCCGAGACTTCCGATCCTGCCTGGGTGAAGCGGAAGATGATGTCCACGAAGAACAGCACGGCCTGCCCCTGGTCGCGGAAATATTCCGCCACGGTCAGCCCGGTCAGTCCGACGCGCGCGCGGGCGCCGGGCGGCTCATTCATTTGCCCGTAGACAAGGGCGCATTTCGAACCGGCCGCAGAGCCATTGTGTTTCTTTGGATCCTTGTTGACACCCGATTCGATGAACTCGTGATAGAGGTCGTTCCCTTCGCGCGTGCGCTCGCCCACGCCAGCAAACACCGAGTATCCGCCGTGGGCCTTGGCAATGTTGTTGATCAGCTCCTGAATGATGACGGTCTTGCCCACGCCCGCGCCGCCAAAGAGCCCGACCTTGCCGCCCTTCGCATAAGGGGCAAGCAGGTCGACGACCTTGATGCCGGTACTGAGAATCTGCGCTTCCGTCGATTGCTCCGTGTAAGCCGGCGCCGGCGCATGGATGGGCCGCGTTTCCGTATGCGGCACCGGGCCCGCCTCGTCGACCGGATCGCCCACGACGTTCATGATGCGCCCAAGCGTGCCGTCGCCCACCGGCACCGAAATGGGTTCGCCGGTATCCTTCACCTCCTGCCCGCGCACGAGGCCCTCGCTCGTGTCCATCGCAACGGTGCGGACGGTTGATTCACCGAGATGCTGCGCGACTTCGAGCACTAGCCGATTGCCCCGGTTCTCGGTCTCGAGCGCGTTGAGGATGGCAGGCAGGTGCCCTTCGAACTGCACGTCGACGACGGCGCCGATCACCTGCGTTATGTGTCCCTTCTGATTGGCCATTCTTTTAATTCCTTACTCAATTGTGCCGTCATTCCGGCCGAGGCCTGCAAGGCCGAGAGCCGGAATCCATAATCACAGGCCTGTGGGTCCGCTGCATCACACGGCCTCGGCCCCGGAGATGATCTCGATCAGCTCCTTGGTGATCATCGCCTGGCGCGTGCGGTTGTAGCGCAAGGTCTGCATGCGAATCATCTCGCCGGCATTGCGGGTGGCGTTGTCCATGGCGCTCATCTGCGCACCGTAGAAGGACGCCGCGTTCTCCAGCAGAGCGCGGAAAATCTGCACGGCGAGGTTGCGCGGGAGCAGCTCCGCCAGAATCTCGTCTTCGTCCGGCTCATATTCGTAAGCGGCGGCGCCCGTCTCGGCCGCGCCCTCCTCGGTGAGTTCCGGCGGGATGACTTGCTGCGCAGTAGGAATCTGCGCGATGACCGACTTGAACCGCGAAAAGAACATCGTACACACGTCGAATTCACCCTGCTCATAGCGCCGCAGGATGCGCTCGGCGACGTCCTGCGCATTTTCGAAAGCGAGCGTGCGCACCGCGCGCAGCTCGATGTGCTCGATGATCTGCTTATCGAACAGGCGCCGCAGCTGCTCGTAGCCCTTGCGCCCGACACAGTAGAATTTCACCTGCTTGCCTTGGGAGAGAAGCGCATAGGCGCGTTCACGAGCCAGCCGCGCGATGGCCGAATTGAACGGACCGCAGAGCCCGCGCTCGGCCGTGCAGACAAGCAGGAGGTGTACGTCATCCCGGCCGGTGCCGGTGAGGAGGCGCGGCGCCGTGTCTGATTGTCCAATCGAACGGGCGATGTTTCCCAGCACCTCGTGCATGTGCTGCGCGTAGGGACGCGCGGCTTCCGCGACCGCCTGCGCGCGCCGCAGCTTGGAGGCCGCGACCATCTGCATGGCCTTGGTGATCTTCTGCGTCGCCTTGGTGGCGGCGATGCGCACCCGCAGGTCTTTGAGACTGGGCATGGTTCAGATGGATGTAGGGTGGGCAAAATCACCTAACGTGAACCAACATGGTGGGCTCGGCGTGTGCGCGATTTTGCCCACGCGGATAGAGCGGTGGCGCGCCTTAGCCCACCCTACGAGTCTAAGTGAATGTCTTGGCATAGGTCTCGACGGTCGATTTCAGTTTTGCCGTGGTCGTGTCGTCGAGATCCCTGCTGTCGCGAATGGCGGCAAGAATATCGGCGCCCTCGTTGCGCATGAGGCGCAGGAGGCCCTGCTCGAAGGCACGCACGCGCTCCACCGGCAGTGGATCGAGATAGCCGTTCACGCCGGCATAGATCACGACCACCTGCTCCTCCATCTTGAGCGGCGAGAACTGCGGCTGTTTGAGGAGCTCGGTCAGGCGCGCACCTCGGTTGAGCAGGCGCTGCGTGGTTGCGTCGAGGTCGGAGCCGAACTGCGCAAAGGCCGCCATTTCGCGGTACTGCGCTAGTTCCCCCTTGATGCGCCCCGCGACCTTCTTCATCGCTTTGGTCTGCGCCGAGGATCCCACGCGCGAAACGGAAAGCCCCACGTTCACCGCCGGCCGGATGCCCTGGTAGAAGAGATCGGTTTCGAGAAAGATTTGCCCGTCCGTAATGGAGATGACATTCGTCGGGATGTAGGCGGAAACGTCGTTCGCCTGCGTTTCGATCACCGGCAGCGCCGTGAGCGAGCCCCCCTTGTGCTCCTCGTTCATCTTGGCCGCACGCTCGAGCAGCCGGGAGTGCAGATAAAACACGTCGCCCGGATAGGCTTCGCGGCCGGGCGGGCGGCGCAGCAACAGCGACATCTGGCGGTAGGCCACCGCCTGCTTCGACAGATCGTCGTAGATGATCACCGCGTGCATGCCGTTATCGCGGAAATATTCGCCCATGGTGCACCCGGCAAACGGCGCCAGGTACTGCATGGGCGCGGGATCGGACGCAGTCGCCGCGATGATGATCGAATAATCGAGCGCGCCGTTCTCTTCCAGGACTTTCGTGAACTGCACCACCGTCGAGCGTTTTTGTCCCACCGCAACATAGACGCAGTAGAGCTTGATCTTCTCGTCGCCCGACGCATTGAGGGATTTCTGGTTCAGAATGGTGTCGAGCGCGATCGCGGTCTTGCCGGTCTGGCGATCGCCGATGATCAGCTCGCGCTGTCCGCGGCCGATCGGGATGAGCGCGTCTATGGCTTTGAGCCCGGTCGCCATCGGCTCGTGCACGGAGCGGCGCGGGATGATGCCCGGCGCCTTCACGTCCACGCGGCGGCGCTCCGTTGCCGCGATCGGGCCCTTGCCGTCGAGCGGATTGCCCAACGCATCCACCACCCGTCCAAGCAGCCCCTTTCCCACCGGCACGTCGACTATGGCTCGCGTGCGCTTGACCGTTTGGCCTTCCTTGATCTCGCGGTCATTGCCGAAGATCACGATGCCCACGTTGTCGATCTCGAGATTGAGCGCCATGCCGCGCACTCCGTTCTCGAATTCGACCATCTCGCCGGCCTGCACGTTGTCGAGACCGTAGACGCGCGCGATCCCGTCGCCCACGGAGAGCACCTGGCCGACTTCGGAGACTTCCGCCTCTCTGCCGAAATTCTTGATCTGCT
>JBEVJT010000112.1:0-4172 GCA_040510075.1 Xanthobacteraceae bacterium | reverse complement strand
GAGATGCGCATGCGCAGCCCGGTGAGGTTTCCCTGAGCATCGAGCGCGCCGATCATCTTTGTCATCGTGACCGGATGATAGCGGCCGTGCGTCATGTCCTCTTCGCGCGACCACAGCAGCTTTATGGGCGTGCCCAGCATCTGTTTCGCGATGAGGACTGCCTGGGTCACATAGTCATGGAAGGCGCCGCGCCTGCCGAAGCCGCCGCCCAATATCATTTTGTGCACGTCGCACTTGTCGGCGGGCAAGCCCGAAGCAGCCAGTACCGCACCGAATGCTGCCTCGCCGTTCTGCGTTCCACACCACACCTCGCATTTCTCCGGCGTGTAGCGAGCGGTTGCATTGAGCGGCTCCATGGCCGCGTGATTCTGATGCGGGTAGGAGTAGACCGCCTCCACCTTCTTCGCGGCTGAGGCGAGCGCGCTGTCGATATCACCCGCCTTGTTGCCGACGAATGACTGTTCGGCGTCGAGGCCCGCCTTGAGCGTCTCGGCAACAGCGGCGCTGGAGAGGTTCGCGTTCGGCCCCGGGTCCCATTCGATAGGAAGCGCATCGAGCGCCGTTTTGGCTTGCCACCAGGTATCGGCGACCACGGCGACGGCCGTGTCTCCAACCTGAACGACCTTTCTGACGCCTTTCATGCCCGTGACTTTGGAGGCGTCGAAACTCTTCACCTTGCCGCCGAAGACGGGACAATCCTTGATGGCGGCGTTGAGCATGCCGGGTATCGTGAAATCGATGCCGTACTTCATCTCGCCGGTGGTCTTATCGATCGTGTCGAGCCGCTTGATCGGCTTGCCGGCCAGTTTCCAGTCCTTTGGATCCTTGAGCTTGATCTCGCTCGGAGGGGCGAGCTTGGACGCCGCATTCGCAACCTTGCCAAACGTTGTGCGTCGGCCAGATGGCTTGTGAGTGATGACACCGTTTTCCGCACTGCATTCGGAAGCGGGGACCTTCCACTCATCGGCGGCAGCCTGAATCAGCATCATGCGCGCGGCTGCTCCGCCCTGGCGCACGTATTCCTGCGAAGTGCGGATACCGCGACTGCCGCCGGTCGAGAAATCTCCCCACACGCGCTTGCGCGCGACGCTCTGGCCCGGAGTCGGATATTCGGTGCTGACCTTGGACCAGTCGCAGTCGAGCTCCTCGGCGACAAGCTGGGCAAGCCCGGTCAGGGTGCCTTGCCCCATCTCCGAGCGGGCAACGCGAATGACTACCGTCTCGTCGGGTTTTATCATGACCCACGCATTGATCTCAGGAGCAGCACTCTGAGCAGCTGCGCCCTTGCCAAACGGAAGATCGAGACCAAGAGCCAAGCCGCCGGCTGCACCAGCCGCACTCAGCACGAAGGCGCGTCGATTGATTTGCACCTGGTTCATCTGCGCCTCCTTACGCGTTGGCCGCGGCGTGGATGGCCGCGCGCACCTGCTGGAACGTGCCGCAGCGGCAAATATTCGTGATCGTCTGATCGATATCCGCATCGGTGGGTTTGGGTTTGTCCTTGAGCAAGGCGGCGGCCGCCATGATCATTCCGCTCTGGCAATACCCGCACTGGGGCACGTCGTGCTCCACCCAGGCCTTCTGCACTTTGTGCAGCGTGCCGTTCTGCGCGAGGCCCTCAATGGTCGTGATCTGCTTGCCCTCGGCCAAGCTCACGGGTACCGAGCAGGAGCGCACGGCCATGCCGTCCATATGCACGGTGCAGGCGCCGCATTGGGCAATGCCGCAGCCGTATTTGGTGCCCGTCAAGCCAACCGTCTCCCGCAAAACCCAGAGAAGCGGCGTGTCGGGGTCGACATCGACCTGATGGGTTTTTCCGTTCACATTCAGAGCAGCCATGTGCGATCTCCTTGCTCTATGGCGTGCGCGGATTATCCGCAGCAGCTATGCCCGGGGCCGGGGAATCCATTTAGTGGCCCACGACCACCTGGGCGCTGGGAAGGTCTTTATTGTGGTTCCAGTGTAGCGGGGTGGGCGAAAGGAAGCGAGCACCCTATGCGACGTGCCGTTCCTTGTATCCACCGGCTCTTCAAGCACGAGGCGCGACCGGCTCTTCGAGCACGAGGTGCTATGGACACGCGGCGCCGGTATTGATCCAGGCACGGACAAGTTCTCCCAATCGCTCCTGGGTACCGGGCGCAGGATCACGGCCCTCGCCCGTATGCCAACCCCACGCAACGAGATCGTCGTGCGCGAGATGCTCGTGCAGGAGCTCAAGGGTGCGGCCGCCGTTTCGCTGCGGATCCTTTAGCTGCTCGCATATCTGAACAATTGTTTTGCCTTGCCACGCCATTTCAATCGGCGCCAGGAACCACCGGTCATGGCCAGGGATGCTTCGATAAGTCGCGCGCTCATGAAGCGTGTAATTCCTGTTCGTGTGACAGGTGAAGCATGTGCCGGCGGTGCGCCAGGCAGGTGGCTGGTGCGGATGCATGTCATTGTCTTGCGTCGGACGATCGCCCGCGGGATGGCAATTTATGCAGCGCGGATGGGTGAGTACTTTGCCGATCGCGGAAAACATTGCGCGCGAGCGCGCATCGCGATCGGAAATTCCTTCAAACGCAGAGGGCGGCCAAACTCGTTTGAAGTTTCTGCCGGCGCCAAAGCAGCTTGGGGGACAAGTGATAATGTCGTGAGACAAACGGCACAAAGTAAGCTGCGGCGCATGTCGCCTCCGCATGGGCTCATAGCGGCTCGGTTAACTATTCGACGACCAAAAGGGTTCCACCCGGAGTTCATCTCGCCGGTGATTGGTCAACTACGTGAAGCCTTGGCGGGGCAGGGAGGATTGGCGCGAGCGTTATCCGCCAAATCGTAGAATTCGAGCCGTTTCACGCGATCGCTCAGTCGAGCCTCAGCCCCAGCGATTTGACGACGGGCCCCCACAGGGCGATGTCGGCGCCAAGGGACTGCCGGAATTTTTCCGGATCTGAGTCCGGGGTGGATTCCATACCGGCCTCGACGAATGTGCGCTGATAGTCTGCGTTTGCGAGTGCCCTGCGGCTTGCTTGCGCGATCTGCTCGATGATCGTCCGCGAGATTCCTGCGGGTGCAAGCAGGCCAATGGAGCCCGTCACGGTGATGCCCGCAAAGCCCAATTCGGAAGCAGTCGGAAGCTCCGGCGCCGCCAGGAGACGCTTGGGACCGGTCACCGCGAGCACGCGCATTTTTCCGGACCTGTGGAGTTCAAGGACTTGTCCCGTTACCCCGACGATGCCCATCGGGACTTGTCCGCTGACCAGGTCGGCAATTGCCGGTCCCGTGCCCCGATAAGGCACCTGGACAATGTCGGGCGTCTGCGTGAGCGACTTGAATAATTCTCCCGTGAGATGCTGGATGGTGCCTACGCCCGCATGCCCGTAGGACAGCTTGCCGGGATTGGCCTTTGCATATCCGACCAGTTCCTTAAGGTCTTGCACCGGTACCGCAGGATGCACGGCGATGCCAAGGAAATAGGATGCGATGTTGGCAATCGGGTCCAAATCTTTGACCGGATCATAGAGGGGCCGGGACTTCAGCAACGCTTCGTTCACGTGCGTTTGCGTGCCGCCGAGGAGGAGCGTGTAACCGTCAGGCTGCGCGTGCGTCACCGCAGCGGCGCCCAGTGAAGAGCCGCCGCCGCCGATATTTTCTATAACGACGGTACCGAGGAGCGGCTTTATCTTTTCCGCCCAGGGCCGCGCGACAGCATCGAATGCTCCACCGGGCGGGAACGGAACGACGAGTCGGATGGGCCGCGTTGGATAGGTCTGCGCGCCAGCGGAAAACGACAGAGCCGTCACCGCGCCGGCGGCACCGGCCAACTGCAGGAAGTTGCGCCTCGGAAGTTCATGCATCGTTAGCTTGTCCTAATCATCGGAGCATCCAAGGTATTCGCGTGGCGGTGAGGAACCGTCCACGGCATCATCACCAGTGATCGTAGGCGTAGAGGCCGAAATCCTGATCTTCAACAGCTCATTATCCTAGACCTTGTCCAGAAACGCGCGTACCCGCGCCACTGTGGCGTCGGGATTTTCTTCCATCACCCAGTGGCCCGCGTTCGGAATAAAGTCTTCTTCGACATCCTTGGCGGCAAATCGCATCACCACTGCCATCGTAAGCCCAAATGACTTCTCGCCACCCAGCGCGAGAACCGGCGCCTCGAGTTTGCCGGCTGCGAGGAATGCTTTATT
>JBEVJT010000111.1:0-11991 GCA_040510075.1 Xanthobacteraceae bacterium | reverse complement strand
GTGCCCATGCGAGCATGGGCCTACCCCGCCATCTCGGTTCTGCTTGCGCCATGTTTTGTTGGAGCGCTCGGGCTTTCAGGCACCGCCCGCGCCCGCGCAGCTGTCGTTGCGGTTGCCACGGCCCTCGCCTACTGCTGCGCGGTTTTCATCATTTTTTTCGTCACATTGACGCCGACGACTGCGGACCGCATTCATGGTCTCCAGGGTCGATATTTCCTGGTCCTGCTGCCGCTACTCGCAATCGTTCTTAGCGCAATGCTCAACCACCGCGGCCCTGGCGGGCTGCACGCCGTCTCGGGACTCGCTGGCGCTTTCGTCTCGATGCTCGCGATGGCGGAAGCGCTCTGGCACGCTCACTGGGCCGGATAGTCTTACGCAACGGATGAGTGTACGAGCTGAACTGTTGCGCCTGGCCCTGCGTCTCCTCGTGAAGCGCGGCACACGCATTGCGGCTGGCGCGGAGGGCTGGCGCCGTTCGACGGCGCTGGCCGAGCGTCTCGTTCCAAGACCGCCGAGGTCGTTCGATCTTGAGGCGGTCACCGCAGGCGGCGTTAAGGCCGAGCTGGTGAGCTGGAACGGATCCGCACGCGACATTCTGTACCTGCACGGCGGCGGCTACGTACTTGGCTCGCCTCTCCTGTTTCGCGATCTCACCTGGCGGCTTGCCAAGTCGGCACGGGCGCGGGTGTTATGCATCGATTATCGGCTTGCACCGGAACATCCCTATCCGGCGGCGCTGGAAGACTCCATTGCAGCGTATCGATGGTTGCTTGGCGCCGCGGGTTCGCCAAATAGGATTGTGGTCATGGGAGACTCGGCAGGCGGCGGGCTCGCGCTCGCAATGCTTCTGAAATTGCGTGACGAAGGCACGCCGCTGCCGGGTGCGGTGGTTGCGCTGTCGCCTTGGACCGACCTCACGCTCACGGGCGCGTCGCTCCGCACCAATACCGAAGGCGGCCCGACCTGCAAGTCGGAAGACTTTTCCATATTTGCGGCATGGTATCTCGCAGGTGTGGATCCCAGTACACCTTATGCTTCGCCTCTTTTTGGCAATCTTGCCGGCCTGCCGCCGGTTCTCATTCAGGTAGGAAGCGACGAAATGCTGCTCGACGATTCTGTTCGTATTGCCGAGAAGCTGCGCTGCGCAGGCGGGCAGGTTGAGCTCGAGATCTGGCCGCGCATGCCGCACGGCTGGCATCTTTATGCGCGCATAGTGCCCGAAGGGCAGCGGGCGATCACGCAGATCGGCGAATTCGTTCAGGCGAACACGTGAAACAGCCCAGGCGCGAAGCCAGATGCACCCGCCAGATGAGGCAACCGCAGAAAATGTCGAGGCGATGACTTTAGCTGCGTTTCGTCTGCGCGCCTTGTCGCTGTTCGAGCGGCTTGTCGATGCGCTCGTCGATCCGGCGCGGCGCGAGCGTGTCATGGCTACGCTTCTCGTCGGCTATGCGCTGGTGTGGTCGCTCTATGGCGTGCTCGCGAAAGGCAGCCAGGATGTGCACGTCGACATGGGCGAGATGCTCGCCTGGTCGCGCGAGCCCGCTCTCGGTACGCCCAAACATCCGCCGTTGGCCGCTTGGTTAGTAGGTTTCTGGTTCAGCGTCATGCCGCGAACGGATTGGACCTATTATCTGCTCGCGATGATCATGCCGGCACTCGCGCTCTGGATCGCCTGGCGCTTATCGGCAGATTATCTGGAGCCAGAGAAGCGCGTTGCCGGGATAGCGTTGCTCACGTTGCTGCCTTTCATGAACTTTCATGCGATGAAATACAACGCCAACACGATATTGCTTCCGCTGTGGGCGGCAACGAGCTGCTGCTTTCTGCGCTCGTTTGAACGGCGCCACTTGGGGTGGGCAGCGCTGGCCGGGCTCGGCACCGCCGCGGCGATGCTCGGCAAATACTGGTCCATCTGTCTCGTCGCAGGACTCGGTATAGCGACGCTCGCGGACAGCCGCCGCGGCGCGTATTTCCGCTCCTCGGCACCCTGGATCAGCATTGCAGTCGGAACAGTGCTGCTCGCACCACACCTTGTCTGGCTGTTCCAACGCGATTTTGGCGCAATAACCTACGTTGCTGAAATGCGCCACCAGCCCTTTTACCGAGTGCTGCTTTCAACCCTTCTCTTCTTCATCAGTTTTGCGGGCTACATTGCACCCGCCGTCATGGGCGCCCTGCTGGCCGCTCGTCCCAGCATCGACGCACTGCGCGACACGATATTTCCAGGCTCTCCAGCACGACGCTTGGTCAATGCGGCTTTCTCAGCTCCGATTTTAGTTGCTGCGATGATAGTCATTCTCTTGCGCATCGAGATCACCGCGCTGTGGATGATACCGGCGGCGACCCTGCTGCCCATCGTGCTGCTCTCATCCGCTCTCCTCGTTGTGCCGCGAAGCGCGATCGTACGGCTGCTGGCAGTTGCATCTGCGTTGCCGCTGCTCCTGCTCGTCGGAGCCCCGGGCATAGCAATGGTGATCCACCGCCATGGCTTGCCCCGGCACGCCGATCATTACAGGATGCTCGCCGACGCGCTGGAGACGTTTTGGCGCGCCCATACCGACAACCCGCTCGCCATCATCGGCGGTGACGATAACCTCGCCAACGGTGTGCTGTTTTATGTAAGCGGCCGACCGGTCGCTTACTACATCGCCGCACCCGGCTTGTCTCCTTGGGTCAACGAAGCGCGCATCGCACGGGAGGGAATCGCGCTGGTCTGTCCGTTAGAGGAAGGCACGTGCGTCGATGCGCTGAAGAAGCGCAGCGCGGCAGCCGGTGTGGCGCCGACTGAAATCACGCTGATGCGCAAGTACTTGGGCGTACCCGGACGCTCAGCGCGTTACGTCATCTCGATCATCCCGCCGAGGTCGACAACCGAGTAAGATCCGGATGCAGTGTGACGACATCCGGGTACACGTCCCGGATTTCGCTTGCGCTCAATCCGGGCTACGCGTCACTTCTTTGCGTGCTGGAGTGGCGGTCAGCAGCTGCCGCGCCGCCGCATCGCGACGCTCAATCAGCGCCGTAAACTGCAACTGGCGTACGAGGCGTTCTTCCGCCGATTGGGGTCGTCCCGCCGCTATGAGACGATCCATTTCTTTCTGCACGGCGTCACATTCGCGGCGCCACTCCTGAAAAATGGTTGCTGCCATCACATACCCCTCCCTACGCGACCCGAAAAATGAAAACTAGCAACATTGGAAGGCGCGGGCAAAGCCCCGAAAGCTTCTGCCGGCTGCAGTGCAGTGTGGCTTATGAAACAAACGTTCATGGCCTTTCAGGCCTGGCGCGTCGAATTCCTACCCGCCGCAGTCCGCGACCTGCGGAAGTTAGGCCAGAAAGCAGAGCGCCGCGTCTTGGACTATTTGCGCGAGCGGATCGCGGCCAGCGAAAACCCACGCCGCTTTGGCCATGCACTACAAGGAGAGCATAAAGGGTTCTGGCGTTATCGGGTGGGCGACTACCGTATTGTCCCGGCAATAGAGGATGATCGCTTTGTGGTCGTTGTCGTGGCAGTCGGGCACCGCCGCGAGGTTTACCGCTAATCACCGGCAAACGTGCAGTCGCAAAAACGCCGCGCATCGGTGCCAGAGGATACGCCATGAAACGCCTCGCCGTGTCGCTTTGGATCTGTTTTGCCGGCTACTGCGGCTACAACAATGTCGCTCCGCTCGCCTTCGGCATGACGCCGGACGAAGCGGCTATGGCGCTTGGCGTTCCCCTCGCATATTACTCCAGCTATCGAGGCTCCGAGATTTACGTCGCTTACGGCTCGGCGGGCATTCGGGGTTTTTATCCGGTCGATGGGGCCGTGGCGCTTCAGTTCCGCAATGGCCGTCTGACCGGCTGGAAAAACGACTGGCGCCTGCGCCGTCCCTGGCCGTTCTGAGCGCAATCGCAAAGCGTGGTCCCGCTTTCCGTTCTCGATCTGTCGCCGGTCGCCGCCGGCTCAACCGGCGCTCAATCGCTGCGCAACTCGCTTGATCTCGCTGGTCTCGCCGAGCGCCTCGGCTTCACCCGCTATTGGTTGGCCGAACATCACAATCTGCCCTCGATCGCCAGCTCCGCGCCCGAGATCATGATCGCGCAGATTGCCGCAATCACGAAGCGCATACGCGTGGGCTCGGGCGGGGTGATGCTTCCCAACCACGCGCCCTTGATGGTTGCCGAGCGGTTCAAGGTGCTGGAAGCGCTGTTTCCCGATCGCATCGATCTGGGTCTGGGGCGTGCGCCCGGCACGGACCCGGTCACCTCCTACGCGTTGCGGCGGCGCCAGGATGCCGGCGATGACGATTTCCCCGAGTGTTTTCAGGAACTCATGCTTTTCGAGAACAACGCCTTTCCGGAAGGCCATCCCTTTCGAACGGTGCGCGCCATGCCGGCAGACGTGCGCCTGCCGCCCATCTGGCTCCTCGGTTCGAGCGGCTACAGCGCAGAGCTTGCCGCCATGGTCGGGGCCGGCTTTGCCTTCGCCCACCATTTTGCCGAGCACGACGCGACCGAAGCCATGCTGAGCTATCGGCAAAAATTTCAGGCCTCAGCCGCGCGTGAGTCCCCTTATGCGATTCTCGCCTGCGCGGTTGTCTGCGCCGACGCCGATCCCGAGGCGGAGCGGCTTGCCGCAACGCTCGATCTCAATTTCGTGCGCAGGCGCTACGGCCAATATGCCCCTCTGGCGGATCCTGACGAAGCGCAGCGCTATCCCTATTCGGCGGCCGAACGCGCCCTGATTGCGCACAATCGCAAGCGGCTGATCGTGGGCAGCAAGGAAACGGTGCGCACGCAGCTTGCGCAGATTATTGCCGCAACTCAGGCGGACGAGATCATGGTGACCACCATGCTTTACGCTCACGCCGCACGACGGCATTCCTATGAACTGCTTGCGGAGGCGTTTGGGCTGGCGCAAGCTTGAAATTGCAGGACCGACGCGCGGGGCTGCAGTTCGGGTGCAACTGCATGGGAGGTAATTTTGGGCAAGCACGTCTCGCTGACCGCGGCCGACAAGTTTCAGTTGGGGGGCTATCGCGCCGAGCCAGCCGGCACGGCCAAAGGCGGCGTGGTCGTCATTCAGGAGATCTTCGGCGTCAATCATCACATCCGCGCTGTTTGCGATCGCCTGGCGGGGGAAGGTTATGCTGCGCTCGCGCCGGCTTTGTTCGATCGCCAGGTGAAAAATTTCGAGAGCGGCTATTCGCCAGATGAGATCGCCGAGGCGCGCAAGTTCGTCGCCAACCCTGATTGGAAGGCGATGCTGCGCGATAGCCAGGCTGCCATCGACGAGATCAAAGCCGGCGGACGCGTTGCCATCATGGGCTTCTGCATGGGCGGCACGATGTCATTCCTCGCGGCGTGCAGACTTGGCGGGCTTGACGCCGCGGTCTGTTATTACGGAGGTCAGATTGCGCGCTTCGCCGACGAGAAGCCCAAGGTGCCGACATTGATGCATTTCGGCGAAAAGGACGCATCCATTCCCATGAGCGATGTGGAGGCGATCAAGAAGAAGCGCGGGCAGGACTGCGAGATTTACGTCTATCCGGAAGCGCAGCACGGCTTTCATTGCGACGAGCGCGGCAGCTTTCACGCGCCGAGCGCCAGGCTTGCCTGGGAGCGCTCGCTCGAATTTTTGCGTAAGCATCTACAGGCGTGAGCTTGTCGGAGGAAGGACGACGACAGAGGTAAGAAATCGGTTTTCCGTCGTCTGAATCAGAACCAGCGCTCGCTGACGGTCACCGTGTCTCCCGGTCGCACGGGCGCAATCCGCGGCACTTTCTGGCGGGAGGTGACTCCCGAGGCCGAGCGGCTGATCTCCATGTCGTACCGGTAAGCGCGGGGAGTAAAGCCGCCCGCAATGGCGACCGCCGTTTCCACAGTCATGTTCGGCACGAACGGATACTGGCCGGGGGCCACCACCTCGCCCAATATGAAGAAGGGGCGATAGATTTCCACCTCGACCGCTACATGCGGCTCGCGCACAAAGCCGTTGCGCAGTTTATCGGCGATGGCGCGCGCAAGCTGCGCCGTGGTGCATCCGCGCGCCGACACCGCGCCAATCAGCGGCATGTAAATCTTGCCCGTCGCATCCACGATATACGTGTTGCTCAAACCATCCTGCCCGAAGACAACGACGCGCAGCCGGTCGCCGGAATCGGGCGGATAGGGCTCCTCGCCTCCCGGTACCGGGCCGGGCATGACGATGGCAGGAACGGGGGGCGAAACGGGTGCAGCCACGGGCACGACAGCCGGCATCGGAGCCGCAATGGGTCCGGGCTGGCAATACATAAGGCCGTCGAGATCAGTGGGTACAGGGGGGTGGTGGCGGCGGTAATTCCCGTGCAGGCAGGGCCGCTCATGCGGCCAGCGCCGCTGCAATCACGGGGAAAAGCACAAGGCGGGCAAGCCGCATCGGGGCATCCAAACCGGGGCCCCCGGCGCGCAAGCGCGCCGAAATGCCCCGCGCGGGAAAGGGTTAACGGATTACGCCCGAATATGGTTAACAAAGCGTTGGGACGGACCGGAGAGGCCGTCATCTCTCCTGCATCATCCGGCATCTGCGCCTGGATCGGCGCGGAGGCCCGCGGCCTCGATGCCGGCGACCGCGCACATCTCGTCACGGTCGGAGGTATCACCGGAAATGCCGACGGCGCCGACAATATCGCCCGCCGCATTGCGGATGAGCACGCCGCCGGGAACGGGGATCATGCGGCCGGCACTGACCGCCGCGAGCGCGGTGAAGAAGGCGGGAACCTTGGCGGCACGCGCGGCAAGCGCGCGCGAGCCGAAGCCCATGCCCAGCGCTCCCCAGGCCTTGCCGAAGGCAATGTCGAAGCGAAGCAGCCCGGATTTGTCCTCGCGCTTGAACGCGACCAAATGACCGCCGCTATCGAGAACGGCGACGGTCAGCGGAGCGCACTCGAGCTCGCGCCCTTTGCGCAATGCGATATCGACGATGGTGGCAGCCTGGGCAAGATTTACCACTGACATTGGATTTAGATGACCGATGACGGAGGACAGGGGACAGGGAGCGTCGTCATGTGAGTCTGGTTTGTCTATGTGTCATCTGTCATCTGTTCGCCCAATACACGGCAGGAGCGGCAGCGTCTGCAGAATCCGACAGGTGCTGTCTTGTCTCCTCATAACAGGCAAGCGTCTTTTCGACGAGCGGCAGATCGACGCCCTGCCGCTTGCCTTGTGCCAGCATTGTGCGCAGGTCCTTGACCGCACTTTTGAGGTCGAAGGTTGCGGGGCCGGCGTCACGACCTTGCAGCATCTGCGCAAGCGCCGGCCCACGCACTTTCATCACGTTGGTGCCTCCGGACGAATCCGCCAGCAAGTCCATGACCCGTGCCGGATCGAGCCCGAGCGGTCGGCAGAGTGCAAGCGCTTCGCCCAGCGCCTGCCAGTAGATCATGAGCGGCATGTTGATCGTGAGCTTCATCACCGCGCCCGTTCCGACGGGGCCGCAATGTTCCAGCCGCCGGCACAATTGTTTCAGAACAGGATCGGCGCGCGCAACATCCGCGGCATCCCCGCCGACAAGCCCGATCAGCTTGCCCTGCCGCGCCGGTCCGGTAGAGCCGCCCACGGGGCACTCTACGAAAGCGGCGCCTTTGGCCCCGACCCTTTCTGCAAGCGCTACTTCAGTCTGGGGCTCGACGGTGCTCATGTCGATGAACAGCTTACCGCCTACGTCGGCAGCGAGAAGGCCATCAGCGCCGCCATAGACTGCTTCGATCGCAGCGGCATCCGTCAGTATCGTGATGATCGTCTCGGCACCGCGCGCGAGCTCGGCAGGGCTCGACGCAACGGCTGCCCCCGCGCCTTTGAGCGGCTGCAATTTCTCCGGACTGCGGTTCCACACGGTGACCGTGTGGCCGAGTTCGAGCAAGCGTTGCGCAATGGCGGCGCCCATCTTGCCGATGCCCGCAATCCCGATCTTCATGTGACGGCTCCCCTCCCCGAAATTTCAGCCCGGCACCATAGGACATTGGGCCCTATCCGGAAAAGCGGTGTACGCGCTGTCGTTGAACTCGGGCGCGCTGAACGTGTAGCGTGCGGCCGCTTGCTTGTCGGGTGGAGGAAGATATGCGCGTCGGCGTCACCGGTCTTGGCATCATGGGCGGCGCTTTTGCGCAAAACCTGGTCAAAGCCGGATGGAAAGTGATCGGCTACGACATCGATGCCGCACGCAGCCGCGCCGCCCGGAAGGCAGGCGTCGAAATAGCGGCCAGTGTGCAGGCGCTCGCGCAGGCGACTAAGACCATCATCACCAGCCTGCCCAGCCCCGCAGCACTTGAACAGATCATGATGGCGATCACGCAGGCGCAGCTCTCGCCGCGCATTGTTGTCGAGGCGAGCACGTTTGGCCTTGGCGACAAGATAAAGGCGGAGCGTGCGTTGCGCCGGCACGGGCATATCCTGCTGGACTGCCCCGTCAGCGGGACGGGCGCGCAGGCGCGCGTGAAGGACCTCGTCATCTACGCCAGCGGGGACACCGCGGCCATCCGCAAGCTGCGTCCGCTGTTTGCCGCGTTCTCGCGCGCGGCGCACGATCTCGGCGCGTTCGGCAATGGCAGCCGGATGAAATACGTCGCCAACCTGCTGGTGGCCATCCATAACGTGGCGAGCGCGGAAGCGATGGTGCTCGGGCTCAAGGCGGGACTTGATCCGCAAACCGTGTTCGAAATGGTGAGGACGGGCGCCGGCAATTCCCGCGTGTTCGAGCTGCGCGCGCCCATGATGGTGCAGGACCGCTATGACAAAGCCACGATGAAGATTTCGATCTGGCAGAAGGACATGGCGGTGATCGGCGAATTCGCGCGCGAGCTGCGCTGTCCGACGCCGCTGTTCGATGCGACCGTGCCCGTCTACGACGAGGCGTTGAAGAGCGATTTGGGGGAGCAGGATACAGCCGCCGTGTGCGCAGTTCTGGAAAATAAGGCCGGGCTCAAGCGACAGCGCAAACGCAAAAACCCGTAGGCACCCTGAATTCGCGCAAAGCTGTGCGATGAAATCCGAAATTGAAAATATTGCGGCGCGCTTTCCAGGGCTGGTGACGCTCTATCCGTCGCGCAAGAAATGGCTGCTCGTATTTCTGGGGTCCGCTCCGTTTGCCGGCATTGGCTTCTGGATGGTCACGGAGGGACAAAAACACGGCTGGTTGGTATCCGTTGTATTCGCCGCATTTGCAGCAGTAGCCGGCGCGATGCTGCTTCCTGGCGCCGGTTCGTTATCACTTAATGCCGACGGCTTCGTAACTATTAGTTTGTTCCGCCGCCGGCATGCGCTCTGGCAGGATGCGACGGCATTTCATGTCGTGAGGATTCCGCCCTCCGGACAACGTATGGTGGTGTATGATGATCGGACTGCCCAGGGCGTTGTTGCCAAACTGAATGCCGCTGTCGCAGGGTACGCCGCGGGGCTCCCCGACACGTACGGATTATCTGCTGATGAGCTTGCGGCACTGATGACGAGCTGGCGCAGCCGCGCCCTTGCACAGGTGCGCTAACCCTGCAGGAAATCCAGGACTGCCGTTTCCGCCAGCACGGCCTCGGGAATGCTGTGCCGCTGCGAGCGCGAGCGTTCCTCCACGCTCTGCGATGCTTGCAGATAGCTGCCGAGATGGCGCGCGCGCTCGATGATGCGCCGGCCCACCGGCACGCGCTCGCTTTCGAAGCGCCGCAAGGCGGGCTCGACATCGTCTCGTGCGAGCGCGGCAACGAGCGCGGCGGCGTCATCGGCGGCCTTCGCCACGCCCGCGGCGACGTGCGGCCGCGCCACGAAAGCCGCATCGCCCATGATGGCAATCCGGCCGAACGCCATGCGCGGGCTCTCCAGGTCATAAATCGGCTGCAGGATCGGTTCCTCGATCATTCGCACGAGCGCGCGGAATTGCGGCGCGAGCAGCCGCTCCGCGGCGGCGCGCATGTCGGCGACCGCTTTTCTGCGAATGAGTGGCGGAGGAATCGAGATGCCATGATACGTGCCGCTTTCGTCCGTGAGCAGCTCTTGCAGCTCGGTTGCTTCATCAGCCGGGCGGTACCAGACGATGTTGTAGCGCCGGTGTCCGGGCCGCAGGTCGTTTTCCGGGCCGGCAATCGGATAACCCAGGAACTGCTCGCCGGGCGGCAGGCAGAAAGTCATGTATTCAAAGAGCTCATCGTGAATGGTCGGGGGAAACGCCGCTTCGGGCAGGAGCGCCCGCCAGGCGACGTAGCCTGCATAGCGCGGGTCGAATTCCGGCAGGCACAGCTGGCGCACTGTAGATCGGAGACCGTCGGCTCCGACCAGCAGGTCGCCGCGCTCGCTCGCGCCATCGCCGAAATGGGCAAGGACTGACGCCGCCGTTTGCGTGAAATGCGTCAGCGCCCTCCCGCGATGGTAGTTCAAGGCCGGGAATTGATCGCGCAACGCCCGGTAAACGCGCTCCCAGGCCGTAAGGACCTGCGCACATGCGAGCTCGTTCGTCACCCGTCCCGAGACATCGATAATCTTTCTTGTCGTGATCTCGACGCCAAGACCGGAGGTATCAATGCCGATACCGCGCAACGTGGCGATGAGGTCGGGTTGGGCGACGATGCCCGCACCGCGGCCGGCAAGCTCGCCCTCCACGCGCTCGAAAATGTCGACGTGCCAGCCGGCGCGGCGCAACTGCAGCCCCGCCAACAGGCCGCTCATCGACCCGCCGATCACCAGCGCATTTCGATGGCGCAAGCGTCGATCCCGTCTTTTTGGAAAATGGACGAGCTGCTATATATCAGGTCAACACTGGAGGTGCGCCATGGCTATGACGATGGTCGACAAGCGTGCGGAAAGCTCGAACCGCTCGGCGTGGCCGGCCGCCATTGCCGCCGAATTCGAGCGTGAGAGCAGGAATCCCAATCCGTGCGTAGGGACGGAGCTTGTTTCGGAAAGCGATCGCGTGCGCGTCTGGACGATCAGGCTGCAGCCGGGCGAACGGGTCGGCTTCCACCGCCATGTGCTCGACTATTTTTGGACAAGCGTGAATGGCGGGCGCGGACGCCAGCACGTGAATGACGGCACGACGGTGGAATACACCTATACGCCGGGCGAAACGCGTCACGAGACCTACGGTCCAGGGCAGTTCAAGGTGCACGATCTCGAAAACATCGGCGACAAGGAGATGGTATTCATGACCATCGAATTCCTGCAAAGCGCCAACAAACCCATGCCGCTCCCGCACGACGTACCGCGTCGACAGGCTGCTTAACCACCCCGTATCCGCTCGTCCCCCGCGAAAGCGGGGTTCAGTTGTTTATTCTGGATTCTGCTTGCGCGGAAATGAGCGGCTCGGATGACCGCGGCAATTTCCATCACGCGCCAGGGCTAGCCAAGCCACGCCGCTTCCTGCACACTGGCTGCAAATAACAATAGTCACCCGTTGCGCCCCCTGGCGCACCGAGGTTGGGGGGAGCAGCCGATGTGTCTTAGCTTCGATTTGCTGCTCAATGCGGTCATTGCTGGCATTCTGCTCGGCGGCTTCTACGCGGCCGTCACGGTCGGCGTGTCCATCTCGTTCGGCATTCTCGACATCGTCAACATCGCGCATCCGGCATTCATCATCATCGGCTCCTACATCGCCTATATCGTCAACGTCACTCTGGGCATCGACCCCATTCTGATCAGCATTATCATGATGCCGGCGTTCTATCTGCTCGGCGCCGCCGTGTACCAGGTCTATTACGAATCATTCGAGAAATACGGCCAGGAATCACTGATCGGGCTCTCGTTCTTCTTCGGCTTGCTGTTCGTAACCGAGGTAGGCCTCATCCTCGTTTTCGGCGTCGATTATCGTTACGTCGAGGCTTGGTATATCGGGCCGAGCTGGCACTTTGGCGCGATCGACCTGCCGTTGCGCATGCTGGTGCCGTGCCTCGCGGCGCTCGCGCTGTTTGCCGCCCTGCAGCTCTTTCTCTCGTACACGTTCATCGGGTGGGCCATTTCTGCCGTGGCGCAAGACCAGCTTGCGCTGCG
>JBEVJT010000110.1:0-11415 GCA_040510075.1 Xanthobacteraceae bacterium | reverse complement strand
CGTTCATCCAATTGATGCTGACGCGCGCCTTGTCAAACTCTTCCTCGCCGCAAAACCGGTCGAGATCCGATGCCACGCGCACGAATTCGCGCGGCAGGGTCTGTTTTGCGCGCCTGGAAACGGCCTGCCCCTGTTCGTAGAAGGCCTGCGAAAGCGTGATGCATTCGTCCTTATCGCCAGGCGTGCGCGGGGTCTGCGGCTGCTTGTATTCCGCGGTCGAGCTGTGCTTTGCAGCACTGTGTCCGCGATGCTTCCATCGCCGCTTCGCCTCGACCGACGAACTCGCGAGCAAGCTCAGGACGACGAGGCAAGACACCACCGCTGTGACCAATCTCACCATGCGCAGCACTCAGGGCCTTCTCGTATGGCTTCTCGTATGTCTTGCGTTCGTCACATCTTCCTCGGTGCTCGGCACGGCGCGCGCGGAACAAGGCTCGGCGCCTGCGGACACTACGCAGATGCACGTGCAAAACTATGGCGACCTTGAGACCACGTGCCTTCGCTGGACCGACCAGTGCCGAACCTGCTTGCGCACGATCGGCGCCGATCCGGTGTGCTCGAATATCGGCATCAGCTGCCAGCCAGCCGGCATTCAATGTCTGGAGCGCAAGGAGGAAGAGAAGAAATAAGAAAGAGTCCCGGATCTCGCTGCCGCTCAATCCGGCAACGGCGGCAAATCGACTCTGAAAATGGACGGCCCTGGCCGCGTCCGTCAGGGCTATCCGTCCCTCTTCAAGGTTTTGCTTGCCCCTTTAGTCGTCGGCGAAGGGGATCTGCCTTTTGTCTCAGTATGTCGCGGATTTGCGGATAGCCGTCCACCAGTGGTTTCGGCTGCTGCGCGATTAGGCCGCGGATCTCTGGAGAAGTCTGTATCGCGTTTAGAATGAACTCATGAAGCAGAGCCATATCTTGCTGACTGAGTCCTGCTCTTTCGTCGTCGCTGAATGTGACTATTGCCATGGCATATACCTCCCTCGCATTTCCTGTTCGGTCTCACATGATGGCACGCTTTTTATCTTTTCTTTTTCCGTCCGCCGCCTTTCTTCCTGCGTCCGCCGCCAGCGGCGCCTGCCGCCGCTTGCCGCTTCAGTCGCTGCAGAAAAGGACTGGCTTTCTTCCTCAAAACCTCGCGGACGCGCGGATGAAACCGCACGAACTCTGCTCGCCGCTCCTTGATTAGCTGGCGGATCTCCGGAGAGGTCTGGATGCAGTGCAGAACGTGCTCATGGAGCAGCGCCATATCCTTCTCGTCGAGGCCTTTTCTTTCTGCGGCCGTGAATATTACAGATGCCATATCCCTCCCTCGCTTTTCCTGCTGGTTGTCAGATCATCGAAAGTGCAAAGAAGCCACCTACCCATTCAATCTCTATTCATTGCGCGAGAGGCGGATTGCCGAGATTGGTCCGTCTGGCTCCGTCACCATGCGCTCGAGCACCTTCTGAAAGTCTCGGAGCAGGCGATCGATAGCTCGCCCGCCGAACAGATGCGGCTTGTAGACGCAAGTGCCCCTCAGTCCGTGTGCTCCATCGTGCAGCATCAAAATAACATCAAAATTTCCCGGCGTCACCAAGGGCAACATCATGCCCGGATTGGCCTCCTCGACGACGAGTCTGCGCCCGACGCCCGCAGTCGGCCGCAATGTCACGCTGTGCAACAGAATCATGACCTTCGCCAACTGCCCAGGCTTGGTGCCGTGCTCGCGTTCAAGCATATCGGCAACTACCTCGATCGGAAGGTCCTGGTGAGCGAAAGCTGCGAGCGTGGTCGCACGAACCCGACGCAGTACCTCGCGCGCAGTGGGGTCGTCCGCGAGACGGGTGCGAAGGATCACCGTATTCGCCAGAGGCCCAATCAACCCCGTGGTCCCGGGCCGATTGCGATTGGCAATGTTCGTGGCCACCCGGATATCATCCTGAGCCAGGTAGTGATGCAACTGCGTTTTCAAGGCAGCGACGAGCATCATGAACACTGTGCTGCCTTCGCTCTGCGCCAAGCGTTTGGCGGATCGCGCGAGGCTCATGGGCAATGCCCAGGCCCGGCGCGCCGTGCGCAGGTCATCGATCGGCCGTTTCGGACCGGCCGTTACCACATCCATGGGGGGCAGCGAAGGGCGAAGCTGCTCTCGCCAATAGTCCAGCTGCGCAACCATATCCGCATGCGATTTCCAGTGGCGCTGCCGGTATGCGAAATCCGCATATTGAATCGGCAGCGGTGCGAGCGGCGATTCTGCCCCGGCGGAGAACACATCATAAAGCGAGGTCAGCTCTTCGAAGAGCACGCCCAGCGACCAGCCGTCGCAGATCGCCTGGTGCATGGAGATGAGCAGGAGGTGTTGGCTCTTCGCTAACCGCAGCAGGCGAGCCCGAATGAGAGGTCCCTGCGCGAGATCGAACGACTGGAGTACTTCTTCTTCAATAAACTTATGTGCGGCAGCCTCCTTCTTCGAACGTCGCATGGCCAAATCGTCAAACGCCAGCGCAACAGTCCGCTGCGGCGCAATGACCTGCACGTATTCCCCGTCGATGACCGCAAACGTTGTGCGCAGAATTTCGTGCCGTCGTAAAACCTCGTTCAGGCTCCGCTCCAGGAGCGCCGGGTCGCACGGCGACGCTATTCGGAGCGCGTAAAGTATGTTGAAGAAGGGCAGTCCGGGCAGCGCATGCTGTAGCTTCCACAGCCGTTCCTGCGCGATCGAGGCCGCCATCACGCCAGTCTTTCGCGCCGCGCGCACAAGTTCAAAGCGGGATCGCAATGGCTGGCCGACCTGCATCAACTGTTCAACATGGCTCGCCACATCCGCAACGGTCGGCGCCTCGAAAAATTTGGAAACCGCGAGCTCAATGCCCGCAAGCTCATGGACGTGGGCGAGAACGTGTATGGCGAGGAGAGAGTCTCCGCCCGAAGCGAAGAAGTCGTCATGGATGCCGATCTGCTCGACCTGGAGGATTTCTCTCCAACGCTTGCTCAGCGATTCCTCGAGAGGTGTTCGCGGCGCGACGAGGGCCTGCGCTTGACGGCCGCCAGCCGCAATACCCAATCTGGCTGCCAAGCCGATACGCTGCACTTTGCCCGTCGGGCCCTTCGGAATCTTCTCGACGATAAGCACTTGGCGCGGCACCTTGAACTGGGCGATGCGGCCGATTGCGAACTGACGGATGTCTTTTGGGGTCGCGGTATCGTTGGGCCGCAACACGACCGCCGCGGCGACGTCTTCTCCGAGTGTGGCATGGGGGACGGCAAAGCTTACTGCTTCTGCGACCGCCGGATGTTGCAGCAGCACTTCATCCACTTCGAGGGGGGAGATTTTCTCGCCGCCGCGATTGATCACTTCCCGTACGCGGCCCGCGAGAAACAGATAGCCGTCGTTGTCGAAATAGCCCAGATCCCCGGTCTTGAACCAATCGCCTGCAAAAGCGGTCTTGGTCGCCATGGGATCGCGATCGTAGCCGGGCATGACGCCCGCGCCGCGGACGACGACCTCTCCCGTTTGACCGTTGGTCAGCAAAGCCTCGCGTTCGTCCATGATTGCGACGTCGAGACTTACTGGTACGCCGGCCGACCCGACCTTGCGTTGGCCGGGTGGTAGGGGATTGCACGCGATCGGCGCGGAAGTGGTTTCCGTCATCGCATAATACTCGATCACGGGCGCTTCGAAGGTCGACTCCAGCTCCGTCAAGACCTGCGCCGGCAGAGGAGCAGATCCGGAACGGATGAATCGCAGAGCGCTGTTCGCCAATCGTTTGCGATCGTGCCGAGCCTCGCCGAGGATTGCTTTGTGTATGGTGGAGACCGCCGAGTACCATGTCGGCTGGAACGCACTTAGCCAGCCAAAAAAGCTGTTGACGTCCCAACCAGGTGTACACACGACGCTGGCACCGGCCGCCAACGAGGCCATCAGCGTATTATGCAGGCCATGGCCGTGAAACAGGGGCAGCATGTTTATGCAACGATCTGTCTCACTTAGTGCCCACGCGGCGGCGGAACTGTAGGCCGACGCACAGATATTGCCGTGCGTCTGCGGCACAATCTTTGGACGTGCCGTCGTGCCTGAAGTGAGCAGCAGCACGGCGACATGGTCGGGACCGGCCAATTCATGAGGCGGCGCATCCTCCCGGTCTCCGGCGAGCGTGAAAACACCGGCTTCTGCGTCCGACGTGGGCGACAGCTCAATGACGCGTACCCCGCGGGACAGCGCAACACCTCGGGCGGGCGTATCGATGCCAGCCAGCGTGATCAGCGCACGAACTCCCAGAGCAGCGAAATATCTATCCAGTTCTGCGGGTTCGTAGGCCGGGTTCAACGGCGCACATGTTGCGGTTGCCGTCACGGCAAGAATCGCCAGCGCCATTTCCGGACCATTCGGCAGCACAAGCGCGACGCGGTCATGCCGGCCTATCCCCATGGCCTGCAGCGCATGCCCTGTGCTCTCGATGTGCCGATAAAGCCGACTGTAGGTGAGTGGGATACGCCCGGGAGCCAAAATGGCCGGCGCGTCAGGAATGCGGTTCCCGTGATGCTGGAGCAGGTGAGGAACGCAGAAAAACGGAGCACTACGTTTTCTGCTTACGAAAGGCTCGTTTCTCATGATCCCCGGGAGTCGACGCTTTCGGAATGTGACAGTTTTAAATCATTACTGACCAATTCTTACCCATAGCACGCCTTTTCTAATGGCATTACTTCGGCGCTTATTTTGTGATCTACTACCGCATCGGTAAGGCCGCTTCGCCATGCGGGAAAACGTGCCCAGTTGCGTAACCCGGATGAGCGCAACGATATCCGGGGAGATGTCCCCGCTTGTCGCTCCGCTCATGCAGGCTACGCCTGCCCCCTTCACCACCTTCGGCACTAGAGCGGCGTAGGCCCGATGCAGCAGATAGCAAATTGGCTCCAGTCGCTCGGTTTGGACGAGCACGCCCAGCGTTTTGCGGAAAACCGCCTTGACGCGAGCGTGTTGCCCGACTTGACGGAGCACGATCTCGAAAGAATTGGCGTCCCTCTGGGACACCGCAAAAAGATGCTGCGCGCGATTGCAGAACTCGGCGGGGCAGCACCCACGAGCGCCACCAGCGAAGCGGGTAAGCGGGAAACCGCCGAACGACGTCACATCACGGTGATGTTCTGCGATCTGGTGGGGTCAACTCCCCTCTCCGCCCGACTCGATCCGGAGGATATGCGCGAGGTGATCGATGCCTATCACTCCGCTTGTGCAAGCATCATCCGGACCTATGAGGGCTTTCTCGCCGAATTCCGGGGCGACGGCATCTTGGCCTATTTCGGTTACCCCCGGGCCCACGAGGACGACGCGGAACGCGCGGTGCGGGCCGCGCTCGACATCCTCGCCGCTCTCGCGCGGCTCGAGACGCCCGCGGCGGAACCGTTACAGGCACGCATCGGCATTGCCACCGGGTTGGTGGTG
Source organism: Xanthobacteraceae bacterium (assembly GCA_040510075.1). Lineage (GTDB taxonomy): Bacteria > Pseudomonadota > Alphaproteobacteria > Rhizobiales > Xanthobacteraceae > VAZQ01. The sequence goes on along the minus strand of JBEVJT010000110.1, from coordinate 5,999 downwards.
GTAGGGACGCTGGCCGCCGACGGAATGTCGCGCGAGCACGTGGCGTCAGGGGATACGCCGAACCTCGCGGCTCGGCTGCAGGCGCTGGCAGAGCCCGGAACGGTTGTCATCTCGACGTCCACGCACCGGCTACTCGGCGATCTGTTTCATGTACGTGATCTCGGTCCGCAGCAACTCAAGGGCATTGCCGAGCCGGTTCGGGCGTGGGCAGTCGAGCGCGCATCGGAGTCCGAAAGCCGCTTCGAAGCGGTCCGCACCGCACGTCTGAGCGCTCTCATCGGCCGCGAGGAGGAGATCAAATTTCTGCTGGAACGCCAGCGCCTGGCCTGGAAGGGCGCGGGCCAGATCGTGCTGATGACGGGCGAGCCGGGCATCGGCAAGTCGCGCCTTGCGGCCGCTCTAGCCGAGCAGATCGCTGTCGAGCCGCATACGCGCGTGCGTTGTCAATGCTCGCCCTATCACGCCAACAGCACGCTCCACCCCTTCATTGCCCAGCTCGAGCGGGCCGCGGGGTTCACGCCCGACGACGCGCCGGAGCAAAAGCTCGACAAGCTCGAAGCGATCCTCGCCATGGAGCCGTCGCGGGCTCGAGCTGTGGCACCGCTTTTTGCGGCTCTGCTCTCGATCCCATTCGGCGAACGCCACGCGCCGCTCGCGCTGAGCGCCACGCAGCAGCGGCGCCAGACGCTGGCGGCGCTGCTCGATCAAATGGAGGGCGTCGCACGGAAGCAACCGATGCTGCTCTTGTTCGAGGATGCACACTGGGCGGATGCCACCTCGCTCGAACTCCTGGACCTGATCGTCGAACGCGTGCGCCAGCTGCCCGTACTGGCACTGTTCACGTTCCGATCGGAGTTCGACCCACCATGGGTTGGCCTGCCCAGTGTCAGCACCTTGGCGCTCCGCCGCCTCAATCGCTCCAATATCGAAAGCATCATCACGCAGGTGACTGGCGGCCGGCCGCTGCCTGCCGAGGTGACAGAACAGATCATCGTCAAGACTGACGGCAACGCTCTGTTTGTCGAGGAATTGACCAAGGCGGTGCTGGAAGCGGGCATTCTTGTCGAAGGCGCCGAGGGCTATCTGCTCGATGGTCCCCTGCCGCCACTCGCCATCCCGTCGACGCTCCACGATTCGCTGATGGCACGGCTCGATCACCTGGCTGCGGTCAAGGGAATCGCCCAGATCGGCGCCGCCATCGGGCGCGAGTTCCCGTACCGTCTGCTGCACGCGCTGGTGGGACGTGATGAGAACGCATTGCGGAACGCGCTTGCGAAGCTCGAGGCGGCGGAGCTCCTGTTCCGCCGCGGCGAGCCGCCGGACGCCATTTACAGCTTCAAACACGCACTCGTGCAGGACGCGGCCTACGAGAACCTGCTCAAAAGCCGCCGGCAGGTGCTGCACCGGCGCATCGCCGACACCTTACGCGATCGTTTCCAGACAATCGCCACGAACCAGCCGGAGCTCGTTGCGCATCATTTCACGCAGGCGGGGCTTAACGAAGCTGCCATCGAATGGTGGTGCAAGGCGGGTGAGCGGGCGTTGGATCGATCCGCCCATAACGAGGCGATCGCGCATCTGGAAAAGGCCATTGGGTTAACTGAGGGATTGGCTGATGGTCCTGCCCAGCGACTGCTGCGGCTGCGCCTGCAGATCACGTATGGTCATGCACTCCTTCACGGTCGCGGGCACAGCCAGCCGGAGACGATCGCAGCATTTGCGCGCGCCCGCGAAATTGGCGCGGCGGTAGAAGACATCGTCGCGAGGTTCTCGGCCTATTACGGCTTGTGGCAGGTAAGCTTTGTTCGCGCCGCTCTCGCGCCGATGCGTGAGGTAGCGCTGGCTTTCCTGAATGATGCCCGGCACGCGAGCGGAGGACCAGAGCGAGGCCGCGCGTCGCACGTCTTTGGCGTGACTTGTTGGTTTCAGGGCGAATACGTCAGCGCGCGGGCGCACCTTGAACAAGAGCTCGCGATCTATGATCATGAGCGGGATCAGCATCCTGCGCCACGCTTCGTCTTCGACGACAGGGTCGTCGCCATGGGCTGGCTGGCCGTGCTCCTCTGGCCCATGGGGGAAGTCGATCAGGCGATTGGCCTGCTCGACCGGGCGCTCAGGCTCGCGCAGCAAATCGGCCATGTTCCGACAATCGCGTGGGCGCACGCCTATAACTGCCGTTTCGCGGGCATTTGCCGTAAGCCCGAGCTGGCCCGACCTCATGCGGAGAAGCTCCTCGAGCTGGCGCACGAGCACGGCCTGCCAATGCGCCTGGCGGACGGCTCCTTCTACCGTGGGTGGGCACGCTGGTGCGCCGGCGACGCAGACGGCGAAGCAAGCATGCGCGAAGCTTTGACGCTCTGGAGTGAGATGGATTTTCGCTTGTTCGCGCCGCTGAATGGGACGTTGCTCGCGGAGCGTGAGGCAGCGGCGGGTCGCGTTGAAGCTGCACTTGCCATTTTGGATGCGCAACTTGCCGCGATCGAGCGGACCGATGAACGCTGGTTTCATGCCGAGGTGTACCGCGCGCGTGGGGAGCTTCTCCTGAAGCTGCAGCGACCTGACGTTGCTGCCGCCGAGGATTTCAGCCGCGCCATCGAGATCGCCCGCGCCCAAGGCACGCAAACGTTCGAGTTGCGCGCTGCCCTGTCCCTTGCGAGGCTCTGTCAGGATAGAGGTGAAGATCAGAGAGGAAGCGCGGTGCTCGGCGCGGCCCTCGCCGGTTTTCATGGGGGATCCGAGCTTCCGGAAATCGAAGAAGCTCGGCTGCTCCTCGCAGCCCCTACGACACGCGGGCATGCCGACAGACAATCTGCGTTGACTTGACGCCTTTTGCGCAGTCGCGCAAACACATAAAATTGCCGCTCGTGATGACGAAATTTCCCCGTCGCAAATTCCTGCGTCTGGCAGCGGGCACAGTTGTGCTGGCGGCTACGACGCGCGTCGCATCAGCGCTCGATTACCCGACGCGACCGGTCAACCTGGTCGTTCAGTATTTTGCCGGCAGCCTGTCCGATATTGTCGCGCGTGTGATTGCGCAATCGCTGTCGAAGCGATTCGGGCAGCAGGTCATCGTCGAGGATCAGCCGGGCGCTGGCGGCAATATCGCCACCGAACTCGTCGTGCGGGCGCACCCCGATGGGTATACGCTGCTTAACGTCGTCGCCGCCAACGTATGGAACGCGACGCTCTATGACAATCTCAACTTCAATTTCATCCGCGACATAACTCCCGTGGCGTGCATCTCGCGCACGCCTGGCGTCATGGTGGTGCATGCGTCGTTCCCGGCCCAGACGGTCCCGGAATTCATCGCCTATGCCAAGGCCAATCCCGGTAAAATCAACTACGCGTCAGGCGGCACTGGCAGCTTCCCACATGTCGCTGCCGAGCTTTTCAAATTTATGACCGGCGTCGATCTGGTTCACGTGCCATACCGCAGCAGTTACGTTCCCGATCTTCTCGGCGCGCAAATGCACACCGTGTTCAGCCCGATACCTACCGTCGTCGAACAGATCAGGGACGGCAAGCTGCGCGCCCTCGCCGTAACCGGCGCGACGCCCTCCCCGGCTCTGCCCGCGATCCCGACCATCGACGAATTTGTTCCAGGTTACGAGGCAACGGCACTCAACGGCATAGGCGCGCCAAAGGGCACGCCTCCCGAAATCATCGACAAGCTCAACGCGGCCGTGAATGCCGCTCTCGCCGATGCCGAACTCCAGGCGCGGCTTGCCGAGCTCGGCACCGTGCCGTCGCCCATGACCGCGGCCGAGTTCGGCAACTTTATCGTCGACGAAACTGCGAAATGGGGCAAGATCTTCCGGGCCGCGGGCATCAAGGCGCAGTGAAATCGGTCTTCAGTGAGTTTGCGAGGCGCGAAGAATAATGTCCATAACCGTTCTTCCTGTCACCGAAGGCTTTGCTGCAGAGATTGGCGACGTCGATCTGTCCCGTCAGATCGAGGCTAACGACCTGGTTGGTATCAAGGAAACTTTTGCCAAATATGCAGTGCTGATTTTCCCTGAGCAGCATCTTTCGGCGGAAGAACATCTTGAGTTTGCGCGCCATTTCGGACCTCTCGACCTGTCGATCGCCGTGCATCGCAAGGACACAGCCCTGCGTGTGCGTGAGGAACTGACCGATGTTTCCAATCTGGATGCACGAAACGAGATATGGCTGAAGGAAAGCAGACGCCGTTTGTTCCAACTCGGCGCTCGCATGTGGCATACCGACAATTCATTCAAGCGGGTGCCGGCACGGCTCTCGTTGCTGTATGCGCGTTCAATCCCGCCAGTGGGTGGTCGTACCGAATTTGCGGACGAGCGCGCCGCATACGACGCTCTTTCCACAGACATGAAGCGGCGCCTCGAAGGTCTTGTCGTCGAGCATTCAATCTACAACTCGCGCGCCCGGCTTGGTTTTCACGATTTTAGCGAGGAAGAGCGCGCGGCAATGCCTCCGGTCGCGCAGGCGCTGGTTCGCAGAATTCCCGAGTCCGGACGCAAGTCCCTCTACCTAGCTTCGCATGCAGGACGCATTTTCGGCATGCCCGAACGCGAGGGCCGAGCGCTTATAGATGACCTGATCGCCCACGCGACCCAGCGGCAGTTCGTTTACACTCATCGCTGGCGCGTGCACGACGTGGTGATGTGGGACGAGCGCTGCACCATGCATCGTGGAACTGAGTTCGATGATCTGCGCTGGAAACGCGACCTGCAAAGGGCCACCATTCGTGACACGGCAAATTCCTGTGAGCTGGAGGATATTTGCAAGCCAGTGCTTAGCTCCGCCTCATGATACTAGCGCTTTGAGGAGACCGGAGATGACAATCCGAATGATTGCCGGGATGATTTCGCTTGCGGCGTTGGTGTGGGCCGAGACGGCGAGCGCGCAGAAGACGTACTCGTTGACCGTCAGTCGTCATCGTGATGTTCGGGAGACGCTAAGCGAGGCGGAAGTCAGCAGGATCCTGATGAAAGCGTCGAAGATGCTGAAGAAGGATTCCAGCCATGACGATGACGACGATATAGCCTGCAACGTGAACTTCAGGCTTAGCGGCCCTGTTCGTACCTTCACGTCAGCGGGTATGGCGGTCGTAGACGAGGATAACGTCGAAAACGTCCACGAGGTGGATTCCGATCTCCCCGGCGATTTTCACGTCAAGCTCGTCAAGGAGATCAAATTCTGCAGGCCGGAAACAGGTCGAGGAGCATTTGCCGGATGTTCGTTTTCTCCACCTGACTTTCGGTCGATGATCCTCGTTCACCCCAAAATACACAGGGATGGCAACGGCCGTCCCCTGCCCGACTATCCCGACCATCTTCTATGGGCCCATGAATTTGGGCACCTCACGGGCTCGGGGCACCGGCATGACCCGGCAGTCGCGCTTATGACGGCATGCGACCTTATCGGACTAGCCACGATTACGGATACTTGCGTGCGCGTCAGTCGCGCGGAATGCAACCGCCTCCTTTCAGGTCCGGGAAAACGCCCGCCAGCGGCTTTCGGTCAGTGCCTGCTGCCGCAGCCTCTCCCTTCTTGCCGTGCAGGACGCTGAAGGGAAGTTCTGGTCCAGCCGGCGAGGCCGATTGAATTATTTTTAGCGCTAATAGAGAATACTTTTTTAACCAGCTCTCATCGGCTGCGCCTGAACTCGCCTCCGCAATTCGTCGACGCCTTGCTCACATCGTATTCGCGGAGGCGGTCGCCTTTTCACGCCAATAGGACTGTTTCGGCGCAATGCATAGCTGTATGAAAAAAATCGATAGTGATGCAGGGAAAGCCGTGGATTGCGAACGGAAATTGATGCGGCGCCTGATCCTGCGCATCATGCCCATCGTGACCATAATTTACCTGATCGCGATCAGAGCGTTGTGCAAGGCCAGTTGGTCGAGGCGCTGGCCGGTACCGCCGTTCTCATTCACAGCTTGAATACGAAGCTCCTCCTTGGCGAGCAGATCGACGCCACGGAGCACAGCCAAGCCTGCAGCACGTTGTGCAGGCTG
>JBEVJT010000109.1:0-33555 GCA_040510075.1 Xanthobacteraceae bacterium | reverse complement strand
TCGAGCTCGATAATCCCGACGCCTATTCGGTGGCCGATGTGATCGACGCGGTGGAGCTTGCGGCGAGCTACGGGCTCAAGGTGATCGCGAAAAATCCCAAACTCATGCAGACGGATGCCTTGCCTTACGTTGCGCACCCGAATGTGTACGGCATCATCGTGGAGAAGGACGCAGGCGACGCTCACGACATGGATGTGCTGCGCCAGCGCGCCGTAAAGCCCGATCTGCCCGTGTGGTTCGTCTTTTTCGACGAGAAGCCTCACCAGATGGCGGGTAAGACAGCGGCCAAGGAGGCGGCCGCCCTTGCGCAGCAATACGCGAGCATGCAGGTCACGTACTCGCCAGCCGGCGAGTACGTGCAAGCCTTCGATCAGACCGCCGAACCGGAGCGCGCGGCGATCAAGGAAACCCGCGTCACCAGCCGCACGGCTTCGCGCAAGTTGGCGCAGCTGCGCGTAGCTGATAATCGGGCATCAGTGAAATAGCTCGACACAACTTCAGCAGTGGCTCCGCCGGAACGGCAGCACGTGAGCTAAAGTCGACGCCGGACCTGTGCTCGAGCGCCTCACTCCAGTGCTCGAGCACCAATCGCGCCTCCGCCCGGCGGCGACGACCCACAGACCCCGGGCAGTATCTCCCGGTCGGTTCCGAACACGCCCAGCCTCCATAGTGCGCACGAGGATCGGCGCGTCAGACATGGGAGGCTCCGGAACCTCGTCCAACCGCGTCAAATTCAGGCGACCGGGTATGACCATGACCGCGCGCATTCTACTTCTCGCTCGTGCCGGTTTGGCTTTAAGCCAACAACAAAGGTTCCGCAGGCTTGTATGTTGTTCAACCAGGAACTTTTTGGCCGCAATCAACGTTAGCGCGCGAAGGATTTCAGCTGGAGTCGTCAATGAAGATCGCACAGATCGCGCCACTGGTGGAAAGCGTGCCGCCTCGCCTCTATGGCGGAACGGAGCGGGTCGTTGCGTATCTGACAGACGAGCTGGCGCGGCTCGGGCATGAGGTCACCCTCTTTGCGACAGGTGATTCGGTCACCAGCGCGGAACTGGTGCCCTGCGCCTCCATGGCGCTGCGGCTCGACCGGAACGTGCGCGATCCTATTCCCTACTACATGCTCCAGCTCGACCGCGTGCGCGAGCGCGCCGACGAGTTCGACATCCTTCACTTCCACATCGACCACCTGCATTTTCCCACCTTCCGGCCAATGGCCAGCCGCACGGTGACCACGCTCCACGGCAGGCAGGACTTGCACGACCTGAAACCTCTGTACGTCGGATTCTATGAAATGCCGCTGGTGTCGATCTCGGATGACCAACGCAAGCCCGTGGCGAATTGCAATTTCGTAGGGACCGTTCACCACGGTCTGCCGGTCGAGTTTTTCAAGCCCGTCTACTGTCCGCGCGGCGGTTACCTCGCCTTCCTCGGCCGCCTCTCGCAGGAGAAGCGTCCCGATTTAGCCATTCGCATGGCGCGCACACTGGGAATGCCGCTCAAGATTGCCGCTAAGGTCGACAAGGCGGACGAGGCATATTTCGGCGAGGTGGTTGAGCCGCTCCTGAACTTGCCGGGCATCGAGTACGTGGGCGAGATCAACGAGCGGCGCAAAAACGAATTTCTCGGCGAGGCGAGCGCACTGCTCTTCCCCGTCGATTGGCCGGAACCCTTTGGCCTTGTAATGATCGAGGCAATGGCCTGCGGCACGCCGGTGCTGGCCTTCCGCCGCGGCTCGATCCCGGAGATCCTGGAGCACGGCGTCACCGGGGCAATCGTCGACACCGCCGAGGAAGCAATCAGCGTCCTGCCGCAAATGCTCGCGCTGGACCGGCGCCGGATCAGACGCTCCTTCGAACAGCGCTTCACCTCAACCCGCATGGCCAAGGATTACCTGCAAGTCTACCGTTCGCTGCTCGAAAAAGCCCCGAGCTCCGAGTATGAAGACGTGAGGACGCCGCGGCAGCATCTCGTGCCGAAAGAGATGAACTAGAATCGATTTGCGCAAGCTGGCTCGCGTACGCCGGATGTGCCAAGTATCTCGCGACGTGCTCGGCGGGTTTATCCGGCCTGGGCGGGAGGGGGCAGCGGCTGGAGTACATCGCCCGCGCTCACCGCAGCATCGAGTGGACAAATGGGGGTGTCGATGGAGGCGGCCGCGCTGGCACATGCAGTGCCTCTCGTTCCCGAGCCGCGGTTTTACATACCGGCAACGGCCTCGCCTACGCGGCCGCGCCGCACGCTCAAGCACGACGACACTTTCATTGTCCTCGATACCCATGGGGACATCGGCGCTTCCGCCGGGGGGCCGGATGGGCTGTTTCATTGCGACACGCGCTTCCTGTCGCATTTCGAGCTGCTGCTCAATGGCATGCAGCCGTTGCTGCTTGGCTCATGCCTGCGCGACGACAACACCTTACTCACGATCGACCTGACCAACCCCGATACATATTTCGAAAACCGGCTGGCATTGGCCAAGGACACGCTGCACGTCGTGCGCAGCATCTTCGTGTGGCAGGATACCGTTTATCAGCGATTTGCCATTCGCAACTACGGCAACGATCGGGTCGAGCTACGCATCGCACTGCTGTTCGACAGCGATTTTGTCGACCTGTTCGAAGTGCGCGGCCTGCGGCGCGATCGACGCGGAACCATCGAGCGCCACATCATGGCGCCGGCAAGCTGCTCGCTTGATTATACCGGCCTCGACGGAAGACTGCGCAAAGCAGTGGTGAGATTCGAGCCGGAACCGACCGAGCTCGTCGAGACCGCGGCAATCTACAGCATCAGCCTTGCTTCCAAGCAAAGCACGACCATCCTGGCCACGGTCGGCTGCGGCATACCGGAGCCGCCGAAATTTCTTTCGGCGCCGCGCGCCTTGCGCGCCATTCACCGCAATCGGCGCGCGGGCTCCCAGGATGTCAGTACCGTGCGGAGCTCGAACGATCACCTGAACGAGGTGCTGTGCCGTTCGATGTCCGATCTGTACATGCTGATGAGTCACACCCCCCAGGGAAGCTATCCCTATGCGGGCATTCCCTGGTACTCGACCACATTCGGCCGTGACGGCCTGATCACCGCGTTGCAGATGCTGTGGGTCGATCCGCGCATTGCCCAGGGCGTGCTGCGCCGGCTCGCCGCCTACCAGGCCCAGAAGGACGATCCCGCTGCGGACGCCCAGCCGGGCAAGATCCTGCATGAGATGCGCAGCGGCGAGATGGCGGCTCTGCGCGAGGTCCCATTCGGACTCTATTACGGCAGCGTCGATTCCACGCCGCTCTTCGTGATGCTCGCAGGACTCTACGCCGAGCGCACAGGAGACGATGCGATGCTCGCCGAGCTATGGCCGTCGATCGAAGCGGCACTCGCCTGGATGAACGGGACGGGCGATCCCGACGGCGACGGTTTCATCGAATACTACCGCGCCACCGAGCAGGGGCTCGCCAATCAGGGCTGGAAGGATTCGGCCGATGCGATCTTCCACGCCGACGGCAGCTTGGCGGAAGGGCCCATCGCGCTCGCCGAAGTGCAGGCCTACGCCTACTCCGCAAAGCATCTGGCCGCGCGGGCGGCAAAGCGCCTTGGCCGCGCGAAGCTCGCGCAACGGCTGGCACAGGAAGCAGACGAGCTTGCCGAACGTTTCGACGCGAGCTTCTGGTGCCCGGAAATCGACAGCTATGCGCTCGCGCTCGACGGAAACAAAAAGCAATGCCGCGTACGCAGCTCAAATGCCGGACAGGTGCTGTTCACCGGAATTGCGAAACCGGAAAGGGCGAGGAAAGTCGGCGAGGGACTGATGGCGCCGCATTTCTTTTCCGGCTGGGGCATTCGCACCATCGCCAATTCCGAGGCGCGCTATAACCCCATGTCAGATCACAACGGCTCCCTTTGGCCGCATGACAATGCGCTGATCGTGCTCGGCCTGGCGCGTTACGGCCTCAAGGCGGAGGTGGAGCGGGTGTTCACCGGGCTTATCGACGCGGCGATCTACATGGACATGCGGCGGCTGCCGGAGCTGTTCTGCGGTTTTCAGCGCGGCCGCGGGCGTGGCCCGACGCACTACCCCGTCGCCTGCACGCCCCAGGCCTGGGCGAGTGCGACCCCTTTCACGCTGATCGAAGCTTCGCTCGGCCTGCAATTCGACCCCGCCGGCAAGGAACTGAAACTACACAATCCCTCGCTGCCGCGGTTCGTCGACGAACTTGTGCTGCACAATCTGCGCATCAATGAATCTAGCATCGACCTGAAGGTCCGGCGCCATGCGAGGGGTGTCTCAGTCGACGTGCTGAGGCAGCAAGGAGACGCGCAGGTTTCCGTGATCTTCCGGTGAGTTGGCGCAGAACCACAAGGTTACCCCCGGTCGTCTCAAGCAATGACATTGGCATTTCCGAGAATGCCCCAAACGTCCAGGACCGGCTTACCGGCGAAATCGAGGCGCCGATAAGCAAGATGCGGCGCGCATAGAACGAGCAGATCGCTGCGCTCGATCACCTCATCGAGCGGGAGCAGCTCAGGATCAGTTTTCACGAATGGATCTGTGGTGAGCACCGCGTTTGCCCGCGGAAGCAGCTCGTTCTTGAGCTTGTAGCTGAGCGAGGCGCGGGTATCGTCGATCTCCGCCTTGAATGCCATGCCGAGCAGCCCGACCGTCATATTTGACAGGTCATGATGCAGTTCAAGATCGCGGATGAGATGCAGCACGATGCCTTCATTCACCAGCATGGCAGCGTGCCCAAGGCTGAACTGATTCTGGGCGAAGGCGGCAAGCTGCATCGTGTCTTTGAATAGGCATGGCCCCGCCGCGAAACCCGGCGAGGGTATTGCCCGAGCGCGCGGATAATTGTGCTTCATGGCGTGCTCGACGCGCCGATAATCGAGCCCAGCCGATTTGGCGATGAGATAGAACTGATTGGCGATGGCAAACTCGATGTAGCGGTAGGCGTTGTTGAAGAGCTTGGCGAATTCGGCTTCGTGCGGCGAGGCCGACACGATTTCAGAAACGATCGGGCGGAATAATTCCGCGGCTTCTGCTTCGGCCTCGGGCGTCGTGCCGCTGATGATTTGTGGAGTTTGCCCCAGCTCCTTAATGCCCTGGCCCTGCACGACGCGCTCCGGGCAGAACGCGACTTTGAGCTTGCGCCCTTTGCGCCTGAGATGGGTATCGAGCCAGTTGGTGGTCCCGGGATAAACGGTCGACCGCAACACCAGAAGCTGACCGTCGGTCAGATGCGGAAGCAGCGCATCAATGCAGTCCTGCACCACCTTCCGGACCGGGTTGAGAAATTCATCAATGGGAGTGCCAATGGTGATGATGACCGGGGCCCGCGGCGAGATGTCGGAGGGCACAGAGCTGAACACAAGGCGGTTGCGCGCAAGCGCGCGGGCGAGCAGCTCCTCTCCTCCTACTTCGATGAAAGGCAAGCGCCCCGACTGAAGGGCCGTCAGGGCCACTGCATCCTTGTCATGCACGTTGACGCAAAAGCCTGCCTCGGCAAAGGCGAGGACCAGCGGGATTCCCACATGACCGGCGCCACCGACGATGGTGAGATCAGCGTTTGCAATGCGCGTCGAAGCGCTCACCGTCGGATGGGAACCGGCAAAATTCACGCGCACTCCACGGGCCACGGCGGGTCGTTGGCCAGGAATTGATATTGCAGGTGCCCAAAGGCGTGCAAGTACATGCGTGACCTTTCCGGCGACAGCCCGCAACGTGCGCAATTCGCATTATCACGCGCCACCTGCGGGTAGGCACGCAGCCTACGCAATTTTGCGCACAGGTTCAGACCGAGCGCTAGAACCTACGCGTGCTGTGAGGCGCGGGCTTGCGCGCGAACCGTGCTGCGCCACGTGGCGGGGGACTCCGGTTCCGCCTCATGCACTTCGGCGATGACGCAGTTTCGCCCCTCGTTCTTTGCTCGGTACAGTGCCCGATCGGCGCGGCAGAGCAGCCGATCCATGCTGTCCCCCTGTTCCCATTGCGCAACCCCGAAGCGCGCGGTCAGGCTGATCTCGCTCCCGCTCACAGGCACCCGGACGTCCATAAGCGCGTTGCGCAGCTCCTCAGCGAGCGCAAATGCCTGCGCAAGACCGCCGTCGATGAGCAGGCAAAATTCCTCACCCCCCAGGCGGCCGATGATGCCCCTACACCGTTTCAGCTGTGCCGCCACTGCAGCAATGGCGTGGTCCCCCGCAAAGTGACCGTAGGTGTCGTTCACCCGCTTGAATTCGTCGACATCGAGTATGATGGCCGAGAGCGGCAGACCTTCGCGTGCGCGCCATGCCGCTTCCGTCGCCTGATGAAAGAATTCGCGCCGATTGAAAAGCCCGCTGAGACTGTCGGTGGTCGCGTAACGGATCAGCTCCGCCTGCATCGACATGACACGATCTGCAAGCCGCAAACGGGCGCGAAGCTCTTCCCGGTTGGGCGGTTTGCGCATGAAATCGTCAGCACCGCAGTCGAGGGCCCGAATCGCCATTTCCTTGTCATCGGAAGACGACATCAGAATGATGTAGAGCGGGCGGCCGGTGCCCACCAGTTCTCGCGCCGCTGCGCAAAGCTCAATTCCGGAAAGCGACTCTAGCTGGACGCTGGTGACCAGCGCGCGGATCTCGGAATCGGCGCCGAGATCAGCCAGCGCGTTTCGCGGATCGGTAAAGCCAAGCACCTCGTGCCCATCCGCCTGGATGAGATCGGTAACGATCCGGACGATCGTCCTACTCTGATCGACGAGCGCAATACGCATGCATGCCCCGCATCTAGGCAAATCCTACCGCAAGCCGCCTAACATGAAATGAAAGATTTCGCGTTTTCACCTCGCCGGCGAACAGCGCTTTTCCGCAGCGAGTGCGGGTAGGAGAACGCCGAAGTTTGCCCGCTCGTCCATCGCGCTATGCCGGCCAGCTACCAACAAGCCCAATAGCGATATCCAAAACCCCAGTGCCAGCAATCCGGAACAAGGACCTGCACAGGAGGCATGGGATCGGGGCGAAAATAACTATAATGAGAGGGGTAATAACCAACATACCAGGGCGTAATCACGTCGCGAGAAATGGCTCCGATCCCGTGACGGTAAACCCGCCAGCTGCGCCGGGTCCCATCGGCCACCGCCATATCCATCGTCAGCGCCACCAGCACACCGGCAGCAATAAAGCCCAGCGCGCTTCTCATGTAGATACCTCCTGAAAACCCTCTCTTAGCACGGCTGTGCGCGGCAACAGCATCTGATCTCTGCACATGGTTGAGAGCCATTTAGAACACTGCTCACGATCTGATGTTGCCGCAATCTTCGGCGATAGTGCAGGAAGGATGAAAGCGCTCCTTAAAATACTGCCGATCTTGTTAACCCTGATGCCCGCAACGCCCGGCTCGGCGCAATGGTTTTTCCAGAACCCGGTGACACTCGATACGCTCGACGGCAATTACCGCACTATTGCATCCTGCGCCTTTGCGCGGCTTTCCTCCCAGAATGGCGGCTTGTCGCGCTCGGAAGAACAAGGAGTGGTTCGCATCACCGCAGGCAACGGCTGGATCAAGCAGTGGGAGCTCGCTTTCGTCAACGAGGAGGGCGGCCGCCAGACACGCATGGATTGGACCGCCGGCGCTTATCCCAGCGAGCACGTGCTCTCGACGGCCCGCGCCTGCGCGGCATAGAGTCCGGTATTCCTCAGTTGTCTCCAGCTGGTAGGCCCATGCGCATCAATCGATTCCGGCTTTGCTGGCTGGCAACCCTCCTGCCGTTGCTGCTGCAGCCCGTCACCGCGGCCGGCGACACCTACCTGAGCCGGCCGGTCCGCGTGATCGTGCCGTTTGCGCCAAGCGGCACCACCGACATTTTCGCCCGCATCGCCGCGCAGAAGCTGACCGAACGCCTGGGCAAATCCTTCTATGTGGAGAATATCGCGGGCGCGAGCGGCAACATCGGCACCGGGCAAGCCGCACGAGCAGCTTCGGACGGGTACACTCTTTTGTTTGCTTTCAGCTCTTACGTGGTCAATCCAAGCCTGTTTGTAAAAACTCCCTATGATCCCATCAAAGACTTCGATCCGGTCACGCTCGCGGTCAGCTCGACGGCAGTGATCACCGTCAATCCGTCGATTCCAGCAAAGACACTGCAGGAGCTGATCGAGCTCGTCAGAGAGAATCCAGGAAAGTACAGTTTCGCCTCGCCCGGCGCGGGAACCCAGGCGCACCTTGCCGGCGAGCAGCTGCGCATGTCGCTCGGGCTCGATATCGTGCACGTGCCCTAAAACGGCGCGGGCCCCTCGATTGCATCCGTCGTGGCCGGCCACACGCCCATTGGGGTGAGCACATTGGCAAGCGCGGGTCCGTATCTGCGAGAAGGCACGTTGCGGGCCCTTGCGGTCACGGCGAACGCGCGCTCACAACCGGAAGTTCCCACCACGGCGGAACTAGGCTACCCGCAGATTAAAGGAGACAGCCGGGTGGGCGTACTGGTGCCTGCCGGAACGCCGAAGCAGATCGTCAATCTGTTGCATCATGAGATCACTGAGGCTATTGCGCTGCCTGAAATCAAAGAACGCCTGATTTCGATCGGCTTTGACTTCGTGGCGAGCACGCCTGAGGATTTCGCGGTACGCATCAAGGCCGAGCTTGAATTATGGGGCAATGTCATTCGCGCGAGCGGGATCAAGCCTCAGTGACATCGAGCCTACGGCGCCTGCTTTGGGCTTTACTCAACGACGTTATTATGGCTTTCGACAGGCTCGTATGTTTAAGCAAAACTATATGGAACACGCGGATTGCGCGTGCGCGGCTGCGAAGAACGTGGGTGCTACCCGCGTGAGACTGCTTTTTGTACTTGCGCTCGCAGGGCTCGCAGCCGCATGCGCCGGCGCGAGCCAAACGGGAAGCGCTCTCACCGCGACGGGCGACGAACACGGGGGCAAGGTTCCGTACTCGGAGGGCGGTGTGCAGTCCGCTGGCGACGCCGCGCGCGCCCATTGCAACCGGTTCGGAAAGAAAGCGCAAATCACGCAAATGCAACCCGCCGAGGGGGGCGGCGGCACAATGGGATTTCAGTGCCGGTAGCTGACCCGCCGCTGCTCGCTGCGCCCCCGCTGCAGTTCGACCTCGCTCTTTCACGGCCAGATATCAGGTGTTCGTCTCGAATTGAGCGGCGCGTCTATTCGGTTGACAAGAACCGCAGCGGTTCGCGGTCGAGCACGGCGCAAGTCAGGCAGCTGGTCATGTAGGCCCCGGTATCGACATTGATCCGGTTCGGCAGCACCTCGGGCTTTTCCGCAGGCGTATGGCCATGCACCACGATGCTGCCAAAGTCGGCCCTGCTTTGCAGGAACTGATCGCGAATCCACAAACGATCTTTTTCGCTCTGGCGCTCAAGCGGAATGCCTGGGCGCACGCCGGCATGGCAAAGGAAATAGCGCCCCAAGGGCAAGGATAGCCGGAGCGAAGCAATGAATTGCAGGTGTTCGGGAGGAACCGCACACCGGAACGCTTGAGCCGCCTGCTCGAAGTCGTTTCCGATCATCAAGGCACGAACCGGCACCCGGTAGGAAACCAGGGTCTCGAGCCCGCCGAGCCTGCGCCAATGTTCGCCCACGGAAGGATTGCTCAAAAACGATTCAAACAGCGATTCATGATTGCCCTTGAGCGGGATGTACTCGCACGGAAACGGATTACTGATCAGCCGGTCCAGCACTCCACGCGAGTCGGGCCCGCGATCAACGTAATCGCCGAGTGTGACCGCCAGCGCTTTTTCAACGGGATACTCGTTCAGATCACGCGCAACCGCCTGAACGAGTCGATCAAGCAGATCGGAGCAGCCGTGAATGTCTCCGATTGCATAAATCCTATCAGGAAGCGCCTGCCCATTTTCCGAATTCATTGTTTGTTACGATTCGTGCTTGAAATGCTTTGACAGTTTCAATCCCTGCGCCTGGTAATTGGAACCAATGCCTTGGCCGTACAGTGAGGCAGGGCGCTGCAACATCTTCTCGAACACCAGGCGCCCCACGATCTGTCCGTGCTCGAGAATGAACGGAACCTCGCGCGAGCGCACTTCCAGCACCGCGCGTGCGCCGCTGCCCCCGGCAGCGGCGTAGCCGAAGCCTGGATCGAAGAACCCTGCATAATGCACGCGGAATTCTCCCACCAGCGGATCGAACGGCACCATCTCCGCTGCATAATCGGGCGGCACCTGCACGGATTCCTTGGACGCCAGAATGTAGAACTCGTTCGGATCAAGAATGAGGCTCTGGTCCTTGCGCGCCTGGATCGGATCCCAGAAATCGAGCACCTCGTAACGGGCCCGGCACTCGACATCAACGACGCCGGTGTGACGCCTGGCGCGGAAGCCTACGATCGGCTCGCTTTGTTGCACGGCCCATTGACGGCCGGCAGCAAAGCCCGAGAGATCGACGCTAACCGGCATGCCCTCATTGAACTCCGCCCCTCCGGTCGACTGCTCGAGACCCTGTAATCCCCGCAGGCCGTCCGCATCGAGCTGGGTCTTGCCATGGCGAAAACGAATTTGCGACAGGCGCGAGCCGCAGCGCACGAGGATCGGAAAAGTGCGCGGACTGATCTCGGCATAGAGCGGGCCACGGTATCCTGGCCTTACGCGATCGAAGCCGCGCGTCGCGTCCGCAATCACGCGCGTAAACACATCGAGGCGTCCGGTCGAGCTCTTCGGATTCATGACCGCCTCGATGTCGTCCGGCAGTTCGAGTGATTCAAGCAGTGGCACGATGTACACGCAGCTCGTTTCGAGCACGGCGCCCTCGGCGAGGGAGATTTCGTGCAGTTTCCATCCTTCTATTCTCTGCGCTACCTTCATGCGCGGACCGGGAAGAAAGCTCGCGCGCACGCGATAGGCGACATTGCCGAGACGCAAATCGAGGCTTGCGGGCTGGATCTGATCGTCGGAAAGGCCACACGGCGCGCGAATCGCGCCTTGCTGCGCCAAGGCGGCGATCATGCTGTCGGGCAGGATGCCTCTTTGGTCCTGAGCGAATGTAATGGACAAATCGCAAGCCTCGCAGCGCGTCGGCATCATGCTCTAATCCAGGCCTCGCTTGACGGAAAGGCGGTAACCCCGCTAGAGCGGGTTTATCCCGTGGTCATTTGAGCCGGCCGGCTTGCAGCCACGTAAAACAAGTCGCTAAAAGGCCGGGCGCGCGATGAGCCCGGCGGAAGCGTTTCCGGCCGGGTTTTTTGTTGGCGCAGGAGATGGCGATGCCCGCATCCACATCCACGAACCGAAGCTGGCGAACGGAAACAAGGCTGGTTCATGCCGGAACGCTGCGCTCCAGTTTCGGCGAGACCTCGGAAGCGCTGTTTCTCACGCAGAGCTTTGTCTACGAGAACGCCTCCATCGCTGAAAGACGCTTTAAGAACGAGGAGCCTGGCTACCAGTATTCGCGTGTGGCCAACCCCACCGTGAGCATGTTCGAGGAGCGCATGGCGGCGCTCGAAGGCGCAGAGGCGGCCCGCGCGACGGCGACCGGAATGGCGGCCGTAACGACCGCGCTGATGGGCCAGGTCAAAGCCGGCGATCATGTGGTCGCCTCACGAGCGCTGTTTGGTTCATGTCAATACGTCGTCGAAGAGCATCTGCCCAGGTACGGCATCGCTTCGACGCTCGTGGACGGCACGGATCTCGACGCCTGGCGAAATGCTGTCCGGCCAAACACCAGGACGTTGTTTCTCGAGACGCCGACCAACCCCACGCTGCAAGTGATCGATATCAGGGCGGTTGCCGAGATCGCGCATGCCGCAGGCGCAACTCTCGTAGTCGACAACGTATTCTCGACTCCCTTATTCCAAAAACCGCTCGAGCTCGGCGCCGATTGCGTCGTGTATTCCGCCACCAAGCACATCGACGGCCAAGGCCGCTGCCTGGGCGGCGTCATTCTGGGTTCCCGGCAATTCATCGAGAATCACGTGCAAACGCTCATCCGGCATACCGGGCCAACGCTCTCGCCATTCAATGCCTGGGTGCTGCTCAAAGGATTGGAGACGCTATGCGTACGCGTGCGCCGCCAGACGGATACCGCCGCCAGCGTGGCGGTCGCTCTGGCCGAGCACCCGAAGATCAACCGACTAGTGTATCCCGGCCGCCCGGACCATCCACAAGCGGATGTCGTGCGCCGACAAATGCAAGGCGGGTCCACGCTGGTCGCATTCGAGGTGAAAGGCGGAAAGGCCGGCGCTTTCCGGTTTCAGAACGCGCTCAAGCTCATTCGCATCAGCAACAATCTGGGAGACGCAAAGAGCCTCGTCACACATCCGGCGACGACCACGCACCAACGACTGACGCCCGCCGCCCGTGCAGAGCGCAGCATTACCGACGGACTGCTGCGCCTCTCATGCGGGCTCGAACATCCCGACGACATCGTCGAGGATGTATTCTCAGCGTTGCAAGCTGTGTGAGCTGGCCGCCCGCCTGCCGCGAGTAACGCCGTTCACCACTGCGCAGGTATGCTAAGTCGAGCAGCGGCCGCGGTGGGCGCGGATGCCTCCTGTGCGATCGCCATTGCGAGTGCCTTGCCGAGGCAGGCATAGCTCCAATCATTCATATGGAGCCCATCGGGCGAAAGAAACGTTTCGAACGGAAGATGCTTGACCAGAAACCAATGGCGCATGAGATCGAAACGGCGAAAGAGGCCGACATGTTCGGCCTTGGCAGTGGCAGCAATGAGCGACAGCATGCCCTTCCAGCTGCTGTGGGCGAGAACCTTGGGAGCATATTGCAGATCGATCAGAACCACGTCAGCGCCGCTACGCTTGAGCCGTTCCAATCCCTCGTGCAGATATTGTGTGTGCGGCGGCAGGGCTTTGTCCTGCAGCACGGAATTCGTACCCAGCTGCCAGAGGACCAGATCGGGCTGTTCGGCGATGATCGCGGCATCGAGCCGCGCCAGCATGTCGGTGATCACCTCCCCGTTCACGCCACGGTTGAGCACCGAGATCTCATGCCCCGGGAACTGGCGGGACAACTCTTCGGCGAGCCGGCTTGGATAGCTTGCTGCCGATGTGCTCGCACCCGCCCCATAGGTCGATGAGGAGCCGAGCGCGACGATCTTGATGGGTTGTCCGGTCGCAAGCCGGCGCGCCACCCTGGGCAATCTGTAGCTCAGACGCACCCGATCGGGCGCGATACTGCATCCGGTCTCCGGAAGCGCAGATGCAGGTCCGGTTACGGCAGGAGCCGCCGCGGTTGTGGCCGGCACCTCGGCGCGTACCATGGCGGCGATGCATAGAGCCGCTGCAAACACCGCGGCGCGGCCGAAGAGCTGAACGATCCTCATTGGTTCAAGTCTCGCGCAAACTCGCTGCCTTCACTGGGCCGGCTTCGGTTCAAGCTCACCCAAGTGAGCGGCATCCATGACCATAGTGGCGAGTCCGCGCCCAAGGCAGTCGTGAACCTTAGCCGCCAGCACGTTGTCGTTGCCCGTTACATAAAGGTCGAACTCTCCCGTATCCGACCAGTGATGCATGATGCCGAGGCGATCAAAAAGGGGCACCTCGTGCTGCTGCGCTACAACCCGCATGACATCGGCGTAGGGCCCGAGCGCCACGATGGTCTCGGTGCGGGGGCTGTACTGCATGTTCATCAATATGGCATCGACCCCGCTTTTATGCAATGTTTCCAGTCCTTTTGAGAGCGCATCGCGAAATTCGTCGAGGTCGATATGGCGCATCGCATCAACAGTCCCGCACTGCCATATCATCAAGTCTGGTTTCTGGTCGACTAACAATTTCGACATACCAGCGGCCAAATCTTCCGCCGTCTCGCGGCTTCTGACGAGGGTGACGACTTTCACGGACACGGAGGGAAGGCGCTTCTTCAGGACGGCCTCGAGCCGCGCCGGATAGGCCGACCGTGGCCCCTCAGGTCCGGCCAGAATAGAAGACCCAGTGCCCAGGACGGCGATAGTCAGCTGCCGGTGCTGCGAAACGCTCGCGTTGACCCGCTTGAGCTCATATTGGCCTTCGAGGAAATAGCCTGGAATTTCGCAATTCGGTGGCTCGGCCAAAGCCATCGCAGACCAGAACAAGAACGCGAGCGCCGGCGCAAAAAGCCTCATCACACTTCCCCTCCCGCGAGGTCCGCATCCGGCGTCTTCTTTGGGCGAGCGCCGGCACTGCGTCCCTCTGCCCCCTTATACCACGTCAACAGCCAAGCAGCCGCAATCATGATGAGAATGCCTAATGCGCTGGCGGTGATTTGCATCCAGAAGGCGCCGGAAATCTCGGTCATGGCGAAATGGGCGGCAAACGAAAGAAACACGCCCAGGCAAAAGATCTCAAGCGAGTGCTGTCCACAGATAATGGGCGCCCATAGCGTGCGGCTGTTCAGCGGCGGCCAGTCCTGCGGAATGAATCGCACGGCTACGACGGCAAGGGCGATAAAGTGCGCGAAGCGCAGAACGTCGAGATTGGTTTTGTCGATTGGATAGATGACCTCTTCCAGCCATTTCGGCACGAACTGGCCTGCGTAGGGCACATACCACGTAAAGGAGATGCAGAAGGCGAAAACCAAATACGCGAAGGCAACGGCAAGCGTGACCCGCGACCGCAGCACTGCCGAAAGCCGTTCCGCCCCGCCCATCGCACACCAAGCCCCGAATACAAACAACAACTGCCAGGCGAAAGGATTGAAGAACCAATGACCGCTCGGATAGCTCGGCAAGTTCCAGTTGAAATGCCAGGTCAGCACGTAGAGCAGCACCGAGGCGCCGAGCGCCAGTGTGGATCGCCACTGCAGGAGCCAAAGGGTCGGAGGGAACAATAAGAGTAGGATAATATAGAGCGGCAGCACGTCCATGTTCGCGGGCTTGAATTTCAGCAGCAGGGCCTGGATGATCGTGACGTCCGGCTGCTTCAGAAAGTCGAGTATGTTCATCTCTTCGGCATAAAGCGGATTCTCGAATCGAGTCGCGACATAAATGATTTCAGCGAGATAGATCGCAAAAAGAAAGACATGGGCCACGTAGATTTGCCAGGCGCGGCGCAGGAGCTGGGCGCTGGCAACAATGAACCCGCGCTCACGCATTTGCTTGCCGTAGACGAAGGCGGCGGTGTACCCGGACACGAATACGAATATTTCGGTGGCGTCGCTGAAACCGTAATTCCGGATGGTGATCCAGGCCACGATGTTCGAGGGGATGTGGTCCAGGAAAATCAACCAAAGCGCTATGCCGCGAAACAGATCGAGCCTGAGATCGCGTCCGCGGCTGACCGCGGGAGCCTGCACTGGAGCGATCTTGCGTGCCGCCTCGCCCAGTTCCACCTCCGGCATCTGCTCTCTGCGATTCACGGGCGTTTCCCGCAGCACATCCGGCAACCGGTATTCAACGTGCCAGGCACGCTAGAGAAGGACGACTTTTCTTCGAATCGCCGCTCTAGCTTGTATGGAGCTTGATCCTTTCCGAAACCGGTTCCCACTTTTCGGCATCATGCTCTAATGTCGTGGCGGCACAAATTGAGCGAATCGCTTCCATGGATGCCGCCAAGAAGCCATACCGCGCCGTGACCCGCCAGATCGAGGTGCAGGTGCGGCCGCAGTTTCTGCCCGAGCGCTCCTCGCCGGAGAACGGGTACTACTTCTGGGCCTACCACATAACGCTCACGAATTTAGGGCGCGAGACGGTTCAATTGAAGGCGCGCCACTGGCGGATTACGGATGCGCACGGCCGTTTACAAGAAGTACGCGGTGCAGGGGTTGTGGGCGAGGAGCCGGTGCTCAAGCCAGGCGAGAATTTCGAGTATACTAGCGGCGTACCCCTGCCCACTTCTTCAGGCTTCATGACAGGAACCTACGGGATGGTGAGCGCAACCGGAGACGAATTCGAAATCGAGATCCCCGCCTTCTCCCTCGACACCCCGCAGCGCGCACGGACCATCAACTGAATCAGAGGACAGATGACGGAGGACAGAGAAGGAGAAGCATAGCGCTGCGCCGGTTCTGCTTCTTCCGTCATCGGTCAACTGTCATCCGTTCTCTGCTAGGATGGCTTCTCCGGGCTCAGCTCGGTGGGTTCGAACCTGTAGGTTGCGCCACAGAATTCGCAGGTAACCGTGATCTTGCCCTCCTGCACCATGTGATCACGATCTTCTTGCGGAAAGCTTTGCAGCATTTGCTCGACACCCGCGCGCGAACACGAGCATTGCGCATGCAAATCCCGGCTGCGGAAAACGCGCACGCCGCGCTCGTGAAACAGCCGGTACAGCAATTGTTCGGTTGATACAGCGGGATCGAGCAACTCGACGTCCTGTACCGTGGCCACGAGCGATCTCGCTTCCACCCACGCATCGTCCTCGCGCGGGAGTTCCAGCTCCACCCCTGGCGGCACATCGCCGGGATCCAGATCGGGCTGCCGCGCCCTTTCTGCGCTGCGCGGCAGGAACTGGAGGAGCAGGCCGCCTGCGCGCCAATGATGCCGGGCGCCGCCCTTTTCGGCGCGCATCTCCTCGGCCACCGCCAGGCGAACCCGCGTTGGAATTTGTTCGGAACGCAGAAAATACTCGTGCGCGGCGTGTTCGAGATCGTTGCCCTCGAGCGCGACGATTCCCTGATAGCGCGCGGTGTCCGGCCCCTGATCAATGGTCATCGCCAGATGTCCCTTGCCGAGCAAGGCGCCGGCGTCGGCATTGCCTGCAGCAACCGCAGCGTCGAGCCGATCGGCATCGAAACGGGCGCAACCGCGCACTTTTCCGGGGGTGGTATAATCGATCACGAGCATGCGCACGGGACCGTCGGTCTGCGTCTGCAGAATGAACCGGCCTTCGAATTTCAAGGTCGAGCCCAGCAGAACCGTCAGCACGGTCGCCTCGCCCAGGAGCTTTGCGACGGGTACCGGATAGCGGTCCTGGGAAAGGATCGTGTCCATCGCCGCACCGAAGCGAACGATGCGCCCGCGAAGTTCGAGTGCGTCCACACTGAAAGGCAGAATTGTATCGTCTTCCGACCTCGTGGCCGGCGCGCGCGTCGGGATCGCAAATTCGGGGCTGGACATGATCGCTCAATATAGTGAGCCGGCGCGCGGAAAGTGAGGCCGCCGGCCGGCTACTCGCACGCCTTCATCGCGGGCGCGAGGAAGGTTCAGCGCGCGCTGGCGCCGCGCGCCTGCAGACACCAGGCGAGGATGCCCTTCTGCGCGTGCAGGCGGTTCTCCGCCTCGTCGAAGACCAGCGATTGCGGCCCGTCGATCACTTCCGCAGTCACCTCGTGTCCGCGATGAGCAGGGAGGCAATGCATAAACACCGCGTCCGGCTTCGCCCGCGCCATCAATCTGGCATTGACCTGATACGGCCGCAGCAGATTGTGCCGCTTCTGCCCGTTTTTGTCGCCCATGGACACCCAGGTGTCGGTGATGACGCAATCGGCGCCGGTCACCGCCTTTTCCGGATCGGAGCCGACATGCACCGCGGCACAGGAGCCTGCGACCCACTCCATCAGAGCCTTGCCGGGGGCAAGGTCAGAAGGCGTGGCCACGCGCAATCGGAAGTCAAACCGATCGGCCGCGTGCATCCAGGACGCGAGCACATTCGTGGAATCGCCGCTCCAGGCTACGGTCTTGCCTTGAATGGTCCCGCGATGCTCCTCGAAAGTCATCACGTCGGCGAGCACCTGACATGGATGCGATCGGCGCGTCAGCCCGTTGATCACCGGCACGCTGGCGTGGCGCGCAAGCTCTATGAGAGCGTCGTGCTCGAGCGTGCGAATGACAATCGCATCCACGTAGCGCGAGAGCACCCTGGCCGTGTCGCCAATCGTCTCGCCGCGGCCGAGCTGCATCTCCTGGCCGGTGAGCACGATAGTTCCACCTCCGAGTTGGCGCATGGCCACATCGAACGACACGCGCGTCCGTGTCGAAGGCTTATCGAAGATCATCGCCAGCGTTTTGCCTTCCAGCACGTGGACGCGCGGACGCGATTTCATCGCCAATCCGGAAGAAAGCATCCCGCGCAGCTCGCGTGCGGAAATATCGATCAGATCGAGGAAATGGCGCGGAGTGGGCATTATCCCGCCGCTCGCTTGCCTGGTTGCGGCGCCTTCCGCGCAAGCCTGTCGCAGGCCTTCTCGATGCGTCGGACCGCTTCGGCGATTTCCGCTTCATTGACAATAAGCGGCGGCAGTAGGCGGACAACGTTGTCGCCGGCCGCTACCGTGATTAGTTTCTCGGCGCGGAACTCATCCACCAATTCCCCGCTCGGCACCCGAGCGCGCAAGCCCATCAGCAAACCTTCGCCTCGGACCTCGGCGATCACCGTGGGGTACCGATCCTGTATGGCCGCGAGCTTTTGTTTGAAGATGAGCGCGGAGCGACGGACCTGATCCAGAAATCCATCTGCAAGGACGACGTCGAGAACGGCATTTCCGGCAGCCATTGCGAGAGGATTGCCTCCGAAGGTCGAGCCGTGCGAGCCAGCGGTCATACCCTTGGCCGCCGCCGACGTCGCAAGGCACGCGCCGAGCGGAAATCCACCACCCAGCGCCTTGGCCAAAGCCATGACGTCAGGCGCCACGCCGCAACGCTCATACGCGAATAGCTCACCGGTGCGTCCGATGCCGGTTTGCACTTCATCGAAGATCAGCAACAGCCCGGCTTGGTCGCAAAGCCGACGCAGTGCCCGGAGAAATTCGGGTGGAACCACCCGCACCCCCCCTTCCCCCATGATTGGCTCGATGAGGATCGCAGCCGTGTGCGGACCAACGGCATTTCTTGTTGCATCCAAATCAGCAAAGGGCATTTGATCGAAGCCATCAACCACCGGGCCGAAGCCATCGAGATGCTTTTTTTGTCCCCCCGCCGCGAGCGTGGCGAGGGTTCGTCCGTGGAAGGCGCCCTCAAAGGTGATGAGGCGATAACGCTGCGGATGTTCCGCCGAATGATATTTGCGCGCCATTTTGATCGCGCATTCCATTGCTTCGGCGCCGGAATTGCAGAAGAAGGCAACGTCCGCGAAAGTTGCGGCGCATAACCGCTCGGCGAGCCGCTCACTTTGCGGGATGCGATAAAGATTCGAGACATGCCAGAGCTTGCCGGCCTGCTCGGTAATGGCTGCGATCAAATGCGGATGCGAATGCCCAAGCGCGTTCACTGCCACGCCAGACGTGAAATCCAGATAGTGCTCGCCGTTCGTTGCGACGAGCCAGGCACCCTCGCCACGCTCGAACGCGAGGTCGACGCGCGCATAGGTCGGGAGCAGATGCCCCACTGGAATGTTGCCGCTCGGCAAAGCCGCTACTCGTGCAAATGAAATGTGCCGCCTCTCCAAGGGCGGCACCTGGCGATATTTTATGGGCGCATAGTTCGCTGTCAACATCGACCAAAAGGCGCCGTGAAGCCGGCGGGCGCGCGCTGCGAGCCCGCTCCCACCAGCGGATAGGTGTGGACGCATCTGCCGCGCAGGGGGGAACATGTGGAACGCAGGGGGCTGCGGCTTGCGCCTGACTCTCGCCATATTGTAGATTCTGAATTGTCATTACGACACTCCGTGCGGCGGACCAGTCAGCGTAAATCGGTATCGGGAGTTTGCGTCGGGCTAACTAGTCGTTGCCCAGACCTGTAATCGGATTCTGTCTCGAGTTAGCCGCCGCGCCACTGCCGGGGAACGTGACGCATGAGCTGGACTGACGAGCGGGTCGAGAGCCTCAAGAAGCTGTGGGCCGAGGGCCTTTCGGCGAGTCAAATCGCCGCAGAGCTGGGAGGCATTACGCGTAATGCCGTAATCGGGAAGGTGCATCGGCTGGGGCTCGCCGGGCGGGCCAAATCGCCGGCCTCGACTGCACCTCGTCCGCGCAAGACGCGCGCGGCATCGCCCATGTTACGCATTTCCCGCCCATCAGTGCGTGGAAATACCGCGCTCGCGCAACTCTATGAGACGGAGCATGAGCCGCACCCAGAGCTGGCCGACAACGTCATTCCGCTCGGCCAACGGCGCACTCTGCTTGAGCTGACTGAGGAGACTTGCCGTTGGCCGATTGGCGACCCGGGAAGTCCAGAGTTTTTCTTTTGCGGTGGCCAGACGGTCACGAGCCTTCCGTATTGCGCCCATCACTCCAGAATTGCCTATCAGCCGGCAAATTTGCGCCGCCGGGGCTAAGCACACATAATCTGACTGACGGCTGCACTTTCGGCCGCCTGCACGCGCTTCTGCGCGAGGCTTAATTCACTGCTATGAAGGAGGCGACGATCGCTTTGGCCTGACTTCGCGGCGCTTCCCGCCTTCGGCTCCGCTCTATGCTCAGTCATCCGGATTTAGAGCGCCGCTACGGCGAATTATTTGGAGTTGGATAGAGTGCAATGGATAAGGTCGTAAAACTGCGCCGCACTGCCCCTGAACGAGCGCATCAAATTTCCAGACCAACGCGCAAAGAGGCCGAAGATGCCGTTCGCACTCTCATTCGCTGGGCGGGAGACAATCCGCAGCGCGAAGGCCTCGTCGGCACCCCCGCCCGGGTGGTGCGCGCCTACGACGAATGGTTTGCCGGGAATTTCGAAGATCCGCGGGAGTACCTGAAGCGGACGTTCGAAGAAGTAGCAGGCTATGACGAGATCGTGCTGCTGCGCGACATTCGTTTCGTATCGCATTGTGAGCACCACATCGCCCCCATCATCGGTCGCGCTCACATCGGATATCTTCCGCGTGACCGCGTGGTTGGTATTTCCAAGCTGGTCCGCCTCGTCGAAGTTTATGCGAAGCGGCTACAGGTCCAGGAAAAAATGACTGCCGAGATCGCAAAATGCCTCAACAGTGTGCTGCGCCCGTTCGGCGTCGGAGTGGTCGTCGAGGGGGCGCATCAATGCATGACGACGCGGGGGGTGCACAAACCAGATGTCACCATGGTCACCAGCTGCATGCTCGGATCGTTTCGCACGCGGGCGGAGACTCGCCACGAGTTCCTGTCCGCCATTAATCTGAGGGGGGCATCGCACGGAAGCGCCGCCGGGCCATAGCTGCTGCATGCTGGTTGCTCATTGCCGATCTATACGAAAGAGCGCGGCGCATGACCTGGCTTCCATATTTGAGGCGCAGCAAGATTACTAATCGAGACCGCTGGTTCCCGCTGCAGCGCACAATCGAGCGCCGGCAGGCATGCTAAGGTCCCGGCACAATGGCCAGGGCAATAAATAGGGTACCCGCAAATGAATATTCTCGCAGAGCTTCAGGCACACTCCACCATGCAACCGGCCTTGAACAGAATGACGGCTCGTGAGCTAAAGGCCGCAACTGCTGCCGGCGCCACCTGCGAGGAGATCGTCCGTGCCTGCCTGGCACGGATCGACGCGCGCGAAAATGATGTCCGTGCGTGGGCTTGCCTTGATTGCGAAGCGGCGCTGCGGCAGGCCCGTGCGCTGGATCGCATGGGGCCGCGCGACCGGCCACTTTTCGGTATCCCCATCGGGGTGAAGGACATTATTGACACGGCCGATCTGCCGACCCAGATGGGCTCTCCACTCTACGACGGCCATCGGGCAGGGGCGGATGCGGCGTGCGTCGCGCGCGCTCGCGAGGCCGGCGCGATTATTCTCGGCAAAACGGTGACCTGCGAGTTCGCAGGCATGATGCCGGGCCCAACGAGGAACCCGCACAACCTGGCGCACACACCGGGAGGATCATCGAGCGGATCAACCGCCGCAGTTGCGGATTGCATGGTTCCACTGGCCTTCGGGACGCAAACTGGAGGCTCAGTGCTGCGGCCCGCGTCGTTTTGCGGGGTATTTGGGTTCAAACCCACGTTCGGGGCCTTGAACCGCAGGGGCGTATTTCCCGCGGCCGAAAGCCTCGACACGATCGGTTTGTTTGCGCGCTCGATCGACGACATCGAGTTGTTCGGCGCAGCGCTTGGACTGGATTGCCCAACGGAACCCGCTGACGCCGCGCCGCGCATCGGCCTCTGCCGCACGCCAATGTGGGACAAGGCACAGCCGGAGACGGTTGGTGCACTTGAAGACGCCGCCGAAAGACTCGCCCGCGCGGGAGCAATTGTCGAAGCCGTCACCCTGCCCGAGAGTTTTGCAGGGTTGCGCTACGCTGCACGGGAGACGATCAACAATTACGAACGTGCGCACACCATGGCGCATGAATGGAATACAAATAGAGATGCGATAAGCGACCGCCTTCGCGCACGCATCGCGCTCGGCCGCGCCATGGCGCCTGCCGAGTACTTGGCTGCGCTGCGGCTTGGCGAGGAATGCCGGGCAAAGCTGCCGACTGTGTTTGCGAACGTGGACGTTTTGCTCGCCCCCTGCGTGAACGGCGAAGCACCGCGCGGGCTTTCTGATACCGGCGATCCATCCTTTCAATGCATCTGGACCATCCTGCACAGCCCCGCGCTCAGCCTCCCGACGCACCGCGGCCCGAACGGCTTACCAGTCGCCATCCAACTCGTCGGCCAACGTTATAAGGATGGAGCGCTGCTCGCCTGCGCACGTTGGGTTTGGGACCACGCCACTTCGCCTCCCCAGCGCCCAGGCCTTAATTGACGGGGGGCCTCGCGAGCTACTAGCCTGCCGGGGCCAGCGCCCAGGGGTGGGGAGGCTATATTGCTCACTTCGTTGACCAATTTACGTTTTTCGGCCTGCGTGTGCGCTCTGGTTTGCGGCTTGGCTGCGTCCGTCGGCGCGCGCGAATTCCGCGTAGCCGACAATCAGGCGCAGGATTATCCGACAGTACAGGCGCTGCAATTCATGGCGCGCCTGGTGGAAGAGCGCTCCGGCGGCCGCCATTGGATGCGCGTTTTCCATTCCCGCCGTCTGGGCGAGGAACAGGAAACCATCGAACAGATGCGGATCGGGGCGATCGATCTCGTACGCACGAACGTGGCGCCGCTTGGCCGCTTCGTCGCGGCTGCGAACGTGCTTGCATTGCCGTTCCTCTTCCGCTCGTCCGATCACCTGCACAATGTTCTCGACCGTAGTCTTGGCGACGAGATACTGGCCTCCTTCGAGCGCCATGGTTTTGTCGGCTTGACCTTCTACGATTCAGGAGCGCGATCGATCTACAGCAGCGTCAGGCCGGTTCGCTCACTCGCCGACTTGAAGGGCTTGCGCATTCGGGTGCAGCAATCGGAGTTGATGGTCGAGATGGTGCGGGCGCTGGGCGCCGAACCGGTTGAACTCGCTTACGGACAGGTATTGACCGGCCTTTCGACGAGAATCATCGACGGGGCGGAGAATAATTGGCCCTCATACGTGACGACGCAGCACTACAAGCTCGCCCCGTACTACACATTGACGGGACATTCCATGGCTCCCGAGGTCCTGCTCATGTCGCCGCGCGCCTGGGAGAGCTTGCCGACCGACGACAGGATCATTTTCCGGGAAGCCGCCCGCGATTCGAGCAGATACATGCGCCAGTTATGGAACGGGCTCGAGGAACAATCACGGCGCCAGGCTCAGGCGGCGGGAAACCTGATTATTGAGGTGGATCGGAAGCCGTTCGCAGACGCAATGGCAACCCTCTATGCAAAACCGGTCGGCGAAGCTCACGAGCAGCAGGAGCTGATCCACCGCATTCGTCAGGTGCAATGAGTTTCGATCTGGTAGCGCTGCGGGACGAGCCCTCCTCGTTGCCGCGGAGCCGGGCGGGCCGAAGCCTCGACCTCGGCACGCAGAGCTTCGTACGCGTGCTTCCGATCAGGTGGCGACTGCTTGCGATTGCGGCGCTCAACGCGGCGGTTGCCGTCATTCTTGCACTGATCATCTGGAAGGGGGCCGACGTGCTCAGCGCGGCCTGGGATGATGTGCGCCGGGTCCGCGAGTCAGACAAGCTGCTCGTCCAGCTCGGCAGCGAAGCAGGACGGCTGCAGAATCTTATCCACCGCTACATCAATCAGCCGAGCCAGGAGCTGCTCACGGAGGTTCTGGGACTGCACGGGCAGGTGCTGAGCACGTTGCGCAATCGTGGCGCGGTCGATCCGGTCGTTTCCGGATCTGCCGATGAACTGCGCGCGGTGACCGAGCGCTTCCTCCAGGGCTTCGGCGAGGTACGCGAGCTGCAGAGCACGATCGCGCAGACCTTCGATAATGAGGTGCTCAAGCCCGCCAAGGAGATGGCTGGCCTCTACGCCATCATTGAAGGTGCGATCGGCAGCCGCGAGGCGCTGCTTCTGCCTTCGCTTGGAAAATCACGGGAAGCATTCACCGCGAGCTTGCTTGCTGCCAACGCCTATTATCTTTCCCTTTCATCCGATGCCGCCGATGATGCGCGCGGGAACATCATGGCCGTGGAGCAAGCCATCCCGGTCATGATCGATCTCGCCGACAACAGCCTGCAGCGCACCGCGCTGGCGGCGCTTGCCCAGCGCGCTGCAACCTTCCGGGAGGGGCTGAAGAACCTCACGGATCAGTTTGCCGCGCGAAACAATCTGTTGACGACGGCGATCGATGACAATCAGACGAGAATGATCGACCTGATCAATCGGCTTTCCGCGCAGATGACGCTGCGCGAGCTCAAGGCGCAGGGAAGTTTCGACCGCACGCTGGCAAACCTGTATCAAAACGTCGCGCTTGCCGCGATCGGATTTCTCACATTGATCGTACTGGCCGCCTTTGTGATCGCGCGCAGCATCATTGCGCCGCTCAAACAAGTGATGGCGGCGATGCAGGCGGTGATATCCGAGAAATACAACACGCCCATCCATGGTACCCGCGCCCGCGATGAAATAGGTGCAATGGCGCGGGCCTTGGCGGTGTTTCGCCAGAATGCGCTCGCCAAGCGCAAGGCGGAAAACGACCTGCGCGCCTCCAAGGAACGGGCGGAGAAGGCACTCGAGGACCTGCGCGAGGCGCAGCAAAACCTGATTGCCGCGGAAAAACTCGCGGCCCTGGGCGGACTTGTCGCCGGCGTGGCGCATGAGGTGAACAACCCTATCGGTATCAGCCTCACCGTCGCGTCGAGCTTCGCCCGGCGCTGCGAGGATTTCGTGAAGGAGGTGCAAGCCGGCCCCTTGCGGCGCACCCGGCTGGAGGAATTTCTCGACCAGAACCGTGATGCCGCCAATCAGCTGGTGTCCAATCTGCAAAGAGCGGGGGAGCTGGTCCACTCGTTCAAACAGGTAGCGGTCGACCGCAGCCTTGCCGACCGCCGTCAGTTCGACTTGCGCGAATCAACGGATCAGATCGTCGCGAGCCTCCGCCCCGTGCTGAAGAAATCGCAGATTGCGCTACGACTCAATGTCCCCGCCGGCATCACAATGGACAGCTATCCCGGCTCCTATGGTCAGGTGCTGACCAACCTGTTCCTCAACAGCGTGGTGCATGCCTTCCCGCAAGGCCACACCGGAAGCATTACGGTTGAGGCGCGCCAAGACGGCGAGCACGTGGACATCTACGTCTCCGACGATGGCATCGGCATGACGGAAGAAATCCAGCGCCGTGCCTTCGATCCATTCTTCACCACGCGGCGGAGCCAGGGAGGCACCGGGCTTGGTCTACACATCATCTTTAATCTCGTGACGCAGCAGTTGGGAGGCCGACTGACCTTCGAATCGCGGCTCGGCTGGGGCACTCGCTTCCGCATCAGTATTCCGTGCGTCGCCCCCGGCGCATCGCCACCTATGCAGCCTGCCGCAGTGATGGATAGAGCCAATGGCTGAGGATGAGCTGATCGAACTGATCGAAGACCAGAACACCTCCGTAGCGCTCGAACACGAGAAGCGCTGGAAGGTCGCCGTGATCGATGACGAGCCGGCGGTGCACGAAGGAACTCGATTTGCGTTGCACGATTACCGCCTGAACGGCCAGAGTCTGGAAATTCTATCGGCCTATTCGGCCGCCGAAGGCCGGCAGCTGATGCGCGACCATCCCGATATCGCGGTGGTGCTGCTCGACGTGATCATGGAGACCGATCTCGCGGGCCTCCAGCTGGTCGAATTCATCCGTAAAGATCTGAAGAACGACACGGTACGCATCATCTTGCGCACCGGCCAACCAGGACAGGCGCCGGAACGGCGCGTCATCGTCGATTACGACATCAACGATTACAAGGCCAAGACCGAGCTCACCGCCGACAAGCTGTTCACCGCATTGACTGCCGCGTTGCGCAGCTATCAGCAGCTGCAACGAATGGTGGACACGCGACGCGGGCTGGAAATCATCATTGATGCGGCGCCCACGCTGTTTGATTTCAGGTCCGTGCAGCGACTGGCCGAAGGCGTGCTCACACAAATCGCCTCGCTTCTCAATGTCGATTGCGCAGGCATACTTGTGCTGCGCGAACGGCGGGACGCCGAGGCGTTTTCGGTGCTTGCCGGATCCGGGTGCTACAGCCGTCTGATCGGCGGCAATGCGGCCCACATCCTGGACGAGGAACTCCGGCAATTGGTGCACGAGGCATTTGCGCGGCGGCAACACGAATTCTCCCCGCGCCGGTCGGTGCTTTACATCAAGACGCTGAGCGGCCGCGAAGTGGTCGTGGTCCTGGAAGCAGCGCGCCAGCTTTCCGATACGGACCGGGCGCTGGTGGAGATTTTCTGCAGTCGTTTCTCAATCGCGTTCGACAACGTGATCCTTTACGAGCAACTTCAGCGCTCCAATGTGCGCCTCGAGGAACGTGTAGCCGAGCGCACTCAGGATCTCACCACGGCCAACCGACGGCTCGCGGCGCAGTGGGCGCGGCTGCGGCAGGCGAACACGTTCAAGAGCGAAATTCTCGGCACGGTTGCCCATGACCTGAAGAACCCATTGGGCGTGATCCTTGGCCGCACCGAGATCCTCAAGGAGATGATCGCAAACGCGGGTGCGCTCAATAACGGGGTCGAGGCACAGCTCGCCCATATTCGCGATGCCGCCAATCGATTGACAGAAATGGTCGACGATCTGGTGGCCGACGCGATGGCGGACGCCCTCGACATCACGGTCCGGCGCGAGCCCGTAAACCTGTCGACCCTGGTGCAGGAAGTGGCGGAGGCAAACCGGCCGTTAGCGGCCCGAAAGGAACAACGCATCTCCGTGCGCGCTTCGGGAAATCACATGGCGATGTGCGATTCCGACCGCATTCGCGAGGCCATCGATAATCTTGTGAGCAACGCAGTGAAGTACAGCCCGATGGGCGGCGCAATCGACATATTGGTGACACAAGAGGACCACAACATCGTGGTCGAGGTTGCAGATAACGGAGCGGGCCTTGGTCCAGATGACATCTCCCGGCTGTTCGGGCGGTTTCAGCGGCTTTCGGCCAAGCCTACTGCGGGGGAAACCTCCACGGGCCTCGGGCTTTCGATCGTCAAGCGGATCGTTGATTTGCACGGTGGACAGATCAGGGTCGAGAGTGTCGGGTCTGGCAAGGGCGCGACCTTCAGGATGAGTTTGCCGGTGGCATGAGCCAAGCCCCCCACATTGCGGTCGTCGACGACGAACAGCCGGCCCGGGAAATGGTCGGCGAATATCTGCGCATGCACGGGTATGCCGTCAGTTTGTGCGAGGGGGGCAAAAGCCTGCGCGAGTGCATCGCGAAGCAGCCGCCCGACTTGATTGTTCTCGATCTGAACATGCCGGAAGAGGACGGCTTGTCGATCATTCGCGACCTCAAGCGACGTATCAGCGCACCTATCATCATGCTCACGGCTACGGCGAGCGCCATCGATCGTGTTGTGGGCCTCGAGCTTGGCGCAGACGATTATCTCGCTAAGCCGTGCGAGTTGCGCGAGCTGTTGGCCCGCATCCGCGTGGTGCTGCGCAGAAGCGGCGGACAGGCGGCCGGCGCCGCTCCCGCTGCTCCGGTTCCTGTTGCGGCGGCGGCGTCCGCTCGCGTGCGGTTCGGCACCAAATGGCTCGACCATGATGCCCAGGCGCTCTGCGATGAGGAGGGAAATGAGCATCCGCTGACCGCTTCGGAATATGGTCTGCTCAAGGTATTCGCCGCGAACCCCAAACGCGTACTCTCCCGCGATCGCCTTCTAGCGCTGGCAAATGCGCGCGATGCGGAAGCCTTCGACCGCGCCATCGATCTGCGCATTATGCGTCTTCGGCGGAAAATCGAGCCCGACCCGGCCCGACCCTCGGTCATTCGCACGGTACGGGGCGGCGGTTATCTATTCTCGCCCACCGGCGAAACATCTTTGATGGACTGAGACATAAAAGTCCCAGGAGACGAAACAATCGTCTATACCATAATACCTTTGTGTCTTGGCTGCATCAGGCAAGAAACAATTCTGCCCACCCACGAAACCATTTTCTTACCTTGACGTAACATGCGTGCAACAGCGGTTTGCTAGGAATCTCCACTAAGGGCGTCTAAAGGGCCTGTTAAACAGGGGATCGTCATGCAAACCGGATACGCGTTGCGCGAGGCCGCGCAGCGGCCGCTGCGGCCGGCTGTCCAGGACAGCTCGGACGAAGCACTGATCGCGCTTATCGCCGATGGCGACAAGCGCGCGATGCAGGTGCTCTATGCGCGGCACAACGTGCGGGTCTACCGCTTCATCCTGCGCCTGGCCGGCAATCCGACCTTGGCCGAAGACCTGGTCAGCGAGGTTTTCCTCGACGCATGGCGCCAAGCGGGCACCTTCGAATCCAAGTCGCAGGTTTCCACCTGGCTGTTGGCCATTGCCCGCTACAAGGCACTGTCCGCTCTGCGGCGGCGTACCGACGAGCATCTCGACGATCAGATGGCCGCGTCTATCGAGGATACGGCGGAGAATCCGGAGATGGCGGTCGGCACCAAGGACCGCAACAGCATTATTCAGAAGTGCCTCACGCAGCTTTCGGCGGCGCACCGCGAAGTCATCGATCTCGTCTACTATCACGAGAAGTCGGTCGAGGAAGTTGCGCAAATCGTCGGCGTTCCTGCAGCCACCGTGAAGACGCGCATGTTCTATGCGCGCAGCAAGATGGCCGACCTTCTCAAGCACGCGGGAGTGAGCTCGCTCTGAAACGCGGAAGCAGCCCAGCTAAGCGTCCATGACAAGGCTCGCGGGCCGGCATAAAGGTGCCGGCCCGCAATAATTTTGACTCCTGCAAAGCGACGATCGATTTCCGAAAACCGGTTCCCACTTTTCCAGATCATGCTCTAATACAGACATGGTGCATGCCGATCGCTTCCTGTTGGCCGGAGTCATGGGTTGGCCGGTCATGCATTCGCGGTCGCCCAAATTGCACAATTACTGGTTCGTACAGTACGGGCTGAGCGGCAGCTATCTTCCGCTCGCGATACCGCCGGAGCGCCTCGCGGACGCGCTCCATGCGCTTTCCGCGCTCGGATTTTCCGGCTGCAATCTGACGATCCCGCACAAACAGGCAGCGCTTGCGATCGTTGACAGGCTCGATCCGCTGGCGCGGCGCATCGGCGCGGTAAACTGTATCGTGGTGGCCCCGGACCAATCGCTTCAGGGCTATAACTTCGATGCATTCGGCTTCATCGAAAGCATTCGCGAAGCGCACCCCGCCTGGCGCGCAGGCAACGGGCCCGTCGTGGTGATTGGTGCAGGCGGCGCAGCTCGCGCGGTGCTGGTCGGCTTGATGGAGCAAGGTGCGCGCGAGATCAGGCTCATCAACCGCACGCGTTCGCGCGCCGCTGCGCTCTTGGCCGACTTGGGAGGGCCGCTGACCGTTCTCGATTGGCAACAGCGCAACACGGCACTGGCCGGCGCCGCGATGCTGGTCAATGCCACGAGCCTGGGTATGGCGGGCGAAGATGCGTTGGATATCTCTCTCGCCAAGCTGCCGCAAACCGCGCTCGTCTCCGACATCGTCTACATTCCGCGCGAAACCGCGCTCCTAAAAGAGGCGCGGCTGCGCGGCAACGCGACAGTGAACGGGCTTGGCATGCTGCTGCATCAGGCCCGCCCGGCCTTTGCGGCGTGGTTTGGCGTGATGCCAAAGGTGACGCCGGAACTCTGCTCGCTGATCGAAGCAACCCTATAAGCTCAGTCGGAATTCGTCGGCTCAAAATCGGCGAGGTCAGCGCCCTCCTGCACAAACTCACCTAGCGCGCAGTTGAGCGCGACCAGCCGGCCCGGAGCGGGAGCCCGCAGCGTATGCTCCATTTTCATTGCTTCGAGCACGAGAATGGGCGCGCCGGCCGTAAGCTCCGCTCCAGCTTCGGCGAGAATCCGGATGATCGTGCCGGGCATGGGCGCGCTGATGCGGTCTGCGGCAGCGGCCTCGCCCAGTTCGACAGCGAACGGATCCAACCAATGCAGCTTCAGACGATCCCGCGGGGTGAGCAGATCGAGATCGCGCCCGGACCAGGCGGCACGGCATGTTTCCTTGATATCGCCGAACGCGACTTCGAATTCTCCTGCCCGGCGTGCGCTGACCGCCAGCCGGTGCATCGCGCCCGAAAACTCCATGCGTATTCCATCCCGCTCGTAGCGCACCACGGCTGAGAGGCGCGCCTCCCCGTCCCGAAAGCTCAATGTTCTCTTTCGCGCGCCTGCGAGCGTCCAGCCGTCGCCGCGGCGCCAAGGAGAAATGGCCGCACCAGGTCGCTCTGAATCTGCCTGCTCTTCGCGCTCGCGCACGAGGACTGCACCCACGGCGCCCGCGACGTCGAGGGCAGAGAAGGCGCGCCGCGGGCGTACGAGATTGCTGACCTCGCGTTCTATGAAGCCAGTGTCGATCTCGCCGCGAGCGACGCTTGGGTGGCCGAGGAGCGCGCGGAGGAATTCGAGATTGGTCGCCACCCCCTCGATCTCGAAGCCCCCAAGCGCGTCGTGCATGCGCGCGAGCGCTCGCACACGGTCCTCTCCAAGCACGATGAGCTTGGCCAGCAGCGCGTCGTAATAGGGCAACACGGCGTCGCCCGCACGAAATCCGCTGTCTACACGGATGCCTGATCCGCTCGGCTCGTTCCAGGTCCGGATGAGGCCGGTCGAGGGCAAGAAGCCTCTGGCCGGATCCTCCGCGTAAATGCGCGCCTCGAGCGCGTGCCCTTTCGCCGCGATGTCATCCTGCGCGAACGGCAGCGGTTCGCCTGCCGCGACGCGCAACTGCAGTTCGACGAGGTCAAGGCCGAGGATCATTTCCGTAACCGGATGCTCGACCTGCAGGCGCGTATTCATCTCGATGAAATAGAACTGCGCGGCGTCGGCGATGAACTCGACCGTGCCTGCATTGCGATAGCCCGCAGCCTGAGCGGCGGAACGGGCCGCAGCCGACATCTCCGCCCGCCGATTGGCGCTTATCGCGATCGACGGTGCCTCCTCGGCGACCTTCTGGTGCCGCCGCTGCAATGTGCATTCACGCTCGAACAGCGAGACGATGTTGCCGTGGTTGTCTCCGAGTATTTGCACTTCGATATGCCGCGGCTGCTGGATGAATTTCTCGAGCAACACGTCGTCATTGCCGAAGGCGGCAGCGGCTTCGCGCTTGGCGCTCGCAAGCGCGTCGGCGAAATCACGGGCTGCCGAAACCACACGCATGCCGCGGCCGCCACCCCCGGCCGAGGCTTTAATCAGCAGCGGATAGCCGATAAGCGCGGCGGCCTCGGCAAGCGCCGGCATGTCCTGTTCAGCGTCATGGTATCCCGGCACGACCGGGATACCTGATGCTTGCATCAGCGCCTTTGCTGCCGCCTTCGACCCCATCTGCCGAATGGTGTCTGCGGCAGGGCCCACGAAAATCAATCCGGCATCGGCGCAGGCCGCGGCAAATTCCGCATTTTCAGAAAGAAAGCCGTAGCCTGGATGCACCGCTTCCGCGCGCGTGGTGCGCGCCGCCTCGACAATCGCGTCGATGCGCAAATAGCTGTCTTTTGCGGGCGGCGGACCTAAGCGTACTGCTTCGTCCGCGAGGGCCACATGCTGCGCGTTGCGGTCGGCATCGGAGAACACCGCAATCGTGAAAAGGCCCATGCGCTTCGCCGTGCGCGCGATGCGGCAGGCGATCTCGCCGCGATTGGCAATGAGCAGCCGCTCGAACTTTGCCATTACATCCTGAATATGCCGAAGCGGGTCGGCGCGGGCGGTGGGCTATTTGTGCCGACGGCGAGGGCGAGGGCGAGTACCCTGCGCGTGTCGGCCGGATCGATGATCCCGTCGTCCCAGATGCGCGCGGTCGCGTAATAAGGGTTCCCCTGCTCCTCGTATTGCTCACGAATGGGAGCCTTGAACGCCTCCTCTTCGCTGACGGTCCAGGTGCCACCCTTCGACTCGACCGCCTCGCGGCGCAACAAGCCAAGCACCGTTGCGGCCTGCTCGCCTCCCATCACCGAAATGCGCGCATTGGGCCACATCCACAGGAAACGAGGCGCATAGGCGCGCCCGCACATGCCGTAGTTCCCAGCACCGTAACTGCCGCCGATGATCACCGTATATTTCGGCACATTGGTCGTGGCGACCGCAGTCACCATTTTGGCGCCGTCCTTGGCGATGCCCCCCGCCTCATATTTGCGGCCGACCATGAAACCGGTGATGTTCTGCAGAAACAGGAGCGGGATGTTTCGCTGGCTCGCGAGCTCAATGAAATGCGCACCCTTTAACGCGCTCTCACTGAACAGGATGCCGTTATTCGCCAGAATCCCGAGCGGAAAGCCGTGAATGTGAGCAAAGCCGCAGATCAACGTCTGCCCGTAGAGCGCCTTGAACTCATCGAATTCGGAGCCGTCGACCAGCCGCGCAATCACCTCGCGCACGTCATAAGGGGTGCGCACATCCGCCGGCACCACACCGTATATCTCGTGTGCGGGATAAAGCGGCTCGCGGCATGCGTGCTGCTCGATCCATGAATGGCTTGGGCGGTTGAGGTTCGCGACAATGCGGCGGGCAATCCCGATCGCGTGGCAATCGTCGTTTGCGCAATAGTCGGTCACCCCGGATTGCCGGCTATGCACGTCGGCGCCGCCAAGCTCTTCAGCGCTGACTTCTTCTCCCGTTGCCGCCTTCACCAAGGGAGGGCCGCCTAAAAAGATCGTGCCCTGCTTGTGCACGATGATGCTTTCATCCGACATCGCCGGCACATAGGCACCCCCCGCCGTGCAGGAACCCATCACAATTGCGAGTTGGGGAATCCCAAGCGCCGACATGCGCGCCTGATTGTAGAAAATGCGCCCGAAGTGGCGCTCGTCGGGAAAGATCTCGTCCTGCAGAGGCAGGAAGGCTCCGCCCGAATCCACCAGATAAATGCACGGCAACTGATTTTCGCGCGCAATCTCCTGGGCGCGCAGATGCTTCTTCACCGTCATCGGGTAATACGTGCCGCCTTTGATGGTGGCATCGTTAGCAATGATCACGCATTCGCGACCGCTGATGCGTCCGATGCCGGTCACTACGCTCGCGGAATGCACGTCCCCGCCATAGAGCCCATAGGCGGCGAGCGCAGAGAGTTCGAGAAACGGAGCGCCGGGATCGATCAGGAGATCAATGCGCTCGCGCGCCAGAAGCTTGCCGCGCGCGGTGTGCTTTGCCCGCGCATCCTCGCTGCCCCCCTGCATTGCAGCGTCAAGCTTGGCGCGCAGGTCGGCGACAAGCCCTTTCATCACCTCCGCGTTGCGCGCAACTTCGGGCGAATTGGGATCAACCGCGGAGCGAAGGACAGCCATTCTCTCGCCGGTTGGCCCTAACCTGTTTTTTCGAAAAGCTCGCGGCCTATCAGCATGCGCCGGATTTCGCTCGTGCCGGC
>JBEVJT010000108.1:0-4384 GCA_040510075.1 Xanthobacteraceae bacterium | reverse complement strand
GGCCGGCGCGTGATCATATCGAAACATGCCTGCATGTCGGTCTTTTTCCCGACGTGACAGATATTCGCATAAACGTTTGCCATGCGGATCTGCGAACAGTCGCCGAACGGCGTGAACGGGTTGAGCACGTTGTTGCTGGAGAGCGAGCAGTTGACGCCCTGTGCGACAAGTTTGTGGGCAGGGACAACGCCGCGCGTGGCGCTGTGGTCGTGCACATGATTGCGGCCCATCAGGAAGAGGTCGGTTGACGGCAAGACGGTAAGCGCCACCCCGGCTTCGGCGAGACGCTTGGCCATGCGGTTGAAATCGGCCATCGGCAGGCTCGTTGCCTTGGTCACGTGGCCTATGGCGACGCGCCCGCCGTATTTGTGCTCGTCGGTGCGCCGGCAGACATGCTCCACGTCCATGTTCTCCGCCGTCGGACCGAAGTCGAGGTGCATGTCGATGTCGACGTCGAACTCACGCGCCATTGCGAACACGCGGTCGATCTGCCCTTTCGGGTTGGTGTCGGTATAGGGGGCGGCGCCCACCACGCGGCAGTCGCGCTTGAGCGCTTCGACCATCAGCTCATCGGTGCCGGGATTGTTGAGCAGGCCCTCCTGCGGAAACACGCAGATGCTGAGATCGATGGCCCACGCATATTCCTTGATCAGCGGCATAACGCCGTCGAGGCTGCGCAGCTCCACGCCGGGGTCGACCTCCAGATGGGTTCGCATATGCGTGGTGCCCTGCAGGATGGCCTTCTCCAGGGTGCGCTGGGCGCGTGCATGCACGTCTTCGGGCGTGAACGCCTTCTTTGCCTTGGCGGCTTCGCCGATGGCTTCTTCGAGGTCTCCGCGTTTTGACTTGCAGCGGTCGACGATGGCCGACTTGTCCAGATGAATATGCGTCTCGACAAATCCGGCCGAGACCAGTCGCCCGCCAACGTCGAGGCTGTTGCCTTCGGCCGAGAGATTGGGCGCAATCGCGGCGATTTTGCCGTTCTCGATGCCGATATCAGCGAGCTCCTGCTCGCGGCCAACTACCCGCGCATTTTTTAGAATCAGATCCATTCTTGCGATCCTTTTATTTGCGACTGATATTCATTGCACCGCTGTGGCGTGCTCGCCCAGATAGGCACGCGTGAGTGCCGCATCCGCACGCATGGCCGATGCATCGCCCGCGTGCGTGATCTTCCCTGACTGCAGAACATAGCCGCGGTCGGCCACCGAAAGCGCGAGTACTGCCATCTGGTCGACAAGCAGAATGGTCGTGCCCTCGTCGCGCAGTTCGGCCAGGAGATCATACAGCGATTGCGTGAGCTTGGGAGCAAGGCCAAGGGAAGGCTCGTCAAGCATGAGCACACGCGGCTGCGCCATGAGCCCGCGCGCGAGCGCGAGCATCTGCTGCTCGCCGCCGGACAGGAATCCCGCGCGCTGATGCGCCCGTGCGCGCAGGGCTGGGAATCTTTCCAGCATTTCGTCGATGCGCTCGTCCTTTGCCGGTCGCGCGAAGGCGCCGAGCCGCAGGTTGTCGATGACGGAAAGCTCGGGAAAAACCTGCCGGCCTTCCGGAACCAGGATGAGCCCGCGCGCGACGATGCGGCTTGTTCCCATCTGGTCGATGCGCTCGTCGAGAAAGCGAATCTCGCCGCCCGTGGTGCGCATCAAGCCGCTCAAGGTGCGCATCAGGGTAGTCTTGCCGGCGCCGTTCGCGCCGAGGACCGCAACGGCCTCTCCTTGCCTCACTTCGAGCGCAACGGAGCGCAGGACAGGCGCTGCTCCATAGGCGGCCGAAACGTCGTTTGCCGCCAGCAGCGTGGCGGCATCGGCCGGGATCGGCCGCGCTCTCATGCGCGCGGTCGGGGTCTCCTCGCCCATATAGGCTTTGAGCACGGCAGGATCGGTGGCGACCTTAGCGGGCGGCCCTTCCGCAATCTTGCTGCCGGCGTCGAGCACGACCAGGTGATCGGATATGCCCATGACGAGCTGCATGTCGTGCTCGATCAGGATTACCGCGATCCCGGCGCGCGCAATCTGCTGCAGTAATTTGCCCATGGCCTGCGTATCGGCCGCATCGAGTCCCGCGGCGGGCTCGTCGAGCGCCAACACGCGCGGGCGCGTGGCCAGCGCGCGCGCAATCTCGACGAGCCGCTTGTCCACATGCGCGAGCGCGCCGGCGGGCGCGTCGGGACTCCCGCGATAACCGACGAAGGCAAGCAGGCTTTGCGCAAGCGCGAGACGCTCCGGATCGCGCTCGCGCGACAGGAATGTGCCCGCGCCGAGACGTCCCTGCCGCAGCCCGATCAACACATTGTCGAGCACCGCCATGGTCGCGAACAGCTGACTGGTTTGATAGGTGCGGGCGATTCCGAGCCGTGCGATGCGCTGCGCCGGCATTTTTTTCAGCTCCGCGTCCGCGAGCCGGATGCTGCCGGCGTCCGGCCGATAGAATCCGCAGATGAGATTGAGTGCAGTGGTCTTGCCCGCCCCGTTTGGGCCGATCACACTGGTGATCCTGCCTGCAGGCGCGTCGAAACTCACGCCCCTCACCGCACGCACGCCGCCGAAGCTGACGGAAAGCTGGCGCACGGAAAGCCCGCTCTCCGCACCCGTCGAACTGAGAAAGGCGATCACGTCCCGTTCCAACTCGCCGCGTGGCGAGATCGCTGTCTTCGCGAAAAACGGCGCGAGGAGCCCGACAATGCCGGTGGGCGCGAGCCGCAGCACCAACAGCATGAGCAAGCCGACGAAAAGCAGCCGGTACCCGGCAAGAAAAGACAGGAGCTCGGGCACCAGCACCACCACGACAGCACCGATCAGCGGCCCAAGCACCGTGTCGGCACCGCCGAGCATCACCACCAGCAGGAACAGGATGGACTGGAAGAACAGAAATGATTCCGGGCTGATGAAATTGTTGAGCGCAGCGAACACGCCCCCGGCGATGCCGGCGGCAATTGCGGACACGGCGAAAGCAGTGGTGCGCAGCATTGTCGGATCAAGCCCGATGGAGAGGCTCGCGGTTTCCGAGTCCCGGACCGCCCGCATGGCATGGCCCCATGGGCTTTCGCTGAGCCGGGCATAGAACAGCAGCGCCAGGATGGTGAGGGCCAAGACGAAATAGGCGACTTCGCGTTCGCTGAACTCGAAGCCGAACGCTTGCGGCAGCGCGATGCCCATGAGCCCATTCCATCCGCCCGTGAGTCCCGCCCATTCGGCCGTCCCCTGCTCCACGACGAAACTAAATGCGATGGTCACCATGGCGAGATACGGCCCGCGCACGCGCAGCGCGGGAATGGCGAGCAGAATGCCGGCGCATCCGGCAACAAGGCCGGCGATGGGCAGAGCCGGCCAGAACGACCAGCCGGCCCTCGTGGTTAGGATGCCGAGCGTGTAGGCGCCGATCGCGTAGAAGGCGACATGGCCGAGCGAGATCTGCCCGGACAACCCAAGCAGCACATTGAGGCCAATGCCGACGATGGCCGTCAGGCCCACGACAGCGATGATGTAGATGTGATAGCCGTTGCCCTTCGCGATCAGAAAACACGTAGCAGCGATTGCGAGGGCGGCAGCGATCGCCGTGCGCGTGCTCATACCTTCTTGGCCTCGGCGGTGCCGAACAGCCCATGCGGGCGCAAGGCGAGCGCGACGATTACCAGGGTAAAGGTGACGATCTGGCTGTAGGTCGAGCCGAGGACCGCGATGATGAGCGCTTCGGCTACGCCGTAGAAAAGTCCGGCAAGCACGACCCCCCAGGCATTTCCCAGCCCGCCCAGAATGGCGACCGCGAACGCCTTGATGCCGAACAGCGTGCCCATGGTCGACGAGATGGTGAACAGCGGCGCAACCAGAATGCCGGCGATGCCTGCGAGCAGTCCGGAAAGCGCGAAAGCAGCAACGATCACCCGCTCGACGTTGATGCCCATAAGACGCGCCGCATCCTTGTTCTGCACCACCGCCAGCAGTGCCTTGCCAAAGCGCGCATTGCGGAAGAAGAGGTGCAATGCGACCGCAAGCGCTATGCCAACGATTGGAATGAGCGCTTGCAGGTACTGGATTCTGACATCGGCGATGGTGATGGCGCCGGTCGTGAGCACGCCCGGAGGCATGCCGCGCGGGTCCTTGCCGAATGTGAAGA
The DNA here is from genome assembly GCA_040510075.1 of Xanthobacteraceae bacterium. GTDB lineage: Bacteria > Pseudomonadota > Alphaproteobacteria > Rhizobiales > Xanthobacteraceae > VAZQ01. Next base: position 268 of record JBEVJT010000108.1, on the reverse strand, counting down.
GCACGATGTTGTCGATGACAATGCCGAGCGCGACCGTGGCAATGAGCCACGAACTCGACCCCCTCTCCACGAAAGGCCGCACCGCGACGCGTTCGACGATCATGCCCCAGATCGCGCAGGCGGCGAGGGCGAGCGCGATTGCAGTCACGAGAGGAAATCCGAGCGTCACCCAAAACGCGAAACAGATCACCGCGCCGAGCATCATGGTGCTGCCCTGCGCGAAATTTACCGTGTGGGAGACCGCGTGCGTGATGTGAAAGCCGAGCGC
>JBEVJT010000107.1:0-11861 GCA_040510075.1 Xanthobacteraceae bacterium | reverse complement strand
GGTGTCTTTCCAAAGCTTGCGGGCCACGTTGAGTGGGTCAATCCCGCTCGCTCTCCACCATGCCCGTTCGTCTCCCGCACGATGGGCCTCGCGGTGATGCATGCGGCAAAGCGGGACTGTGAACTCGTCGCTGACTTTGCGTCCCAAGGCGCGCGGTTGGGTGAAGCGCAGGTGATGCGGATCAGATGGCTTACGGCCACATATCACGCATGGTTGTTGAGCGATGTGGTGTAGGTGCTCCTTGTTGCGCTTGCGCTTTGCCGCCGGGAACGTGAGGACGCTCTTATCGATGCGCTGAGACCGCCCCGCTCGCGGTTTTTTCCTCGCTGCTTGCGGCTCCTTCGGCGTAGCCGCTTCAGGAGCAATGCCGGTCGGGCCAGTATCCTGCTGCTCGGCGGCGGGGGCGGAGAATTCAACCAACTTCTGTTCGAAAGCGACCTCAAGTAGGTTGGCGTCGGCGGCAGTAAGGCTGTTTTTGCGAGCTAACACGCCGCTTGCCCAAGTAGCCGCCTCTTCTTGATCGTTGAGGAGCAAAATCTGGGCGATGAGGGCGTCGCGTAAACTCGCAGACAGCTCGTCTTTCAGAACTGCGGGTCGGTTGCGTGCAAAGTGCTCGCGAGCACCATTTCCGTATTTGCGCGAGGGCGGTAGGTCGTCACGCCTAGCAGCCGGCGGGTTCTGCCTGACAGGCGAGCCATTCGGCTTTACCTGCAGATCGGGGGCGTCGAGGTCATCTTCACCGGCAATTCCGACCAGGGTGAACAAGGCGTATCGTCGGGCGTAGGTCAGCGCCGCACCCATGCGATGTGGAGTGGCAATTTCAGCTATAGGACAGATCGGCCAGTCCGAAGCGATCCATTCACCGGAAGCGTGGGCCAGCATGGTGGTCAGATTTAGCATCCCCGACGCCTGGTCGATGGCGGTGGTCTGCACGGTAGCGATCTCGTGCTCGCCCAAAGCCTTGCGCACGATATCGAGACCACTCGACAGAGGGGAATAGCGGAACGTGCGGGCAGCCTCCCCTACCCTGCCCGAACTTATGGTTGCGGTGAGCGATTTTTCCGGGTTTGTGAGCTGAGCTTGCGCCTTGGCCAGGGCAGAAGCCAGCGCCGCAACCGATTCACTAGACTGGCGCATGGGGGGCCTCCTGCGGCAGAAGATCAAAGCTGATGGCGCCCGACTTTGAGCGCCTGGCACGCACACCGTGGCCCATCGCCTGGTGCACGTCCTCCGGGATAAGGGCCTTGAGCTCGGCCTTGGCCCGCTCGTGGTCGAGATATGCGGGTTGGGTACTGCGGAAGAGTGCGGCAAATTCCGCCCAGCTATTGGAGGTGGTCATATCAACGATGCGAACGGCCTCGATCCGCGCGCGGGGCGGTTCTGCATTAATCAGATGCGGCGTTTCGCCGGACTGGACACAGCGCCAGAATTTCTTCTCCGCTGACACCAAGACGCTAAGGTAGAGTGGATCCATTGGAATCGTGATCTCCACCCATTTCCCCCCGCCGGTGATGATCGAGAGCACGGCTTTCTTGAGATGGGTGACCCACATGTTGTGCTGGAGCTGAGGCATGTATTTCTCGGCGGCTGCTTCTTCCGAGAACGACCACGGCAGCATGAACTTGGCTTCAAAAACCGCGCCTGTGCCCTGCACGATGCCGTCGAGCGTGCACGCCATCCAAGGAATGGCGGAGTGCTTCACCAGGCGCTGGATATCGCGAATCGTTCGGCCCGTATGGCGCTCGTACCAAGCGCGGTTCAGGTCCTCCGTCACCTTACCGAGTTGCACGATGAGGCTGCCGGAAAGGTCCTTTGGCTCCGCCTCTCCGCGCTTCTCTTGCCAGAGGCGGATAAGGGCTGCTTCATCCGTACCCATGATGATACGGGCGTCAGAGCCACCAACAAAGCTGGCACGACATGAGGAATTGCTATTGTTAGGGAAACTCTGGGCCACGTCCTACTCCGATTCAGATATGATACCTCAGGTATTATAGACTCATCTGAAGAAGAGTCAATACTCCAGGTATTATATAATGCCTACAGTATTTTTGAAAAATGAGCAGTTCACTAGTGAATTGATGCGGGCAGCCAGAGCCCTCCTGCGCTGGGATCAGCGGCAGTTAGCGGAAGCTTCATGCGTCTCTCTTCCGACCATCAAGCGGCTGGAAACAAGACCGGGAACCCTAATTGCTCATGCACCTACTATTTTAGCAATCCGGCGCGCCTTTGAGATCGCAGGAGTGGAATTTACGAATGGAAAACGACCGGGGGTACGATTACGAAACGGGAATAAAAAGTGATCCTGACCAAATGATCGGCTCGAGTGCCTCGAATTGATGATTTGGGAAGCAACCAGTTGATCCGTATCGAAAAACCTTCACGCACCGGCAGAGATTATGACGTTGGCTGCGTTGCCGCCGCGTGCTGGAAACGCCGGAATTCGCCCGCACGCAAGCGCGCCACGAGGTGGTTCGCATACCCGTGTGGCATGTACTGCGCGTTTTTCCAGGCAGCGTAGTCCTCGGCGGGTGTACCTGGCTGATCGAAGGCATGGTGTTCACGATCTATGCGATATTGCCTCTCACCTATCTCGCCAAAGTAGCGGAGACATCCCGCACCACTGTCCTCGCTGCGATCACCGTCGCCGGCATGGCCTTAATCTTCACCATTCCGTTCGCCTCACGGCTCGCCGATCGAACCAGCCGAAGGAAGCTCTTTGTTGTTTTTTCGCTGATCAACGGCTTCGCCGCGTTTCCGGCGCTCTGGCTGATGCAACATTCCGGCAGCGCGTTGATTGCTGCTGCCTGCATCGTCATCGTGCTGGGCGTCCTGTGGGCTCCGGTATACGGGCCGCAAGCGGCCATGTATTGCGATCTGTTCGATACGCCGGTGCGCTACACTGGTGTGTCGCTGATCTATTTATCCGTACCGCTCACGCCCTTGGTGCTGGGCTCAATGCTTCAGGCCGGCGATAATCGGCCCTGGCTTGTCGGAACTTACGTGTGCGCCGCCGGCGTTATCAGCGCGGTATGCGCGGCGGCCATGAAACGCGTTCCCTAGAGCAGGCTTTTCTTCGAAGCGCCATCCCGCTCTAGCTTTTTCTGGAGCACGATCTTTTCCGAAAACCGGTTCCCACGCTTCGGGATCATAGCTGGGGGCGGGCGCAGGCGGGGCGTATTGTAGATGCAATCAGGCCTCTCGGTGCGCTTGAACCCCGCTTGCCCAGTCGAGAGCACGATTCTCCGTACGAATGCGGAACGGCATCCCGATTACATTGAGGACGAAGAACAGTGCCGCCCAGATCGGCATCCCGAGCGCCAGCGGCACGATGACGAGTTCGGCAGTCACAAGGAAGTAGTTCGGATGCTTTATCACTCGATAGGGACCGCTGGCGACGAGCGATGCTCCAGGGAGCACAATGATGCGGGTCGTCCAGTACCGGCCAAGGTTCATCAGAACCCAGGCGCGGCCGCACAACAGCAGCGCAAACAAAATCACGAACGGCCAATGAAGCGGCCGGTCGTGTCCCCAATACCATAATCCCGCAAGCCAGCTCGAGTGCAGCGCAACCATCACCGGATACTGGCTGCGCCCGAACTCAACGCCGCCCGCCGCGATCAGGCGCGTGGTGTTCTGAGCCGCCCAAATCAGCTCGCCAACGCGCTGCAGTGTGACAAAAGCGAGGAACGCGACAGCGTAGCTCATCTATTCTCCACTGAGAGCGGCGACAGGCTGCTCCTCCACCCTCTGGCTGGTCGTGCCCGCCGCAGGCTCTTCGGATCCGTGCAATGCTTGCAGGAGACGATCTGCCATGTTGTTGATGGACCCGGACTGAATGACTTCCATGACCGAAATGCTGAGCTGCAGCTCCCGGCTCATCACTCCGCTGAGCTCCACGACCATAAGCGAATCGAGCCCGAGTTCAAACAACTGACGATCCGCCTCGATCTGTTCGGCGCTACCGCCGAGCACACGGGCAAAATGCTCTTTGATCCACACAACCAGGAATGCCTTGCGTTCCTCTGATGGCAGGCGTTCCAGCTGCTTGCGTATATCCTCCACGTAGCCGCTGGCGCCGCCCGCGGCACTGACAACAAGGCTTAGTCTTGGTTGTATGTCGCCCTGCCAGAGCTGGCTGATGCGCCCCCAATCCACGTGCGCGGCAGTGACGCAGGTCGCATCGGCGCCCAGCAGCCGTTCCAGCTGCACGAACGCCTGGCGAGAGGAGATAGGCTCGATACCAACTCGCTTGTGCAGGTCGCTCACGTCAGAATTGCGTGTCAGGTAACCCACATCCGAGAGCGGCCCCAAACCGAGCGCGAGCGCGGGCAACCCTCGGGCCCGGCGATAGTCGGCCAGAGCTTCGAGATACATGTTTGCGGCGACATAGTTGGCCTGCCCCGGCGTTCCGATGACAGTCGAGAGCGACGAGTACATGACGAAAAAGTCCAGGTCGCAATCGAGGGTCGCTCGATGTAAATTCCACGCGCCACGCATCTTGGGGGCCATGACCCGCCGCACGCGTTCCTGATCAAGGTTCAAAACCGCGCCATCGTCCAGCACCATCGCAGCATGTACCACGCCGCGAACGGGCGGCATTTCCTCGCAGATGCCCGCCATCATTCCGTTCGCCGCCGCATCGTCCGCGATATCGGCACGATAGACGCGCACAACCGCGCCTTTGGCTTCAAGCGCGGCAATGCCGGCTCGAGCTTCGTCCGTCACAGCGCCGCTGCGACCGACAAGCGCAAAGTACCGTCCGCCCTTCTCCGCCAGCCAGTGCGCGGTTGCCAGGCCAAACCCGCCGAGACCGCCGCTGATCAGATAAGTACCATCGCTCGTAAACGTGACCTGCCGCTGGACCGCTGGCTGCAGTCCACCGTCGTTCATCGCAATCACCAATTTTCCGACGTGACGCGACTGCTGCATTTGTCGGAAGGCTTCGTTTGCGCGCGCGAGGGGGAAACTGCGATAGGGCAGCGGACATAGCTCGCCGCGCTCGAAAAGCTGCATCAGTTCCGAAATCAGCCGCGTCGCCAAGGCGCGTCGTTCGGTCAGCAGCGTGTCCGCATCGATCCCGAAATAGGTCAGGTTGTTGCGGAACGGGCGCAGTCCTATCTTGCTGTTGGCATACATGTCCCGCTTGCCGATCTCAAGAAAGCGGCCGAACGGCTTGAGCAAGCGGAAATTCTTGCCGATCGCCTCGCCGGCGAGCGAGTTCAGCACGACGTCGACGCCTTTTCCTTGCGTAATCCGCATCACCTCGTCGGCAAAATCGCGCGAGCGCGAATCAAGGACGTGGTCAGCACCGAGAAGGCGCACGATGTCGCGCTTCTCCGGCGATCCGGCGCTGGCGAAGATTTCCGCACCACAGCGTTTCGCTATCTGGATAGCCGCCATGCCGACCCCGCCGGCGGCGCCGTGAATGAGCACGCGTTCCCCACGCTCCAATCCGCCAAGGTGCACCAAACCGTAGTAGGCGGTGAGGAAAGTCGTCGGGATTGTAGCCGCTGCCTCGAAGCTCATTTGTTCAGGAATACGAGCAACCGACGCTACCGTGGTGGTCACGAAGCTGGCGAAACAGGCAGGCGCGAACGCGAGCACCCCATCGCCGACGGCAAAACCGGCGACCTCGGGGCCCACTCGGACGATCTCGCCGGCGCATTCCATACCAATGGTTGGACCGGCAAAGCCGTTCTCGAGCGCTTCTTCGGGAAGCATGCCCATAACCCACATGACGTCCCGGAAATTGAGACCCGTGGCATGCACGCGGATCTCGACCTCGCCGGCGGCAGGAGCCCTGCGCTCCGCCGCCGCGACGAACAGGTTGTCCACCGGTCCGTGGGCGGCGAAATCAAGCTTCACGCATTCCGTTCTTGGCCTCTGTTTCTCTCGAGCAGCTAAACGATGCTGAGCCGTCCGTGCCTGCTCAGCGACCGAGGTCGTGCGCAGGCGATTGATGTAGCGCTCGTCGCACGTGAGCAGAACCTCCGTCTCGGTATCCTCGAGGACGAGTTCGCGCGCCAATAGCCGCGCGGTCCATGGATCATCGAGAGCAGTGTGCAGATCGACCAGCCGGCAGCGCAGTTCAGGATGCTCGGCCTGAACGACCCGCCCGAATCCCCAGAGCGGCGCCTGCGTCGGATCGAGAGCACCGCTGGCCTGGAACGGTGCCATTCCCTTTGCAGTGACCAGCGTGAGACGCGGTTTGCCCCTCATCTGCGCCTGGTTAAGCGCCTGCACCAACAGGAGCGTGGAAATGCAGCGCGTCTCGCACGCCACAGTCGCGGGCTCCGCAATCTGACTTAGCCCGGCCAAATGCACGATCTCGTCACACTCGATCTGCAGGCTCGCCAACTGCTCGAACAGCCGCGCAAAATCGTCGAAATTGACGGGAGACACGATCATCGAACCCAGTGCGTCGTCGGGAATGCTTTCGCCGAGCGTCACCGTGATCACGCGGGCCCCCGCTTCGCGCAGGAGCGCCGCCGTTGCTGCCGCCAAAGAAGTCGAGGACGTGGATGGATCGGCAAGCATAAGCCAAGTGCGGTCGTTCGCGGCGATCGAAGCGATTGCCGGCGGCGAAACGTCCGCGGCAGGATTGAGCGCCAATATCACCGAGCGCTGCGGATGCTTCGCATTAGCGCGCGATGCAGCCTCGTCCGACAACACGGCCGTTTCGGCAAAGCCCGCATTTGCCAGTGCCACTTGCCATTTTTGCGCTGCAAGCATCGCGGACTGCCCCCGCACGTCGGCATCGGAGCAACGCAGCCAATCCTTGCACTGGCCGAACACGAGGTCGAAGGCCTGCTGTTCGTGCGGCTCGATGAGGAGAAAGAGCCCACCCGGGGCGAGCACCTTCTTCAGGTGATTGAGAGTCGGTTGAATTTCGTGTGCCCGATGCAGGACATCGCCTGCGATGATGATATCGAACTCCCCCGCTCTGAAATCCTGTTCGAGGGGATCACTGTCGATGTCGAGCCTCTGACAACGAACGAAGGGGTAGGCGGCGAAGCGTTGCTCGGCACGAGTGAGTACTGGCTGAGAGATGTCGGTGAAAAGATAATCGGTGCGGTCGGACGGCAGGATCGGGAGCAGGTTCGCGGTGAGGCCGCCGGTGCCGGCACCCAGTTCCAGTATACGCAGCCGGCTATCCGACGCTCGCCCACGTAGAAATTCGGCGATCGCGTGGCGAGCTATGTGATTGTAGATCCGCACTGCCGGGGCGCTGTCATAAAGGTGCTCGTTTGCACCGCCCCCATTCTCCGGAAAGAGCAGCTGCTCTGCATCGAGTTCTCCCCGGAGCACCGGCAGCATGCGCTCGCCGGCGCAGCCGATCAGGGTGAGCTCGGCAATATAGTCGGAATGATCTCGCAGCAGCTCGCGCCAGAGTGGTGCAGGCGCAGGCAATGCCAATAACGTCCAGCCAGAGGCCCGCCGGTCGAGCAGGGCCGCTGCCTCTGTTATTTCGACAAGGCGCTCCAGGTAATGCCGATGGCCGGGGTCAACGCCCCCGGAGACCATCAGGCTGTCAACGGTGAACGGCTGCTCGTTCGCACCTAACGCGGCCAGCGCTCGTGCCGCATATGCCGCCGCGAGCCGCTCCAACCGAGGTTGACCCTCGCGATAAAACCGCGCGCGATCATATTTGTGGATCAGCTCACTGATCGCCGGAGCGAGGCGCTGGGCCACAATGGAAGGCGCAGGAAAAAGCGCGGACGGCGAGAACGCTGCGACGTGGCGCTCGGCAAGTTGCCACGCATGCGCGTAGAGCGGCAGCGCAGAGGCGAGCGAGAAATTCACCCGCGCGAACCGAAATTCATCAATTTGTGCGATCACATCGCCGTCAGCGCCAAGCACTGTAATGTCGACGACAATCGAACGAGGCGTATCGCGCTTGAGTTTGCCATGCGAAAAAGCGATCTGCTCCGACGAGCCGAACCTGCGCAGTCTCGCGAACTGGACCGGGAGATATGTGCTTTGCGGATCATCGCGGATTGCGAACAGGGTCTGCAGACACGCGTCGAGCAGACAGGGATGCAGGACATAGCCCGGCATGTGGGCGGTGATAACAGCGGGAGCGTGGATGTGTCCGAGCGCTTCACGCTTGCCGACCCGGATCGATTCGACGCCTTGAAAGGCGGCTCCGTAAGCAATGCCTCTCGATTGCGCTATCTGATAATGCATGGATTTATCGATTGTCTCGCTCATTTTCGCGGACAACTCCGGCAGTGAAACCGGCGCCGCCGCGGCGCTTTCCGGCGCCGGAGCAACCCTGCCGACCGCATGCAATGTCCACCAAGGAGCATCAACGCTGGAGCGAGCCTGAATCCTGAAGCTGCCATCCTCCTTTTCGAGCGAAAGCTGCACGCACGGGACTTCCCCTGGGCGGATCACCAGCGGATTACGAATTTCAAAATCTTCAAGGTCGCAGTGAACGTCGCCGTGAATCTGGCTGGCGGCGGCGAGCGCCATTTCTATGAAGGCGGTGGCCGGCAGAACCACGGCGCCATGCACGACGTGGTCCTCGAGATAAGGGAGCAGTGTGGTCGTATCGAGCAGATTCTCCCAAATGCAATCACCGGATTCGAGGCGAAAGCCGAGCAGTGGATGATCGCGACGAGAGTATACGGGAGAGCCGGGTAGTGGATTGACGCCGCTCCAGAAGCGCTGTCGCTGCCAAGGATAGCTCGGCAACGCAGCCGGCTCAGGCGGTCGTGCGTAGAGCGCCGGCATCGTGTCAACGCCGTTCGCATAGCAGCCGGCGATGGCCGTCCACACGTTGTCGAGCTCAGGCTCCGCACTGTTCGCGCCCGGCCGTCGCAAGGTCGCAATGCCGGTTACAGTCGCGTCGCGAGCCTGTGCGCACTGCCGCACGTAATCGAGCAGCACCGGATGCGGACCGATCTCAAGGAACACATCGACGCCGGCCTCGGCAAGGAGGTAATTGACCGCCGCGCTGAACTGGACCGGCGCTCGGACGTTGCGCCACCAGTAGCCGGCATCGAGCTCGGGGCCATCGAGGGGGCGCCCCTCCACTGCGGAAACGAACGGGATTGTCGCACGCGTCGCGTGCAACTCGGCCAAGGCCTCGCGCAAGGGCGCTTCAATCACGTCCATCGCCATGCTGTGAAAGGGATAGGCGATCGTCAGGAGTCGGTAGAAAGTGCCGGCATCCGCCATTTTTTGCTCGAGTGTGGAAAGCGCTTCCGGATCGCCCGCAACAGTGACCGATCGGTTGCTGTTGACCGCAGCGAGCTCTATCCAACCAGGAATATCGGCTATGGCCGAGAGCGCCTGCTCGCTTCCGAGCCCTACGGCGGCCATTTTGCCGGTGCCTGCGGTCTTTGCCTGGGCGCGGCTGCGTTCGTAAATTATCCGGACGGCCTGTTTTAGGTTCAAAGCACCCGAAGCATAGGCGGCGGCAACTTCCCCTACGCTATGGCCGATCACGGCGGCGGGCCGCACGCCAGCGGCTTCAAGCATCTGGAGGATGCCGAGTTGCAGCGCGAATAATGCTGGCTGCGCGATCTCGGTTTTTTCCATCCGGGATTCGGTCTCCGGACGCGTCATTTCTTCGAGCAAAGACCAGCCGGCCAGAGTCGTGAACTCGGCATCGATTCGCTCGACCTCCGCGCGATATCGTGGAGCGGATATAAGCAGCTCGCGTCCCATCCCCCACCATTGCGGTCCGTTCCCCGAGAACAGATACGCAAGGCGTCCTGGTTGGGCTTTGACGCGCGCTGTTGCCACGCGCGAGGAGGGCGCCGCGGCCGCGAACTGCTCTAGACGCTCGGCGATCTCGGCCGTATGCGCCCCGGCAACGGCAAGTCGATGGGCGTGTTGCGAGCGGCATGTCAGCGCCGTCGCACATATCCTGCCGAGCGAGCTCGGCTCGACGCCACGCAAGAAGCCGGAATAGGAAGCGGCTTGTGACTTCAATGCATCGCTGCTGCGCGCCGACAAGAGCAGAATATGGTTGCCGTCCGCCGGAGGTGCTTGGCGCTCAAGCTGCGCGATCGGGACCCCCAACTTGCGATACTCTGAGAGCACCACGTGCGCATTCGCCCCGCCAAAACCGTAGGAGCTCACCCCCATCACGAGCGGCAATTCGCGTTGCGGCAGCGGAATGCTGCGATCAACTATTTCAAGTTTGAGCTCATCGAACGCAATCTGCGGATTGGGAGTCTCGAAATGCAGGTTCGGTGGTAATTCGCGATGTTGCAGCGCCAGCAGAACCTTGGTTAGCCCGGCCATGCCGGAGGCGGTCTCAAGGTGACCGATACTGGACTTGATCGACCCAACCAGGCATTTGCTGCCGTCGCGACGGGGAGTTCCAAGCACTCGGCCGAGCGCTCTGCATTCGATCGGATCTCCGACAGGCGTGCCGGTACCGTGTGCTTCGACATAAATTACGTCTTCAGGAGCCACTCCGGACTCGCGATAGACCTGCCGCAGCAGCGTCTCCTGGGCCTCCTCGTTTGGCAACGACAGGCCGCCGGTCCGGCCGTCTGAATTGACCGCACTGCCGATGATTGCTGCTCTGATGGGATCGCCGTCGCGCTCGGCATCGGCGAGGCGCTTGAGCACCACAACACCGGCGCCTTCGGCGCGAATGTAGCCATCTGCCCCTGCATCGAAACTTCTGCAGCGTCCGCTGCGCGAGATCATTGCAGCGTTGCAGAACCCAACGAAAGGCTTCGGCTGCAGCAACATGTTGATGGCACCAACAACGGCCACAGAGCATTCGCCCGACCAAAGGCTGAGACATGCCTGGTGCAGAGCAACGAGTGCCGACGAACAGGCGGTGTCTACCGAAAAGCTCGGGCCATGAAAGTCGAAGAAATAGGAGATGCGGTTTGCTGCAATACTCAGCGCGCTGCCGGAATTGACGTACGGATTTTTTTGCGAGACGCGCAGATTGTTCTGCATGTCCGCATAGTCGTGGCCGGCGATCCCCACGAACACCCCGGTGTTCGAGCCGGCCAACTGCTTTGGCACCACCGCGGCATCTTCCAGCGCTTCCCACGTCAGCTCCAGCAGCAATCGCTGCTGCGGATCGACATAGGCCGCCTCGCGCGGCGATATGCTGAAGAAATCGGCATCGAACAGGTCAACCTGGTCGAGCAGGCCGGCGCAACGGGTGTAGATCCCGCCCATTGCGGGATTGGGATGATGGTAGCCGATATCCCAGCGCTCGCCCTGCATCTCGCGAACGCCGTCCACGCCGGACTTGAGATTCTCCCACAGGCGCCCAACGCTGTTGGCTCCTCCGGGATAGCGGCCGCTCAAGCCGATTACGGCTATTGCAGCACGCGAACGGGGTGCCGCATAGGCACCCCGTTCACTCAATCCCGGCGCCACATAGTTCATTTCCGATACTCAGTCCCCACCTTTGCTGTCGGTTGTCTCACAACTAAATCCTAATTAGCCTTTCCTTGCAGGACAATCCATCATCGGCCAGGGAGCAAATAACCCCTAATAGCCGGCAGTGTCGAAATCAGAATCAAGCAACAGGGTTGCGGGGACCATGCGATAGCCTAAAAGTGGGCCGGTTGCGCAAGCATGCGCCTCCGGTTCCTGCGCCTCGAGCGGCCGCGCTGCCCATGGGCCGCGGCGTCACGCCCGGAAAACCCCTATGTCGCCACGGTTCCATGGTGTAAACATGCGCGATTCTTGCCGCGCGTTCCCGAACTGATCAGTTCAGTTCGCGGCGAAGAATTTCACACGGGTAAATTGCATTAATGCAGCATGCCCCGCTTCAGCGCAGCGCCAGTCGGACTGCTTACGGCAGTTTTCCGACGCTGCCTCTGATCCTGACACTTGCGTCCCGGAACCTGTTTCATGATCGTATTCGATTT